>DATKTJ010000018.1:0-60522 GCA_035531235.1 Halothiobacillus sp. | reverse complement strand
TCTCAAATATCTGTCCGCTGCGACGCTCAAGATCGATCAGAGTTTTATCCGCGATATGCTTCATGATCCGGATGACTTGGCCATCGTGGAGGGCGTCTTGGGGTTGGCGACGGCCTTCCGCCGTCAGGCGATTGCCGAAGGCGTCGAGACGATTGAGCACGGGAAGATGTTGCTGCGACTTGGCTGTGAACTGGGGCAGGGCTATGGGATTGCGCGTCCGATGCCCGCCGCCGAGGTCAATGGATGGATTGCCAACTGGCGGGTCGATGCCTCTTGGCTGGGGCTGGAGCCCATCGCGCGAAATGAGCTGCCGGCGCTTTTCGCCGTCGTTGATCACAATGCGTGGATGCTTGCCATCGATCGTTACATTCGCGGAGAAAACGATAAACCCTTACCGCTGAATGATCGTGAATGCCGTTTTGGTCAGTGGCTGCATGAAGAGGGTCGGCAGCACTATCTGGGAAGCGCGCCCTTTGAGGCGATCGAGCCTCTGCATCATCGCATTCACGATCGGGCTCAGGAATTGGTCGAGATTTTATCGCGTCATGGCAGCACCGAGGCGTCTGCCGGTTTGACCACGTTGCATCACCTTAGCGAGGAAATGCTTTCGCAGCTGGATTCGCTGTTGCGGGAAGGCGCCGCCTGAATTCGGGCGGTTAAGAGAAAGAGTGCTTGAAGGGCTTTTTATTTGGGTGTATATACACGCTCATGAATGATTTTTCCGAATTTATGGCCTGCCGACAATGCGCCTGCTCGGCATTGCGTCGTGCGAGCCGCGCCGTGACCCAGCATTATGAGGCCAGTTTTCGGGGGACGGGGTTGCGGGCGACCCAGTTCACGGTGCTGGCGACTCTGGCCCAGACCGGTCCGTTGCCATTGACGGATCTGGCCACGATGCTGGGGCTTGAGCGCACGTCGCTCACTCGAAATCTCGGCCCGCTGGAAAAGAAGGGATTTGTGCAGTCCGTGCCGGCGGCCGATCAACGTATCCGCCGCATCGAGATTACAAAACAGGGAGAGGCGGCGGCCTTGGCCGCCCTGGATGCCTGGAAACAGGCGCAGGCAACTGTTGGCGATGTGATTCGCCGTACCGGCATCCGCGAGCAGCTTAATGCCCTCGACGGATGATTTTTTGATCTAAATAGGTGTATATGCACATTGAGGTGTCACATGATTTTCGATTTGATTGCTTCGATTGAGTTGACCGCCAGTGCCGCGATTGCCATTGCGGTGTTATCCATCGGGTTTGGGGGCGATCCCTGGGCGCGGATCCGCATTGCCGTGGGGCTGTCTGTCTGGTTTGTGGTGGTCACCATACTGGCGGCCATTGAGGCTTTTCATTATCAGCGAGGGTTCGGTGTGTCCGGTCTGGGTATCGCTGTCGTGCTGCCGATCATTGTGCTGAGTCTGGGGTTGTTATGGCATGGCGGTATGCATCGGGCGTTGAATGCCATTCCGTTGTCGATGCTGATCGGGGTGAATGTCGTTCGTATCCTCGGGGTCTCTTTCCTGATTTTGTATGCCGATGGACGTCTGCCGGGACCTTTCGCACCAGTTGCGGGTTGGGGGGATATTCTGATCGGTCTGACTGCTTTGCCCGTGGCCTGGCTGTTTTATCGGAAAGGGGCGACCATCGTGCCAGCCGTATGGGTATGGAATACCCTCGGACTGTTGGATCTGATGGCTGCGATTGGGCTCGGTGTGATTTCTTCTCCGGGCCCCTTGCGATTGATTTTCACGGAACCGGGATCGGCTTTGATGACGTCTTTGCCTTGGCTGCTGATCCCTGGATTTCTGGTTCCGCTATTGGCAACCACGCATCTGGCGATTTTTTATCGGTTGCGCAGGGAGCCCCTTGTAGCTACCCGTGCCGCGCCTGTTCTGAATTCCCATCCCTAGAACTGTGAATGCGGGGGCTCCCCCGCATTCGGTTTGGGATATTTAGTCGCGCGCGGTTCGGTAGTGCAGGTACAGGGCCGGGATCAGGTTGGTCGAGAGCAGGGCGCTCCACAAAATGCCCCCCAGAATCACGATGGCGAGTCCCTGTTCGGGGGCTGCGCCCTGGCCCCAGCCGAGGGCGGTGGGCAGCATGCCCAGAATGGCGGTGAGGGTGGTGAGCAGTATGGGGCGGAAACGAACGTGGATTGCTTCTTCTACGGCGTCGGCCGTCGATTGGCCGGCCTGTTCATTGCGTCGCACGCGATGGAGCAAAACGATGCCGTGATTCAACCCGAGGCCGATCAGGGTGAGGAAGGCGATCAGCCCGGTGATGTTCAGACCCACCCCACTCAAGCTGAGCGCCAATGCCCCTCCGGTGAAGGCGAGCGGGATTTGCAGCAGGAGCAGGCTGGGTGCGAGTGCACCGTCGAATTGCAGGATCAGGATGCCGAACATCAGTGCGAAGGCGAGCAGGGCGGCGATGGCCAGGGCAATGCCGGTATGGATGAGTTCTGGGTAGAGGCCGGCGAATCCGATGCGGTAGCCGCTGGGCAGCGGGATGGTGTCGATGGCCTTCCGGATGGTGGAGAGGCTATTGAGGCTGGTTGGTGTGGCCAGAATGTCCAGGGCGCGGGCGCCGTCGATATGTCGGATCTGATTGGGTGTTTCGGTGAGTCGAATGTCCATGAGTTGCCCCAGGGGAATCGTGCGGGGCGTATGGGCGCCTTCTAGCTGGATGGGCAGATCGCGCAGTTGATCGAGTGACAGGTGATGACTGTCCGCCGGGCGTAGATACAGGGCGAGGGGCTGATTGCCATCGGGAATCCGGGCGAGGATTTCGCCGGCCAGCAGAGGTTTGATCTGGGCGTACAGGCGGGCGGGGGTGGTGTGATAGAGCGCCAGTGCGGCGGGCTTGGGGGTCAGGGTCAGCTGGTTGATGGGATAGCCGTCGTTATTGAAGACATCGGTGAGTTCGGGGACGCTTTTTCGCAGATGTGCGGTGATTTTTTGCGCGATCTCGCGCAGGGTGTCGATGTTTTGCCCATACACGCGAATGACGAATGGTTGCGGCAGGCCGGACAGGCTCTCGCCGACGCGTTCGATGGTCGGGGTGTCGATGGCGGTTTGCACACCATCGAGTGCGCTGATTTTTTGTAGCCGGATACCGATCGCGTTCAGGTCGTCCACCGTGATGTTCGGGCGCAGGACGATCTGGATTTCGCCCGCATAGGCCGGCTCCGTGTAGGCGGTGCTGGCGGCGGAACCGATCCGGGCAAAGACATGGCGGACGGCCGGGTCCTGACGCAGCCGGGCCGTCATTTTGGCGACCGTGGCTTCGGTGTCGGTGAGCGAGGTGCCCGGTGGCAGGGTGAAGCTTTCCAGCATCACGCCTTCGTTCGGCAGGGGCAGAAAGTTCACGGTCACCCAACCCATGGCCGCCAGGCTGATCAGCAAGAGCAGCAGGCTGGCTGCCAGGCTACTGCGCGGGTAGCGGCTGACGGCCCGGAAAATACGGTGGTTTGCCCGGTAGAGCGCTGCCACCGTCCGGGAGCCGGAGTCACGCCAACCCCTGTGATGAGAACCCTGGGTTTTCGCCGGATGCTGCGGGGTATTCTCAGCGGTATGGCGGGGAACGAGGTATCGCTCGGCGTGCAGCAGCCCAAGCCCCAGGGGAATGACGGTCAGCGATACCACGAGGGACGCCAGCAGCGCGAAGGTCATCGCCAGGGCAAAGGGGACGAAAAACAGCCCGGCCAATCCGCCGACCAACAGCAGGGGCAGGAATACCGCGACGGTGGACAGGGTGCCGCTGATGTCCGGGCTGGCGATATCCCGCAGCCCGCGGCCGATGCCCGCCCAGCGATCATCGCCTTGCTCCCAGCGATGAATGATGCTTTCCAGCACGATGATGGCGTCGTCCGCCAGTAATCCCACGGCCACCGTCAGCGCTCCGAGGGTGAGCAGGTTCAGACTTTGTCCGGTGGCATACAGCCCGGCAATCCCGAGCAGCAAGGATAGCGGAATGCTGACTGCCAGAATCCAGACCCCTCGGCCCCCGCCCAGCAGCCAGAACAACACCAGGACGGCGAGCACGGCGCCGATCAGCAGATTGCGCGTGAGGTCGTTGCCGATCACGCGGACGAGGTGCCCCTGATCGTACACCTTGAGCCAGTGCGTCCCTTTGGGTAACTGGGCGAGAGTCGCATCCAGCGTGGATTGCACGGCTTGGGTGACGGGCAGGGTGGATGCGCCGGGTTGCTTGAAAATAGTCAGGGCGATGGTGGGATGATCGTCCAGCGCCACGGCACTGTGGGTGGGGATCGGCGCACGAACGATTCGGGCGAGGGCGGAAATCTGGATGGGGCCGGTGGCGCCCGGTACGGTGGTTTTAGCCAATTCGGTAATGGTTTTGGGCAGGTTGCGCGCTTCAATCAGGACATCCTGATGACCGAGGGTGAGATACCCGGCCGGTTGCAGAATCACTTGCTGCCGGAGCGCCTGCTTGAGGGCATCGATCGAGATGTGGTGTTGGCGCAGGGCAGTCAGATCGGGTTGAACCCAGAGTGCCTGTTCGCCCCCGCCATACACGTTGACCCGTTGCACGCCCGGCAGGGCCCGCAAGGCAGGGACGATCCGATTCAGAATCTGGTGCTGCACCGTGGCCGGCGCTACATCGGGGGGGATGATCAAGCTGTAATCGGCCACTTCATTGATGGCATTGCCCATGATCTCGGCGTAGGGATGGGCGTTGGTCGGCAGGTGGCCCCGGGCTCGGTCGATTGCCCCGTTGACGGTTTGCAGATCAAGGGTAGGACTGGTGTTCTCGGCAAAGCGCACATCGGTTTGCACGCTGCCGTGCCCGATGGTGGATCGAAGCCCTTCCAGCCCCGGCAAGGCCAGCAACTCGGCTTCCAGCGGACGGGCGATCATCTGTTCCAGCTCCTGGGCGGTGGCGCCGGGGGCATGGGTCACAATGCTGATTTGCGGATAGTCGAAGCGGGGGAGCACTTCCACGGGAATGTGCATGAAGGCATAAATGCCGTAGGCGATCAGCGCGCCATACAGCAGCGCCCACAGCGTGGGTTTCTGCCAAAGGCGGCTCAAGGCGGGGGGCACAACGGGGGCATTGACGGAGTCCGGCATGAGTTATGGTTAATCGGGCTGCTGGTAGCGTTGGGCAAAGTCGCGGTGGAACAGCCGATAGACCTGTTCCACGATCACGCGGTCACCGGCTTTCAGGCCGCTGAGTACGGCGGTGTCGTCCCCCTGGCTGTGCTCGATGGTGACGGCTTGACGTTGCGGGCCGCGAGCGGTGTGCAATAAAACCCACCATCGCCCCTGATCCAGAATCAACGCCCGCGTAGGGACGAGAATCCGGGTTTGCGGCGGGCGGGATAACACGACCCGGCCGGCGACGCCCATGACCCAATCGGAGGGGGCTGTCGGCGCGATGGGGCGCAACAATGCGGGCTGGCTGCCGTCGCGCGGATCGATGGGTAACACCTGAGTGACTTGGACGGCGATGGGTTTGTGGGTGCCGAGCGGGTGAAACATCCCCCGCATGCCGGGTGTGATGGGGGCACCGAAAAAGCGGGCCTCAAGATGGAGATTGTTGGTTGGGGCGAGGCGGGCGATGGTCGTACCGGGTTGGACGAGGCTGCCATTGGCGTATTGGACGGCTGTGACGGTGCCGTTGATCGGGCTGCGCAAGACGATCTTTCGGGTAAATTCGTTCAGCGTGGCTTCGGCGATTTTCCGTTCAGTCCGCGCGTATTTCAGGGCTTGTTCCGCCCGGATGAGTTGTTGGCGGGTGCTGATCTGGTCGGATAGCGTGCGTTGGTCGATGGTCAACAGTCGGGCGGCATTGGTCTCGGCCGCCGTGGCTTGCAGCAGATGCGCCCGGTATTCGGCCCGGCGTGCCTCAATGGCGGTACCGGAGAGATGCCCGATCACCGTGCCTTTCTTGATGAATTGGCCGGGCAGTACGCTGAGCGCAGTGATTCGGCCGGTTTGCTGGGCCGTCAGTGCGACTTCGGCAATGGGGCGGATATCCCCGTAGCCAGTTTGGGTGGGGGTGAATGTCGTGCGCTCGACGACAACGCTGTCGACCATCGGCCCATCGGCCGCGATGCCGGCAATGGGCTGCGCAAGCAGGCCGAGAATCAAGAGCAGGCTTGCAACTGGGCGCATTAGGCCGGGGACCGTTTTTGTGGGACGTGGACTTCGATGAGAACATTCATGATCAAAGTATAACGGTCAAGATTAGGTGGTGAGGGTTACGATCCCGTAATCGCGATAGGGGCAGGTATGACGTTGGTCTGGTGTTCGCTTTCTGCTCGGCGTGACGTGCGTGGAATGCTTCCTGCTTTTCGAGGTATTTCTCTGGCGGTAGAATTGCCGGATAATCGCTATGGTTTTTGTTTGCTGGAATTCTGGGGGTGTTATGTCCGACCATGAATCGATACAGCCCCTTGTCTACCGGCACGGACGGGGGAGCGATGAGGCGCATCGGCGGGACGAGGCGCTGTATGTCCGGTTGCTGGCGGACCACGGCGCTCTGAAGCGGGTGACCGAGCGTCTGCCGAACGGGATTCGGGCATTAACGACCAGCGAGAATCCCGAACTGGTCCAAGTGTTGCAGGCCCACGCAACGGGCATGGAGCAGCGTTTTGGTCAGGGTCGGGCGATTCGGTCCTGGGATCCGTTGTTCAGCGCGCTGTTTGAATACCGCGATGCGCTCTCGGTGACCCTCAGGAATATTCCGGACGGGGTCGAGACCCTGATGACCGCCGATGATCCCAAACTTGTCGAATTGATCCACTGCAATGACCTGACGTTGCACCAGTTCGTGCAGCATGGGGTCGAGGCATCGAAGAACCGCAGCACGGTGCCTGATTGGGTGCTTGAGGCTTATCGCCAGGATACAGACGCGCGTTAGTTCGGTTCGTTCCGCGTTGCGACCGGCTGCGGTGATTGTGTGGTGCCGAGCGCGGCGCAGCCGTACTCCCGATACATTCGTTGCTGTTCGGTCTCGATCCAGTGCTGGATTTCGGCATTGAGTTCATCGGCGCGTTTGCCCGTGCTGTCAATGGGCGGCCCGAACACGATATGGATGGTGCCGGGGCGCTTCAGAAGCTGCCCCTTGCGCCAGACGCATCCGCTGTCGATGGCGATGGGATAGACCGGCACCTTGGCCTGGACGGCCAGCATGGCCGCACCGATCCTGTAGTTGGGTGCTGCGTTCGGGTGCTGCCGGGTCCCTTCCGGGAAGATGATGACATCCCGACCTTCGGCGAGCGCGGCCTTGCCCTGCTTCAGAATCTGCTTCAGCGCCTGAGTGCCCGCCTTGCGGTCGATGGCAATCGGTTTGACGGCCCGCAATCCGGCACCGAAAATCGGCACCCAGAACAGCTCCTTTTTCAGCACAAACGAGGCCAGGTACAGTTCGTTGGGCAGAAACATGGTCTCCCAGGTCGACTGGTGTTTGGAGACGATCAGACGTCCCGGTGGCGCGCCACCGGGGGTCGGCAGACGATCGAAGCCTTCGATCTGCCAGTGGATACCGAGGATGTTTCGGGTCAGCCACAGGACGCTGCGCGCATAACCGAACAGGATGTAATACCGCCGATGGAAAGGGATCAGATTCCCTACGATGAGGATCGGTATATAGAGCGTCAACGCGCCGAGGGACAGAATCTGAAAGATGATCGAGCGCAGCACGACCGCTATGAAACTGATCCAGCGGCCCAGGGTTTCGGTTATCGGTTCCATCACTTGCTCATGTCAGCCGTTGAGTTGTGCCAGATCGGCAATGCTGAGGAACAGCGCGCCAATGCGTTGCAGAAGTGCCAGGCGGTTCTGCTGCAGGGCCGGGTCGTCCGCCATCACCATTACGCCCTCGAAGAAGGCATCGACCGGCGCGCGAAGCGCGGCCAGTGCGGTGAGTGCACCGTTGTAATCATTTCCTGCCATGAAGGTGGCAATCACGGGTTCAATGCTGGTGAGCTTGTCGAACAGGACCTGTTCCACTGATTCGACCAGCAAGGCGTTGTCGATCACGGCGGAGGGCGCCTGGTCCTGCTTTTTCAGGATGTTCTGAATGCGCTTGTTGGCGGCGGCCAGCGCCTCGGCCTCGGGCAGGGTCAGGAAGTGGTTGACCGCAATCATCCGCTGTTCGAAGTCCAGCGGGCGGGTGCAACCCACGGCGGCCACGGCGGCAAACACGTCCGCACGGATGCCGCGGTCCAGACTGTAGCGATGTTGTCGCTCGGTGATGAACTCGAATACCGACAACACATGATCGGCGGCTTCTGGCACGGCTTGAGCAAGGCCCTTGGCCGCCTGTTCCAGCAGATCCTTGAGATCAAGATCTAGACCCTGTTCGACCAGAATGCGCAGTACGCCGAGGGCGGCGCGGCGCAGGGCGAAGGGGTCCTTCGCGCCGGTGGGCGCCTGGCCGATGGCGAAAATTCCCACCAGGGTATCGAGCCGATCGGCCAGGGCGACGGCTTGGGCCACGTCACCGGCCGGCAGGGCATCGCCTGCCCGGCGGGGCAGGTAGTAGTCGTCCAGCGCCTGGGCAACGGGTGCTGGCTCCCCATCGTGTGCGGCCAGATAACGGCCCATGATCCCCTGAAGTTCCGGGAATTCGCCGACCATCTGGCTTTGCAGGTCGCATTTGCACAGCCGTGCCGCCCGGCGGGCCATCGCCTTGTCAGCCCCGATAAGTTCGGCGATGTAGGCGCTCAATTGTTCAACGCGCAGGGTCTTGTCGAACAGGGTGCCGAGCCGCTGCTGGAACACGACCGTCTTGAGCGGTTCGAGATGGGATTCCAGCGTGTGCTTGCGATCCTCGTTCCAGAAGAACAGCGCATCGGAGAAACGCGGGCGGATCACCCGCTCGTTGCCGGCGCGGACGGCCGACGGATCGCGGCTGTCGATATTGGCAATGGTGATGAACCAGGGCATCAATCGGCGCTGGGCATCGACCAGCGGGAAATACTTCTGGTTGTCCTGCATGGTGGAAATCAGTGCCTCGTGGGGCACTTGCAGGAAGGATTCCTCGAAACGACCGGCGACAGCCACCGGCCACTCGACCAGCGCGGTGACTTCATCCAGCAGGTCGGGGTCTACCTGTGCTTGGCCGCCCAGATCCAGTGCGACGGTGGCAATTTGCGCCTGGATGCGCGCACGCCGTTCGTCGAAATCCGCCAGAACATGACCCTTGTTCTCAAGGATCGTCGCGTAATGCGCCGGTTGGTCGATCACCAGGGCGGCAGGATGGTGGAAGCGATGGCCATAGGTTTCCCGGCCGGCCTTCAAGCCCATGATCTCGGTGTCGAGGACCGTCGTGCCGTGCAGCACCACCGCCCAATGCACCGGGCGAATGAATTCGGCCGTACCCGAGCCCCAGCGCATGCGTTTGGGCGTCGGTAGCTTGGCCAGCGCCCGCTCGATGGCGGCCGGAATGATCTCGGCGGCGGTGCGGCCTTTTTGCGTATGCCGATAGACGAGCCAGCTGCCCTTGTCGGTATCGAGTTGCGTCAGATCGCCGACGTCGACGCCGCAGGATTTGGCGAAGCCGAGCAAGGCGCGGGTGGGATTGCCGTCGGCATCAAAGGCCGATGCCACGGCCGGACCGCGCCGTTCGACGTCCTGGGCCGGGGTAATCAGTGCCAGATCGTGCACCAGTACCGCCATGCGCCGGGGCGCAGCGTAGGCATGATAAGCGCCGAAGGGCAGGCTCGCCTCGGTGAACCCGGCCAGCAATTCTTCGGTCAGCGCGGCGCTGAGACGGCCCAGTGCCTTCGGGGGCAGTTCTTCGGTGCCGAGTTCAAATAAAAAATCTGCAGATTCGGTCATCAAAAATTCCGTTGATTCTGTCGGGTGGAATGGGGGTCAGACCGCATCGGGGGCGGTATTGCGCGCGAGTATCGGAAAGCCCAGGGCTTCGCGGCTCGCATAATAAGTTTCTGCCACGCCGCGGGCGAGGGTGCGCACCCGCAGGATGAAGCGCTGGCGTTCGGTGACGGAAATCGCCCGGCGCGCATCCAGCAGATTGAAGGCGTGCGAGGCCTTCAGAACCTGTTCGTAGGCGGGCAGCGGCAGGTTGAGTTCCACGAGTCGCAACGATTCCCGTTCCGCCTGATCGAACAGGGTGAACAGGAAGGCGGTGTCGGCATGCTCGAAGTTGTAGGTCGATTGCTCGACCTCGTTCTGATGGTACACGTCGCCATAGGTGATGATGCCCGCGTCGCTTCTCGACCAGACGAGATCGTAGACGCTCTGGACGTCCTGCATATACATGGCCAGCCGCTCCAGCCCGTAGGTGATCTCGCCGGACACGGGGCGGCAGTCCAGCCCGCCAACCTGCTGGAAGTAGGTGAACTGAGTGACTTCCATGCCGTTGAGCCAGACTTCCCAGCCCAGACCCCAGGCGCCCAGGGTGGGGGATTCCCAGTTGTCCTCCACAAATCGGATGTCGTGGGTGAGCGGGTCGAAGCCCAGCAGAGCCAGCGAATCGAGGTAGAGTTGCTGGATGTTGTCCGGCGAAGGCTTGAGGATCACCTGAAACTGATAGTAATGCTGCAGACGGTTCGGGTTTTCGCCATAGCGACCGTCGGTGGGACGGCGCGAGGGTTGCACATACGCGGCGCGCCACGGCTCCGGGCCGATCGACCGCAGGAAGGTGGCGGGGTGAAAGGTGCCCGCGCCGACTTCCAGATCAAGCGGCTGCAACAGCGCGCAGCCCTGCTCGGCCCAGAATTGGGAAAGCGCGAGGATTAGTCCCTGGAAGGTTGTCAGATCGTGGTTGGCTGGCATGACACACTCGTCGGCTGGAAAGCAAATAGCGGCCAGTATACTGCAGCGATGGATCGTCCGTCAGCGTTCGGCATGATGGCGAACCACCTTCCGCGTGGCGGTTCGCTGGCGTTGCGCGGTTCTGCCGTGTTAATTTCACGCCTCATTCTTTATGTGAATGCCGCTTCGACGTCTTATGGGCCGATAAGGTCCCGGTTTCCGGGGCGGCGGCATCAGCGATCGAATACGACATTCAAAAATCCAAAGACCAGCCATTCGAGATTGCCATGACACAACCTGTCGAACATATCAGCCAAGCCATCGCCCGTGCGGTCGAGCGGCAGGATCTGACCCGCGCGGAGATGCGGGTCGTCATGCGTCAAATCATGTCGGGTGGCGCCACGCCGGTTCAAGTCGCGGGCTTCATGGTCGCGCTGCGCATGAAAGGCGAGACGGTCGACGAAATCACGGCGGCGGCCGAAGTGATGCGTGAGTTGGCGGTCGGCGTGCAAGTAGATGTGCCGCATCTCGTGGATATCGTCGGCACGGGCGGCGATGGTTCGGCGCTATTTAATGTGTCCACCGCAGCCAGCTTTGTGGTGGCGGCGGCGGGCGGGCATGTGGCCAAGCACGGCAATCGCTCGATCACGAGTAAGTCCGGCAGTGCCGACATGCTGGAAACGGCGGGCGTGAAGCTGGACGTGTCGAGCGCCTGTGTCGCGGACTGTGTGCGCGAACTGGGGATCGGCTTCATGTTCGCGCCTCAGCATCACGGCTCCATGCGCCATGCCGCCGTGCCCCGCAAGGAACTGGGTGTGCGGACACTGTTCAATGTGCTGGGGCCGCTGACGAACCCGGCCGGCGCCCCGGCGATGCTGCTTGGCGTGTATGCGGCGCATTGGCTGGAACCGCTGGCGGCCGTGATGAAAGCGCTGGGTGCGCGGCATGTGCTGGTGGTGCACAGCCATGACGGGCTGGACGAAATCAGTCTCGCCGAATCGACCGAGGTGGCCGAGCTGAATCAGGGGCAGATCACGCGCTATCGCATCAGTCCCGAGCAGTTTGGTCTGAATCGTCAGCCGCTGAACAGTATGGTGGTCGATGGCCCGGCACAAAGTGTGGCGCTGATTCGCGCGGCGCTGGGTGGCGAGGAAGGCCCGGTGGCGGATATGATCGCCCTCAACGCCGGTGCAGCCATTTACTGTGCCGATCTCAAATCTTCCTTGGCCGATGGGGTCGTGCGTGCGCAGGCTGTGCTGAAATCCGGTGCCGCCCTGCAGCGCCTCGATGCCCTGATCGCCAAGACCCAATCCTGCCCCGCTTAACCGCCCGCTACCGTGAATCCGAATCCGATGAATCAGACGCCCGACATCCTGCAGAAAATACTCCACCGCAAGACGGAGGAAGTGGCCGAGCGGTCCATTTTGCGCCCTTTGGCTGCCATCCGTGCGGCGGCCCAGGCGGCAAGCCAGGAGGGTTCGGTACCACGGGGATTTCTGGCCGCTTTGCGTCGCCACGTCGCCCAGGGTCAGTCGGCCGTGATCGCCGAGGTCAAGAAAGCTTCGCCCAGCAAGGGCGTGCTACGGGAACACTTCGACCCGGCGGCCATTGCGGCAAGCTATGCCGCCGGTGGCGCGGCCTGTCTGTCGGTGTTGACCGATCACGATTTCTTTCAGGGGCATGAGGACTATCTGCAGCAGGCGCGTGCGGCCTGTGCGTTGCCGGTGCTGCGCAAGGATTTCATGATTGATTCCTGGCAGGTCTATGAGGCGCGCGCACTGGGTGCGGACTGCATTCTGCTGATCGTTGCCGCACTGACAAACGACCGGATGCGCGAACTGTATGAGCTGGCGCGTTCGCTCGGGATGGACGTGCTGGTCGAGGTGCATGATCGGCCGGAGCTCGACCGGGCGCTGGCGCTGGGGGCCGAGATGGTCGGGATCAACAACCGCAATTTGCGCACGTTTGAGGTGTTGCTGAACACGACCCTTGAGCTTCTGCCCCTGATCCCGGCGGATCGCCTGATCGTGACCGAGAGCGGAATTCTGACGCGCGATGATGTGGCCTTGATGCGGGCGGCGGATGTGCATACTTTTCTGGTCGGCGAGGTCTTCATGCGCGCCGATGATCCGGGCCGTGCGTTGCACGCCCTGTTTAGCGAGGACTCGATATGAAAGCACGCGTGAAATGGGTTGAGGGGATGGCCTTTATGGCCGAAGCGGATAGCGGACACGGCATCATGCTCGACGGTTCGCCGGAAATCGGCGGACGAAATCTGGGCGCACGGCCTATGGAAATGGTGCTGATGGGACTGGGCGGCTGTACGGCCATCGACGTCATGGTGATTCTGGGTAAACAGCGCCAGCCGGTCGAAGACTGTTGGATCGAGCTGGAAGCGGATCGCTCCGAAGTCGCCGCGCCCAAGGTCTTCACCAAGATCCATCTGCATTATGTCGTCAAGGGACCGGGGCTCGATCCCAAGCAGGTCGAGCGGGCGGTCAAGCTTTCGGCCGATAAATACTGCTCCGTCTCGGCGATGCTCAAGAGTAGCGTCGACATTACCTACGATTTCGAGGTCCGGGATTAAATCCTGACCGCACGAGTTTTCTGACTGGGGCTTCTGCGGCCCCCGGTGAAATCAGTCGAGCGCCCGCGCGATCAACTCAACCGGGTGGCGCACGGGCACACCCAAACCTGCCGCGATATGTGTCGCACAGCCGATATTAGCCGACACCACGAAGTCGGGTTCCAATGTGTCGATTTCTGTCAGCTTCGGCCTGCGCAGGGCATCGGCCTGTTCGGGATACATCAAGACATGCATGCCAGCCGCGCCGCAGCAGCGATCGTTCGTGGCGAGTGGCAGTATCGTCAGGCCGGGAATTTTTCGAAGTAGTTGTTCTGTGCTGCCGGGCTGCTTCAGGACACGGATCTGGCTGCAGGGCAGGTGAATCGCTACCCGAGCCGTGTTGGGTTGCAGCGCTGGCCAATCGGCGTCGGGAATGCCTGCCAGAAATTCGGTGATTTCCAGGACGGATATCGAATGGGGCTCCCGCAACAATTCGGCTGTACAGGCGCTGCCGATGACGATGATCGCGGCCAATTCGGGATCGGAAAAAACTTGGCGGTTTTCGGCGCGTAACTGCACCGCGCGTGCCGAATCGCCGCCATGTTGGTGCATGGCGCCGCAACATACTTGTGCTTTGGGTGTTTCTACCGCGTAGCCCAAGGTCTGCAACACACGAATACTGGCGCGCACCGCATCGCTGTTCAGCGACTCGCCGGTGCAGCCGATGAACAGCCCCACTTTTTTGCGTGTGGTGTGTCGGTTGGTGGTGGGTTGACGCGTTTTTGTCTGGCTTGGGTGAAATCGATCCGGCAATTCGGGGGGCAGGGTGCGCCCGAAGCGTCCGCCGCGCGCACGAATGAATCCACCGATCCGGAGATATTCCAGAAAACTTAATATCGACCACAGATGCCCGAAGGCCTGGCGCTGGCTGAATAGGTTGTTCCTGAGGAAGGCCCAGTGGCGCTGCGCCGCTTTCGGTAGGGTGGGTTGGTCCACATGCGCGGCGAAGGTGCCCGTCGCCAGTGCATCGCGTACGTCATCCATCAAGGTGCCGTACTGAACCTTGGACGGGCAGACCGATTCGCAGGCGAGGCAGCTCAGGCAATGATCGAGGTGATCGATGATCGCCGTGTCTGCAGGAAGTTGGCCGCTACTTAACCCGAGTGCCAGACTGATCCGCCCTCTCGGACCATCCGCTTCGTTTTGCGTCAGGGCGAATGTTGGGCAATGAGGGACGCAAATGCCGCACATCACGCATTCGAGCGCGTGATGTCGAATGCGTTCAGGCAGGGCGGAGAACGCTTTGGAAGGAGGTGGGAGATTCATCTAGCTATCAAAGCATGGCCGCTTGAACGGGGCAAGTCGCTGATGCGTGTGCGGATTGATCAAATGGGTGTTGCAACGTTTGTTTATTAGTGTATTCTAATACCGTTAATTGCTAATTCTTTGGTGGTTCTTGTTGCCGGCCTCGTGCCGGCTCTTTTTTTGCCTCAATTTAGCCCTCTTCATGGGTTATGGCGTGCGGCGATCCAATTTGTACTTGTCAGGTGGCAGATGTTTCGCTAGAATCGCCGCCTCTTTGAATCAATGCAATATCCTGCTTCTCTTGGGAGCTCTAGTACATGAAAACATTTTCCGCCAAGTCGGCAGACGTCAAACGCGACTGGTTCGTGGTCGATGCTTCGGGCAAAACGCTCGGTCGACTCGCGACTGAAGTAGCTCGTCGTCTGCGTGGCAAGCACAAGGCCGAATTCACGCCGCACGTTGATACCGGCGATTACATCATCATCGTGAATGCGAAAGATGTGAAAGTAACGGGCAACAAGGCACAAGACAAGATCTACCACTTCCATACCGGTTTTATCGGTAATATGAAGCACTTCACCTTCGAGAAGATGCTTGAGCGCGCTCCAGAACGTGTGATCGAGATGGCGGTTAAGGGCATGTTGCCGAAAAACCCGCTGGGTCGTGATATGTTCCGCAAACTCAAAGTGTACGCTGGTAGCGAACATAACCACTCGGCTCAGCAACCTAAGCCGCTAGAGATTTGATTGGAGAATCATCAATCATGGCAGTAACACAAAACTACGGTACTGGTCGTCGCAAAACTTCAGCGGCACGGGTATTTCTTCGTCCTGGCAATGGCGCCATTACGATCAACGGCAAAACGATTGAAGATTTCTTCGGTCGTGAAACTGCCCGCATGATCGTACGTCAACCCCTGGAATTGCTTGAGCTGACAGATCGTTTCGACGTATTTGCTACGGTTCAAGGCGGCGGTCCCAGCGGCCAGTCGGGCGCGATTCGTCACGGTTTGACCCGTGCCCTGATCGATTTCGACGAAAGCTTCCGTCCTGCACTGCGTACCGCTGGGTTCGTTACCCGTGATGCGCGTGAAGTCGAACGTAAGAAAGTCGGTCTGCGTAAAGCACGCCGCGCGGTACAGTTCTCCAAGCGTTAATCTACGCTGGGCGTTTACCGCCAAGACCCGCCCACCTTTCGGTGCGGCGGGTTTTTTTATGTCGTCATTTCAGGGCCTTCTTTGGCGTACCGGCTTTGCTCTGGTCGTTCTGCCGCCTGCGCGGGTCTGTGTGCCAAGTGGAAGAGGGTGCCATTCGGGGAATTCTGACGCTTCGTTCCTGTGGTCGCTCAAAGGATACTTAAGGCCCATATTAAACCGGGAAACTCAGCTTCGGGATATGTCGGTGTGGGTTGTTCTGGCGGCTGATAGCCAGGACGATGGCCAGAGGGGAATAGCCAATAATGAGTGGCGCGCCTGGGCAAGGTCTACGCATCGTTCAGTCCTGCGTTCACACCATGAAAAAACCGCCACACCGCGTCCTTTGTGGGGAATCGGTGTGGCGGCTTAGGGTGCTTAGGCAAAACTGTATTGCGTCGCGCCCGCCCGCTTCGGACTATAGCTGCCTCAACGTCAGCGACAGAATCTTGCTGGTTCAGCCCTATCCGCGTGCGAACAGGTGCATGATCGTGGGGATCTGTGTGGCGAACACATAGCCGACGCCGCCCGCGATGAGGGCGATGATCACGAATGTAATCCAGCCCACAAAGCGAGGATTCGGATTCAGAATGGTTTCCTCTGCCTTGATGATCCGTTTGCCGGTGATCATGGCGCGCACCAGCGGATCGTGCTTCTTGAATTGATAGAAAGCGACGGCCGCGAGATGGAGCACGATCAATCCCAGCAGGACGTTGAAGTTGACCTGATGGATTTCCGTAAGCAGGGCACTGGTCTTGCTGGATACATAATCGCTGAGCGGAGCAGAGGTATACAGCTCGTCATGCGCGAACAAACCCGTGCCAACCTGCAGCAGGAGGGAGAGGAGCATGGCGATGACCGACAGGGCGCCCAGCGGGTTGTGACCCAGGAATATGCCCTTGCTGGGTGACTTGATGTAGGACTTTATGTGTCCGGGGCTTTTGACGAAGTGACTGAATCGTGCGGTTTCACTCCCGAAAAATCCCCACAAAATACGAAAGACCAGCAGGCCGATCATGACGAAGCCGATATCCATGTGCCAGTCGAGGTTGTCGACGGTGTCGAGTACCTCGGCGGTGTACCACAGCCCGATTACGGCAAGCACGAGGAGCCAGTGGATGGCCCGTATGGGCAAATCCCAGACTCGAACCTTTACGGCGGGGGGCGGGGTGGGTGCCGACATGGCGTTTTCTCCTGAGCTAGTAGGGGCCGGGGCGACCGGAGTGGTCGTCCCGGTTGGGGTTATTGACCAAGTAGTTGCTCAAGGATAGCTGGGTTTTCCAGCGTTGAAACATCACCATTTGGTAATTCACCCTTCGCGATACCGCGCAGAAGGCGGCGCATGATTTTTCCGGAGCGCGTTTTCGGTAGATTGTCGCCAAAACGTATTTCATCGGGTTTGGCAATGGGCCCGATCTGTTCAGCTACCCAGTCTCTGAGCACTTTGGTCATCACGTCGGCTTCTGCCCCCTGCGGACGATCGCCTTTGCAGACGACAAAGGCCACGACGGCCTCGCCTTTTACATCGTGCGGCCTGCCGACAACGGCAGCTTCCGCGACGTCTGGGTGGGCAACCAGAGCGGATTCGATTTCCATGGTGCCCAGACGGTGGCCGGATACATTCAAGACATCGTCGATCCGACCCATGATCCAGAAGTAGCCGTCATCGTCGCGTCGTGCCGAGTCGCCCGCCAGATAGTAGCCTTTGAGTGCTTCGGGGAAATAGCTGCGCTGGAATCGGTTGTCATCGCCCCAGACGGTACGGATCATGGAGGGCCAAGGCCGCTTGATCACCAGATTGCCCCCTTGGTTGGCCCCGATGGGTAGGCCTTCGTCATCGACAATGTCCGCGATGATGCCGGGTAGGGGAAGGGTGCAAGAGCCGGGCTTGGTCGGAATTGCGCCGGGTAAGGGCGCGATCATGTGCGCGCCGGTTTCGGTTTGCCACCAGGTATCAGTAATCGGGCAGTGTTCGCCGCCGATGACGCGGTGGTACCACATCCAAGCTTCGGGATTGATGGGCTCGCCCACGGTGCCCAGAAGACGCAGGCTACTGAGGTCGTATTGCTTCGGTACGTCGTCGCCCAATTTCATCAATGCTCGGATTGCCGTAGGTGCTGTGTAGAACACGGAGACCTTGTGATCCTGCACCATGCGCCAGAAACGACCGCCATCGGGGTAGGAGGGGACGCCTTCAAAAATAACCTGGGTAACACCGAGAGCCAGCGGGCCGTAGGTGACATAGCTGTGGCCGGTAATCCAACCGACGTCGGCCGTACACCAGTAGACGTCGTCATCCCTGAGATCGAAGACCCAGGCGTTGGTGAGCACGGCATTGAGTAGGTAGCCGCCGGTCGAGTGCTGGACGCCCTTGGGTTTGCCCGTGGAGCCGGAGGTGTATAGAAGGAACAGAGGATGTTCTGCCTCGACGCTGACCGGCGTGCAGGTGGTTGGCTGATCCGCCGTCAATTTGGCCCAGGTGATATCACGATCGGCGATGAGGGCGGCCGACTGGCCGCCGAGCCGTTCAAACATGACAACCCGTTCCACACTGGGGCAGCCATGCTCAATTGCCTTGTCTACCGCGGCTTTGAGCATAATGGCGCGGCCGCCACGCATCCCGCCATCAGCGGTGATGACGAGTTTCGCCCCGGTGTCATTGATCCGGTCGCGCAGCGCTTCGGCCGAGAAGCCCCCGAACACCACGGAGTGAATGGCACCGATGCGGGCGCAGGCGAGCATGGCGACGCTCGCTTCGGGAATCATCGGCATATAGATAATGACGCGATCACCCTTGGTGATGCCCAGGCTTTTCAGGCCGTTGGCCATTTGGGCCACCTGATCGTGCAGCTGCTGGTAGCTAATGCGCCGTATGCTGCCGTCATCGGCTTCCGCAATGAGCGCTGTTTTGTCCGCCTTGGCAGGCAAATGACGGTCGATACAGTTGACGGAGGCATTGAGCATGCCGTCGCTGAACCAGTGGTAATGGGGCGCATGAGATTCATCAAGCACCGTGCTAAAGGGTTTGTCCCAGGTCAGCCATTCGCGAGCCTGTCGGGCCCAGAAGCCTTCGTAGTCCTGTTCGGCTTCGGCGACCAGGGCATCATAGGCGGCCCGAGAGCCGATGCGTGCCTGTGCAGCAAAGTCGGGATTCGGTGGGAAGACTCGATTTTCCGTTAGACTCGATTCGAGATTATTCATGGTGTATTCCTCGAGGTTTTTTGCGCGACTATTCCGTCGTTCGCCAAGCGCGCCAGGTTTGATGCGTGATGATAAGCCGGGTATGGTGCCAAATGCAGGCGAGCTTGACCATAGGCATTGCACGAGATCGGGGCGGTTTGCCCTGAAAAGAGGTGTAAATTGGGTAGGCACGTTATTAGTCAATCAAGTAAATACACAATGAAACCCGATCCTTCCCTGTTTTCGACAATCCCCGCGATGGATGCCCGTCTGCTGGCCGAGTTGCTGAATGAAACCGTGTGCCACCCGGTGCATGCCGTCCCGGTGATGATCTGGGGCGCACCGGGTATCGGAAAATCCGACCTGGTTCGTCAGGCCGCGCGCCAGCAAGGTTTGACCTTGATCGATCTGCGACTGTCCCAACTGGAGCCGACCGATTTGCGCGGCATCCCGCTGCATGATCAGGGTCGGGTACGCTGGATTCCCCCCGAAGAGCTGCCGGATGCCGAGCGCGATGGCGCCGAGGGCATCCTGTTTTTGGACGAGATCAATGCCGCACCGCCTGCGGTTGCCGCCAGTGCATACCAATTAATTCTCGATCGGCGTCTGGGGGTTTACCGTCTGCCGGATGGTTGGACAATCATTGCGGCCGGGAATCGTCTGGACGACCGGGGGATCACCTATTCGATGCCCGCGCCTCTGGCGAACCGATTCATGCATGTCACCCTGCAGGCCGATGTCGATGCCTGGCTCGATTGGGCCGATCGGAGCGATATCAGCCCGGTGCTCTGTGATTTCATGGCGGCCGAACCCGAGTGGCTCGCCCGTTTTTCACCCGAGCCGGATATCACGGCCTTTCCCAGCCCGCGGAGCTGGGCCTTTGCCGATCGCATCATCAAGCGTCGTCCTTTGCTGGATGCCACCACCTTCGCACATATTGCCGCGTGTGTTGGTCAGGCGGCGTCGACCGCGCTGGCCGAGTTTGCGGGGCAACAAAATCCGGTGTCGGATTGGCTGCATACGCCGGATGCGCTCCGCAATCTGGTGGATTTGCCCGCGCAGATCGATGCCGTGCGACGAATCCGCGAAGCGGTCGGGCAGCAACGGATCGGCTTGGGCGATGCCCTGTGTCTGGCCACGGAATTGCCCGATGACACCTTGAGTTTCGGCCTGATCGAACAATTGCACCAAACGGTAGGTGATCGGTTATTCGATGAGCCCGCCTTCTCGGTCTGGGTGGCTCGGCGCGGTTCGGCCTCTGGCCAGCCAGGTCAGCTTGGCCAGCCAGAGCGGGACGGTCATGTACCCGGGTGGTGATGCCGATCGCTGGCAACGAGTGCGGCAGCATTTGATGCACCAGTGGCCCGCCCTGATCCGTTCATTGCCGGCTCGCGTCGAGATCGTGATGCAGGGCGGCGCGGTAGGGCTGAGTGACGCTTCCGTTGTCGTTCGGGCCGACTGGCTCGCCCAGAGCAGCCGTGCCCAGTTGATTCAGGCTGCGCTCCATCTGGCTGCGCATGCCGCCTTGGGACATCGCCCGTGGCGTCAGCATGCGTCGGTGGCGGATGAGACGCTGGATGGGGCCGCGCAACGTCTGCTGACATCGTTGGGCGTCGCCCCGAGTGAGGTTGCCTGGTGCGCGGATCATCACGGTACGTGGCCCGGTGTTCCGGTAAGGGCGCCAGGGGAAACCTGGGTGGTGCAACCGGTGGCAGAACCCTCGATAGAACAGGATTCGGCGGCTTATCGATCGGCGATGTTGCCTGATATCGCGTTGGACACAGCCCCGGAGGAGTCAAAATCAGCCACTTCGGATGGTGGGGATGTGCGGGCGACAACCCCGCGAATGGCCGAGGCTGGCGGCGGCCTGCGCGCCCGGCAGGTCACGGGATCGGCGACAGTCAATCGAGATGAACGGGGTAACGATTGGCGGGCGCTGCTCCGCCTCTGGCTGCTCCAGCGCAGTTATCAGCGCTGGCAATTTGATCGCCCGGCACGGCGACGGGTTGAGCCCTTCATTCTGCCTCGCCTCGCGGGGCGCCAGTTGCGCCTTGCGGTCGCGCTGGACGTCAGCGGTTCCATTGACCCCCTATGGTTTGAACAGTTTTTCAGAGAAATCGAGGCATTGCGGGGCCTTTTGCCCCTGCAGCTCCGGTTACTCACCTGCGATAACCGAATCCATCTTGATCGTTCGATTCAGGGCCCGGCTACCTTGCCCCTGTTCGAGGGTGGTGGCGGCACGGATTTCCGGCCGGTGTTTCATCGGCTGGCGGGTGACGCGGCTTTGGATGCGCTGGTCTACTGTACGGATCTGATGGGCGATTACCCGGTCCATCCCCCGCATTTTCCTGTCTTCTGGCTGGTGCCTGCAGTGGTACGTGTCGCCGCGCCTTCTAACCAGCCGGATCCGCCCTTCGGGCAGGTCCTGTCGATGCGTGCGACAGGGAGCATGGGGCAATGATCGAGAAAGTCCCGCTGTCCGATGAGACGGATCGGTATATCGAGGAGTTCATTGCCGCGCTGTGGTTGGAAGAAGGATTGGCACGCAACACGCAACTGGCCTATCGGACGGATCTGCGGCAGGCCGCTGCTCAATTGATTAAAACAGGCGGGATCGAGTTGGCGACGGCTGGCCCCGAGCATCTGATGCGCTTGCTGGGTACACGTCTGGGCGAGGGGCAATCCGCACGATCCGTGGCCCGGCTTCGTTCGGCCTTGAAACGTTTTTACGCCTGGCTGAAACGACAGGACGTCATCGCGCAGGATCCGAGCACGGCGCTGGCCGCGCCGCGCCTGCCGCGAACCTTGCCCGGATCGCTTTCCGAGGCGGAAGTGGAACGATTGCTGATGGCGCCCGATGTCGGTGAGCCCCTGGGGTTGCGGGATCGGGCGATGCTGGAGCTTTTGTATGCCACGGGGCTGCGCGTTTCGGAACTGATTGGCCTGAGTTTCGGTCAGATCAATCTCGTGCAGGGCGTCGTTCGCGTTACCGGCAAGGGCAACAAGGAACGATTGGTGCCGGTGGGGGACGAGGCGATTCTGTGGCTGGGGCGTTACCTGCAGACAGCGCGCCCTGCGCTGTTGGTTCGCCGCGAGTCGCCGCAAGTATTTGTGACGGAACGCGGGGTGGGAATGACGCGGCAGGCGTTCTGGTATGTGATCAAGCGTCATGCTGCCCAGGCCGGCTTGACGCGGTTGCCTTCCCCGCACACCCTGCGCCATGCCTTCGCCACCCATTTGCTGAATCATGGTGCGGATTTGCGTGTGCTGCAGATGTTGCTCGGGCACTCGGATCTGTCGACGACACAGATCTATACGCATGTTGCGACCGCGCGCCTGAAGGCACTGCATGCCAAGCATCATCCGCGGGGATAAGTGATAGTAAGATGCTTCCCCGCGGGTTCGTGGTTTGTTTTTTCTTTTTTTGCTTTTATCGAGAGTGCCGTTTCATGAAGTTTTCCCGTTCCCTTGTTCGTGCGGCCATCACGGCTTCCGTCGTTGGTCTTTCCGTACAGATGGCCGTACAGGCAGTCTGGGCCGATTCGTCTGCCGATGAGCAGGTCATCCGCAAGAACCTGACGCAATACATGCCTAATCTTCCCATCGACAGCGTGACGCCGACGCCGGTCAAAGGGATTTATCAGGTGCTCTCCAAGGGGCAGATTGCTTATGTGACGGCCGATGGCCGCTATCTTTTTGCCGGCAATCTGCTCGATCTGAAAGCGCAGGTCAACCTCACGGGGCGCGTGCGCAGTCTGCAGAATCTCGAACTGTTGAAAACAGTACCGGCCGACCACAAGATGGTTTATCCGGCCGAAGGTGTGAAAAAGAGCACGATCTGGGTTCTGACAGACCCCACCTGTCCATTCTGCGAAAAGCTGCACGGCGAGATTCCTGCCCTGCAAAAGGCAGGGATCGAAGTTCAGACGATCCTGACCCCGCGTGATGGAAAGGGTTCGGCAGGCTACGTGGAGTCTTCGCAGATCATGTGTGGCCATCAGCAGAAGGCGGATCTGAGCTCCGCCATGGCGCATCGGCCACTCGGTGGGCCGGCCTGCAAGAATGCGGTGATTGATGCGAATATGCAGCTCGCGGACGAACTTGGCATGAGCGGCACCCCGTACATCATCATGCCGGATGGCAGCAGCGTGCCGGGATATCGCCCCGCGAGTGCCTTGATTCCCGAGATTATTCAGGCTTCGACGGGTTCAGCGGGGCAGTAAACGCAAGACCCCCACAAGAGGGCTGCTCTGTGGGGGTCTTGTGAACCGCAGGATTGAGGCGTTTGTTTAGCTCTTGGCTTCCGGGAGCTTGTTGGCGGCAAGCGTGGCCTTGAGCACCTGTTCGGCATCGGCCGCTTCGGTGGTGAGTCCCAATTTGGTGTAGGCCTCAATCAGGATTTTCAGGGCGGGAATGGTGGCGCGCGAGCCGTTATAGTCGGTCAGCGCCGTTTGTGCCCGGTTGGCGGCAGCCAGCCACGCACCACGCCGCATGTAGTACTTGGCGACGTAGATTTCGTGTTCGGCCAGATAGTTGCGGATCTTGACGAGGCGCAGACTGGCATCGGTGGTGTACCGACTGTCGGGATAACGCTTCACCAATTCGGCAAAGGCCTGGAAGGCATTCTTCAGGATGCTTTGGTCCCGATAGGCCAGATCGGGCTTGGCAATCCGGTTGAGGAGCGAGTCACCCCGATCCATGTTTGCCAGCCCTTTCAGGTACAGTGCGTAGTCGACACTCTTGCCTTGGGGATGAAGCTGGATGTACCGGTCGGCGGCGGCGATGGCCGAATCGGGCTCATCGTATTTGTAGTAGGCGTAGGCAACTTCCAGCTGAGCCTGTTCGGTGTAGGCCCCGAACGGATAGCGACCCTCGAGGGTTTCGAACTTCTTGATGGCCGTGCCGTAGTCGGCTTCATGCATCGCTTGCGTGGCTTCATCATAGAGTTGGGCCGCGGAGATGGTCGGATCAGACAGGTCGACCTTGTCCGAATCATCCTTGGAAAACCAGGAACAGCCGCTAAGCAGGGCGATACTGCCGGCAAGGACCAAGCCACTGATCAGTTTAGAGGTGCGGAACACTTGATGCCAGTGGGTGTGGGCAGACATACTGAATGGAAATCCTGAAAGAAAAATAGGCGAACGTATAGAATTCGAGCGCCTTATGTTCGCAGATTCAAACCGATAAACCAAGCGATAAACCGAACATTAAAAAGCTGGGTTATTTTCATTTTTTGGCGAGCCCCGCGTGCATTTGCTGAGCACGGGGGCGATTTACTTTTGGATACGATATGCACCTTGAAGAAACCCTGATTATTCCGGATCACTGCGCCGGTCAGCGACTCGATCAGGCCCTGGCACAATGCTGGCCCGATTATTCGCGCAGCCGGATTCAGGGCTGGATCAAATCCGGTGACATTCTGGTCGATGGCGTCGCGGCGCGTACCCGTGCCCTGATGTTGGGCGGCGAGACGGTCGCACTGTTGGCTGAAGTGGAGGAAGAGGTATCCGCCGAGCCTCAGGATATTCCCCTGGATATTCTGTACGAGGATGATGCCATCATCGTGCTGAACAAATCGCCGGATATCGTGGTGCACCCGGCTGTGGGCAACCCCGATGGCACGCTTGTCAATGCCCTGCTGTTTCACGACCCGTCGTTGGTATCCGTACCGCGGGCCGGGATCGTGCATCGTCTGGACAAGCAAACCTCCGGCGTGATGGTGGTCGCCAAGACATTGGGCGCGCATAGGGTCCTGGTGGCGAATCTGGCCGCCCGCAAGATTCGTCGTGAATACGATACGGTCGTCATGGGCCATGTGGTGGCTGGCGGCACGGTGGACAAACCTATCGGGCGACATCCGCGTGATCGGCAGCGACAAGCGGTGACGACGATGGGGAAACCGGCGGTGACGCATTATCGGGTTCTGCAGCAGTTCGGCGAGCAAACCTGGTTACGGGTCCAGCTGGAAACCGGTCGAACGCACCAGATCCGCGTACACATGGCCCATATTCGGTATCCGGTCATCGGCGATCCGGTTTATGGTGGCCGTCCGCGTCTGCCGCATCGGGCCTCGACTGCGCTGATCGATATTCTGCGGCATTTCGAGCGTCAGGCGCTGCATGCTCGCTTCCTGACATTGGAACATCCGGTGACGGGCGAGGCGATGCGTTTCGAGGCCCCGCTGCCCGACGACATGCTTGAATTGCTGGAGTTGTTGACCGAACATCGGGACCGGATGGCGTACCGACCTGCGCCCAATGATCCGGACCCCGACGAGGCTGAGGTCATTTATGTCCGAGACGAGAACTGAGCCCGTTCTGATTCGGGCAGACTGGCCCGCCCCGCCCGGTGTGCATGCGGTGGTGACCACCCGGTATGGCGGGATCAGCGTATCGCCCTTCGATCAGTTGAATCTGGCCACCCACGTCGGCGACGATCCGGCAGCGGTCACTGAAAACAGGGCCCGACTGAAAACCCATGCGGGGCTGCCGTCGGAACCGCGCTGGCTGAATCAGGTGCATGGTCTCGTCGTGGCGGATGCCTGCGGTCCCGATGGTGCATCAGATGTCTTGCCGGATGCGGATGCGGGCTATACCGATCAGACACAGGTCGTACTCAGCGTACTGACGGCGGATTGCCTGTCGGTGGTTTTTTGCAGTCGCGACGGCCGGGAGCTTGCTGTTGCCCATGCCGGTTGGCGCGGACTGGCGGCGGGAGTGCTGGCGGCGACCATCGCGCGGTTTAATGCCGCCCCTGCCGAGATGATGGCCTGGATTGGTCCGGCGATCGGTCCCCAGGCCTTCGAGGTGGGCGGTGAGGTGCGGTCGGCCTTTGTCGATACGCATGCCGAGGACGAGGCCGGTTTTACCACGGGCCGTGATCCCGGCAAATATCAGGCAAACCTTTTTGTGTTGGCGCGGCTGAGTCTGCAGCGCGCCGGGATCCGGCATATTTTTGGCGGCGGGATCTGTACCTTCAGCGACCCGGCGCGATTTTATTCCTACCGTCGGGATGCGGGGCGAACGGGGCGAATGGCGACACTTGTCTGGCGAACGGACGACGCAAGCCGCTCAGCGTGAGCGGGGACGTAGAGCAACATAACGATCATGAGGAGAACAAGACCATGCAACAGAAATGGTTGATTTTGACCCTGGTAGGCGCGGACCAGCCAGGGATTGTCGCGAACCTGACCCGAATTCTATTCGGGGCCGGCGCTGAACTGGGCGAAGCCGCCATGCTCCGGCTGGGGAATCAGTTCGCCATCATGCTGATGGTGCGCGGGGCAGGATCGCCGGAAACGGTGATGGGGCTGCTCGAATCGGTACGTGCCCAATTCGACCTCAAGCTGCACATCGACGAAACCGATGCCGCATTGCATGAGAAGCGCGAACCGGATGTGCTGGTGACGGTGCATGGCGCGGACCGGGCGGGGATCGTGGCCGACGTGGCCGGTGCCCTGGTCGAGGCCGGGTTCAATATCCTGGACCTGCGTTCGGATGTGGGTGGTTCGACCACGTCTCCGATCTACATCATGCAGATTGAGGGGGAGGCTCGGCAGGGTTTCGAGAAAATCGAGCAGGCGGTATCGTCCCTCAATCAGCAGGGGCTTTCGGTACGGGCCGTGCCCCTTGATACGGTGCGGGGTTAAGCGTGGCGGCCCTGGATATTCTCACCTACCCCGATGAGCGGTTGAAAACCACTTGCGATTCCGTGGACCAGTTCGATGCGGCCCTGCGCGAATTCATCAAACACCTGCAGGAGACTTGCTCGGGCGGGCCGGGCGCCGTGGGGATTGCCGCACCCCAGGTGGGCGACTTGCGGCGCATCTGCATTGTGGATGCGACCCGGGCCAAACGCCCGGTCGACAATCATGGGCCGCTGGTCCTGATCAACCCGGAAATCACAGCCTGGGATGGTTTTGCCGTGGGGCGTGAAGGCTGTCTGTCGGTGCCGGACTATACCGGCAAGGTGATCCGCGCCGAGCGCATCGAGCTGAAGGCGCAGGATCCGTTCGGCAAACCGCTGAGCTTCACGATGCAGGGATTCGAGGCCCGGATCGCGCAGCATGAAGTGGACCATCTCGACGGTATCCTCTTTCTGGATCGGCTGGTCAGTCGGCATGCCGATCTGCAATTACGCAAAAAATAAGGAAATGATCGTGCGCTGAAAGATTCTTGACACGAAATCAACATGGTCGTGTCACTTGTTTGAGGCATAAATGTCACTGGTGAATTCATCGGAGTGACCATCCCATGCCGCAAGCCAATCAGCCGTTCATTTATCGCAGCATTTTTATTTCCGATGTGCATCTGGGAACCAAGGATGCGCGGGCGGAATATCTGCTGGATTTTCTGGCCCATGTCCGTTGCGAGTATCTGTTTCTCGATGGCGACGTGTTCGATATCTGGAAAATGAAAACCAGCCGCTGGCACTGGCCCCTGCTCAATACCCAGTTGTTGCAGAAGTTCATGGAATTGGCTTCGGCCGGCACGCGGGTGATCTATGTGCCGGGCAATCACGACGAATTTTTCCGCGATTATCTCGGATCGGAAATCGGTGGGGTTCAGATCCACCGCGAGTACCTGCATACCCTGGCCGATGGGCGCAAGGCGCTGATTTTGCATGGCGACGAATTCGATAGCGTGGTTCGACATAGCCGGTTGCTCAAATGGATCGGCAACGCGGGGTATGAGGTGCTGATGTGGGCCAATCGGGCCAGCTTCCGGGTGCGCCGTTGGCTGGGCAAGGGCTACTGGTCGCTGTCGCTGGCCATCAAGCAGCAGGTGCCGAATGCGCGGATCTATATCGAGAAATTCGAACAGGCCGCCATCCGGCACGCGCGCGAGCATCAGGTAGATGTGATCGTCTGCGGGCACATTCATCATGCCAACCTGCGTGAAGAGCAGGGCGTGACCTATGCCAATTCCGGGGATTGGGTCGAGCACTGCACGGCGATTGTCGAGCACATGAATGGTCAGCTCGAACTCGTGAACTGGGTCAAGGAAAGTGCGGAGCGTCTGGACGGACGTCTTCGTCTGGAGGCACCTGCTGTGCCGGCACCCGTGTTGGATCAACCGGTGCGCGTCAAATCCGCCCATTCTTGATGGGCCAAGATCAGACGTTGCGGCGTGGGTGAGTTACCATCCAGGCGATAAGCCTTCGCTAATAACCTAGCCCGCAGTCCGGTCGCGCAATGCGTTGATCCAACCCGTCATGATGAGGGCTGGGGCGGGCATGGGCGGCTCCATGAAATTGATGACAAACCGGTCATCGAACTCCGTGACGCCGATCGAACGCGGGCGTACGGCCATCACCTGTGGGTTTGGCAGTTTCAGGCCAAAGCAAAACACAATATTCTGGGCAGCACGAATGTTCGGGGCAATTTCGCCGCCCGGCAGTTGTGCCGTGTGATCGTAATGATCAAACAGGCCGATGAACGCTGCCGTCGGGTCTGTCTCGATGACCTGTTTCAGCCGTGCCATGATTTCTTCTGTGCTTACGGCGGTCGTCTCGCTTTTGGCAATTTCCGTCTCGTAGACGGGGTAGGTTTCGTTGAAGCTGGTCTGATGCATCGGAAACTCCGGACGTGGGTCTTCTCAATGGTTTTTGCCGTGACATTTTAAACGTGCCTGCTCATGATTTATTCGGAAAATAAATCAAGGCGGGTATTTATAGATGCTGTTTGCTTTTGGCGCGAGGAAATTTTCATTGCAAGAAACAGGGTTTCTGGCTTGAATTAGCCCATGTCGGCGCCATATCAACGAGATGCTTAACGAATAACAAGGGGTTGTCTCATGCGGATGGATAAACTAACAGCCAAGTTTCAGATGGCGCTGGCGGATGCACAGTCACTGGCCGTGGGCCGGGATCATCAATTTATCGAACCCGTCCATGTGCTGGCGGCCCTGCTCGATCAGGAAGGCAGTACCGTGCGGCATTTGCTGGCGCAGTCCGATGTGAATGTGGGCCTGCTGCGCTCTCATCTGGGCGAAATGCTCGATCAGATCCCCGCCGTTTCCGGTGGTGCAGCCGGGGAGGTTCACATCTCCAACGATCTGTCTCGATTGCTGAATGTGACCGACAAACTGGCCCAAACCCGCAAGGACCAATATATTTCCAGCGAATTGTTCGTGCTGGCGGTCGTCGAGGACAAGAGTGCTCTTGGGGATATCCTGCGCAAAGCCGGGGCGAGCAAGGGTGCCTTGAATCAGGCGATCGATTCGGTACGCGGCGGTCAGTCCGTCAACGATCCGAATGCCGAGGAATCGCGTCAGGCGCTGGAAAAATACAGTATCGACCTCACCGAGCGCGCCGAACAAGGCAAGCTCGACCCAGTGATCGGCCGGGATGAAGAAATCCGGCGGGCCATCCAGGTGTTGCAGCGCCGCACCAAAAACAACCCGGTACTGATCGGCGAGCCGGGCGTCGGCAAGACGGCGATTGTCGAGGGCCTGGCCCAGCGTATCGTCAATGGCGAAGTGCCGGAAAGTCTCAAAAGCAAGCGCGTACTGTCGCTCGATATGGGCGCTTTGCTGGCGGGGGCAAAATTTCGGGGCGATTTCGAGGAGCGCCTGAAAGGGGTGTTGAACGATGTGGCCAAGCAGGAAGGGCAGGTGATCCTGTTTATCGATGAGATCCACACCATGGTCGGGGCCGGCAAGGCCGAAGGCGCGATGGATGCGGGTAACATGCTCAAACCGGCATTGGCGCGCGGTGAATTACATTGCATCGGCGCGACCACGCTGGACGAATATCGGAAGTACATCGAAAAGGATGCCGCCCTGGAGCGCCGATTCCAGAAAGTGCTCGTGGATGAACCGAGCGTCGAGGACACCATCGCCATTTTGCGTGGGCTGAAGGAGCGCTATGAGGTCCACCACGGGGTGGATATCACCGATCCAGCCATTGTGGCAGCGGCCACGCTGTCCCATCGCTACATCACCGATCGGCAATTGCCGGACAAGGCCATCGATTTGATCGACGAGGCGGCCAGCCGCCTGCGGATGGAGATCGATTCCAAGCCCGAGGAAATGGATCGCCTCGAGCGTCGCCTGATTCAGCTCAAGATTGAACAGGTCGCCCTGAGAAAAGAGTCGGATGAGGCCAGCAAGAAGCGTCTGGCCGATCTCGAAGAGCAGATCGATCGGTTGGAGCGCGAATATGCCGATCTGGAGGAAATCTGGAAGGCCGAGAAGCTCAGTGTGGAGGGCAGCGCCAAGATCAAGGAGCAGCTCGATCATGCGCGGGCCGATTTCGAAACGGCGCGACGTGCCGGCGATCTGGCGCGCATGTCCGAGCTGCAATATGGCCGAATTCCCGAGTTTGAGCGCCAGCTGGAACAGGCGCATTCAGCGGAACTGACCGCAGACTCCAGTGCCACGACGCCCCGCTTGTTGCGCAACAAGGTGGGTGAGGAGGAGATTGCCGAGGTGGTGGCGCGTGCCACCGGTATTCCGGTCGCCAAGATGCTTGAAGGGGAGAAGGACAAGCTCCTGCGGATGGAAGAGGCGCTTCAGCAGCGGGTGGTCGGGCAACGTGAGGCTGTGGGTGCGGTGGCGGATGCCATTCGGCGTTCGCGTGCGGGATTGTCCGACCCGAATCGACCCAATGGTTCGTTCCTGTTCCTCGGGCCGACGGGGGTGGGCAAGACCGAGCTGACCAAGGCGCTGGCTTCTTTCCTGTTCGATACGGAGGAATCCATGGTGCGGATCGACATGAGCGAGTTCATGGAGAAGCACTCCGTGGCTCGATTGATCGGTGCGCCACCGGGCTATGTCGGTTATGAGGAGGGTGGTTATCTGACCGAGGCCGTGCGCCGCAAGCCCTATTCGGTCATCCTGCTCGACGAGGTGGAAAAGGCGCATCCCGATGTGTTCAACGTGTTGCTGCAAGTGCTGGATGATGGTCGTTTGACCGATGGCCAAGGCCGCACGGTCGACTTCCGCAACACCGTGATCGTGATGACCTCGAATCTGGGTTCGCACACGATCCAGGAAATGGCGGAAGACAACGACTATGAGGCCATGAAATCCGCCGTGATGGAGATCGTGGGCGGTCACTTCCGACCGGAATTCATCAATCGGATCGACGAAGTGGTGGTTTTCCATCCGCTGGGTCGCGAACAGATTCGTCAGATTGTGGATATTCAGATCGACTTCTTGCGCAAGCGATTGGCCGAACGGGATCTGCGTATGGATTTGAGCATTGCCGCACTGGATTTGCTGGGCGAGGCCGGGTTCGATCCCGTCTATGGTGCGCGTCCCCTGAAGCGGGCCATCCAGCATAAGTTGGAAAATACCCTGGCGCAGGCCATCCTCAAGGGCTCATTTGTGCCCGGTGACACCATTACCGTTGATGTCGAGGAAGGACATCTGGTGTTGAAGCACTAGGCTGACAATATGTCGGGTGGCACCTCGTCTGAGCTGCCTGTTTCCCGATAATTTTTTAAGGAATAGGTGGTGCTGAAGGCAATCCCGGGTCAATCCATGGCCGGGGGTTGCCTTTGTTTTTCCAGCGCCCTTAAATCATCGCCATCACAGGGTTGTCGATTATCCTCGGCGATTCATTAGGCGGATTTCCTGAATCAGCTGCGGCTGCGGCTTTTTGATCGTACCGACCATGTCGGCTAGGGTCTGGCGATCCAACACGGACAAGAAAGCCTGCAGCGCCTCGTGGAGCGTCCATTCCAACTGACAATTGCCCTGGATCGGGCAGGTATTTTCGGGCGAAAAGCAGGCAGCCATCTGCCAGCTGCCTTCCATCACGCGCACGACTTGCCCGACATTGATGGCCAGACCGTCTGGACCCAGCCGGAGCCCGCCGCCCCGTCCCCGCTGGGCATGCACGAATCCCTGCTCGGTCAGGCGTGTGACGACCTTCATCAAGTGGTTGTGGGAGATTCGATAGAAGTCTGCAATTTCACGGATGGTGACCAGACGCGGCGCCAAATCGGGGTCTTTTGCGGCGCGCTGAGTCTCTCGCGCCAGAAGAATGAGTACGCGCAGGGCATAGTCCGTTTGTTGATTGAGTTGCATGAGGTTGCTGATTCCGTTTTTTTTGCAGGGCGGGGCGGATCTTGTTGCGGGAAGAGATACAGGCTCTGTGTCGATGCCAATCTAGCAGATTGTCCCAAGATTCGTCTTGGCGGCAACAAAAGAGGTATGTAATATGCATTTATTTAAAGTGGTCGGCCACCGACCGGTGACCCCGCTCTTCGTGATGACCATTGGATTGTTGGGAGATGGTAATGCAACGACACGAATATCTCAGACCGCTGTCGCGAGAGCATCATCAGACATTGCGACTGGCGCGAGATTTGCAGCGGAGTGATTATGATGGGCGCCAATTGCAGTACCGACTGCAAGGAGAGGCAGCCGCGCTCACCCATCATTTTGCAGAAGAAGAAACATGTTTTGCCGGGTTGGTCGAAGGGCTGCCAGAAGGTCATCCCGTAGAAGCGTTGCTCGATCGCATGCATCGGGAGCATCGAACTTTGTCCGCGATGATCGACATGCTGACTGCGGTGGGGAAGAGCGTGGATAAAACCACTTATCAGATGACTTGCCAGACCCTAGGCCGGCTTCTGGCCGAACACATTGCTTTTGAAGAACGTAGCCTGTTTCCCGCCTTGCAGGATTGCTGCTTGGTATCGGAATCCGTTCATGCTCGACGAGGTCATGATTCATGAAACGATTCGCCGTGTTGTCCGTGGGGTTCCGTCCCTGGTTCCTGTCCATGCTCGTGGCCGGTGTCGTACTTTTTGGGTTGTGGGGATGGGTATGGTTTTCTGCAGCCATGGGTGGCGCGTCGCACATGCCAACCACGATGGTGATCAGTGACTGGCGTTGGCACGCGCATGAAATGATTTTTGGTCTGGGGGTTGCGTTGTTGGCGGGCTTTCTGCTGACGGCCGTGCAAAACTGGACCGGTCAAAGAATGATGGCACCCGTCGGGCTGCTTGCCATTGTTCTGTTGTGGTGGACGGCCCGCGTGCTGATCTTTCTGGGCGGCATGGGAGAATGGCTGGGATTTGTCCTTTCCGCCGCAGTCCCTCTTTGGGTGGCTGTGGTGATTCTGTTGCCTATTGTTCGGCATCGGCAGTGGCGCAATTTGATCTTCCCGGCCGCGCTGACCATGCTGTCGATACTGGATGTGTATTTCCGAGCTCGAATCAATGCGCCCGATCTGCACGCCGAGATTGCTTGGGCTGGTGTATGGCCACTGGTGGCCGTCGTGCTGTTTATGGCGCAGCGCGTCATCCCGGCTTTTACCGGAGGGATCACAGGGCAACGGGATCTGGATTTGGGCATGCCTTTGGCATGGATGTCCGGCGCGGGGCCGTTTCTGCTGTTGTTTCTGGGCTTGATTCCATTCCCGCTGACGCGTGAGGTGCTGTTGCCCGTTCTGGCGCTGGCGATCGTATTCTTTGGCGTTCATGCCCTGGGGCGTTGGTGGGATCGCCGCGTGCTTCGCGAGCCCATGCTCCTGGTGTTGTTTGTCGGTTATCTGCTGGTTTTGTCGGGGATACTCATTCTGGTCGTCGCGCTGTCGCCCACATTGTCGATGCCACTGCGTGGACAGTGGCTTGATGCCGGTATCCATGCTCTGGGGCTTGGGATACTGGGGGTGTTCGGTCCAGGGATGCTGTTGCGGGTAAGTGCCGGTCACACCGGGCGAAACATTCATATGACGGGTTTGCTGCGTGGCGTCTTTATCGCAGCAGTTCTGTTCTGGTTTCTGAGGGTCGGCACGCTGGGCGTTGGTTTTCACGCAGGATTGCTTGCTGTTTCGGCCTGGGGCATGGCGGGGGTGTATCTGGCCCTGTTGCTGTCGATCGTGGGGTGGCTTATCCGGCCCAGGGCGGCTTCGTAGGGATTTTGGCCAGCGAGGGTCGTGAGGCAAATGTGAATCGAATGGGCGAAATTCTGGCACAATTGTCGGAATGCGGGTTTTACATATCTCGCCTCGTACCCCACAACCCCGCGAAGCACTTTAAGCCGAAGCGGCTGATCTAGGATGTATTGTGAGCGATTTTCGACAAGAGTTTATTCGTTTTGCGCTGGATCACGACGCGCTGAAATTTGGTCAATTTACCTTGAAATCCGGGCGACAGAGTCCGTACTTCTTCAACGCAGGTGCCTTTGCCACCGGTGAGGCACTCGGCGCTGTCGGCCGGTTTTATGCGGATGCCATCCTGGCCTCCGGTATCGAGTTCGACGTGCTGTTCGGGCCTGCGTACAAGGGCATTCCCTTGGCCGCCGCTACGGCCATTGCCTTGGCCGAGCGAACCGGCAAGCCCATTCCCTGGGTGTTCAACCGTAAGGAAGCCAAGGATCACGGCGAGGGCGGCAACCTGGTGGGTGCGCCTTTGGCCGGACGTGTGCTGATCGTGGATGATGTGATTACCGCCGGGACAGCGATTCGTGAGTCTCTACAGCTGATTGACGCTGCCGGGGCGCAGGCAGTCGGCGTGGCGGTGATGATGGATCGGCAGGAGCGGGGCCAGGGCGAACTTTCGGCGATTGGTGAATTGCGGCGCGATTACGATCTGGCCGTCATTAACATTGCCAGTCTGGACGATCTGATTGCCTTTTGCGCGGACAGCACGCAATTGGACGCATCGCGCGTTGCCATGCAGGCTTATCGTGCCGAGTATGGGGTGACGGCGGGCTAAGAACGCCCGACACGTTTTTGAGCCCAATAAAAAAGCCCCGAAAACGGGGCTTTTTTTGGTCTCTACCTGACAGATCAGGCAGACAGTGTCTTGATGCGGCCGATCAGGGTCGACTTGCGACGTGCGGCGGTGTTCTTCGCCAGAATACCCTTGTTAACCATGCTGTCGATTACGGGCTGGGCGGTCTTGTAAGCAGCTTGTGCTTGCTCGATGCTCCCGGAGGCAACAGCCTTGAGAACTTTCTTGTATTCGGTACGAACGCGGGAACGTAGTGCTACGTTGCGCTGACGGGCTTGTTCCGCCTGACGAACGCGCTTTTTGGCTTGTGCGGTATTTGCCACGGATCAAACTCCTCGATCTTTCATGCGTGAATCTTTATTGAGGCGCGTGATTTTGCCATGCGCGCTGGAAATGTCAAGTCCGGTCTATGATTCAAGCCGGTAAGTCGGCGTTATTCTGGCATACAGGGCAGAAATAGGTGGCCCGTTGCGCCTGGGTTGTTTTCTGGATAGGGGTGCTGCAGATGCGGCAGGGTTGACCGGCTCGATCGTAGACATTCAGCGTTTGTTTGAAATAACCCGGTTGACCATCTTCACGGACAAAATCGCGCAGCGTGGTGCCCCCCTGTTCGATGGCACGGGTCAGCACATCCTTGATGACCGCCACCAATCGTTCTGCCGAAGCCGGGCCGCACTCGTTCGCAGGCATGGCTGGATGGATACCCGCCAGAAAAAGGGCCTCGTTGGCGTAGATATTCCCGACGCCCACGACGATCTCGGCATTCATCAGCAGGACCTTGATGGCCGTTTTACGATTTTTGATCTTTCGGTGCAGGTATTCGGCGGTGAACTCGGGGCCAAGGGGTTCCGGTCCCAGATTGGCAAGCCGTTCATGGGGATTGTTGACGTGATCAGTCAGCAGGGCGCCAAAACGTCGGGGGTCGTGATAGCGCAAAACCCGGCCGCTATCGAATTCTATTTCGATATGGTCGTGCTTTCTTCTCGGTGTCCCGGGATCGACCAGTCTCAGGCTCCCCGACATGCCGAGATGGATCAGCAGGCGTTCGTTGTTTTCAAATTCGATGAGCAGATATTTGGAACGTCGATCGACCCGGATGATCTGTCTATCATGAAGCCACGCGGGCAGATCGTTGCGCACTGGCCAGCGCAGACGCGGGTCGTGGACGACGGCGCGGACGATCCGGCGGCCGAGACAGTGCGGTTCGATGCCGCGGCGGGTGGTTTCGACTTCAGGCAGTTCAGGCATGATGCGTCCAGAAACGAGAAAACCCACCACAGTCTGTCACTGGGCGGGTCTGCAAAGCGGATCAAGCAAGGAAATCTGGGCGCTGCCGCCCAGGTTCTTGATTATTTGATCTTGGCTTCTTTGTAGATCACATGCTGGCGAACGACCGGATCGAATTTCTTCAGTTCCAGCTTTTCCGGCATGGTGCGCTTGTTCTTGGTCGTGGTGTAGAAGTGACCCGTGCCCGCGCTCGATACAAGTTTGATTTTATCACGCATGGTTTTTTATCCTTATCAGACCGCTGGCCCCATGCCATTCGGTCCGAATAAATTCTGGTGGTTAGATTTTTTCGCCGCGTGCCCGCATATCGGCCAGAACGCTGTCGATGCCCACTTTATCAATGGTGCGGATAGCATTGGTCGATACGCGCAGGCTGACGAAACGGCCTTCGCTTTCCACCCAGAACCGCTTGTGCTGCAGGTTGGGCAGGAAGCGGCGACGGGTTTTGTTGTTCGCATGCGAAACGTTGTTGCCTACGGCAGGACGTTTGCCGGTGACTTGGCAGACTCTGGCCATGGTGGTCTCCTAAAAAGCGGACGCTCGATATCATTCAAAGGCGCGAGATGTTACGTCAAAAATCGACAGCAGGCAAGCCCGACTGGGCCGTTTAGTTGCGATGCGTGGTGAAGGAGGCAGATTTGTTATGATCAGCAGCCTTGTTTTACTTCACGCATGTGCACCAGGTTTCTCATGACTCAAACCGCTTCAGTGGGCAGCAAGCGCCCCATCGTCCTTTCGGGTATCCAGCCTTCCGGGCAATTATTGATCAGTCATTACGTTGGGGCAATGCGCAACTGGGTTGCCATGCAGGAAACCCACGACTCCCTCTTTATGCTGGTCGATTTGCATGCTATTACGGTTCGTCAGGATCCGGCCGTATTTCGTGCCCGCTGCTATGACTTTGTAGCGCTTTATCTCGCCTGTGGCCTGGATCCCGAGAAGAACACGATTTTCGTTCAGTCGCATGTGCCGGCCCATGCCGAACTCGGCTGGATATTGAACTGTTATGCGCACATGGGCGAGTTGGAGCGCATGACCCAGTTCAAGGATAAGTCCACCCGCCCGGACGCCAGCATCAATGTCGGCCTGTTCGATTATCCGGTGCTGATGGCGGCCGATATCCTTCTATATCAGGCGACGCATGTGCCGGTCGGGGCTGACCAGAAGCAGCATCTGGAACTGACGCGCGATCTGGCCATACGCTTCAATCATATCTATGGGGGTGTGTTCACGGTGCCCGAGCCGTTCATTCCCGAAACGGGCGCGCGCATCATGTCGCTGCAGGAGCCGACCAAAAAGATGTCCAAATCCGATCCCAGCGAGGCGAGTTATATCGGATTGCTGGATGATCCGAAGGCGATCCTGAAGAAGTTCAAGCGGGCGGTTACGGATTCGGATACCGAGATTCGCTTTGATCCGGAGCAGAAGCCGGGAGTCTCGAATCTGCTGACCCTGTTGTCCATTTTTTCCGGTGCGTCGATCCCGTCGCTGGAAGCACAGCTGGCGGGACAGGGCTATGGTGCCCTCAAGGTGCAGACCGGTGAAGCCGTGATTGATTTTCTGGCGCCGATTCAGGCGCGATTCCAGAATTTGCGCGCCAACGAGACGGCGCTGGATCGCATTTTGGCCGATGGGGCGGAAAAGGCCCGGAACCGGGCAGAACCCACACTACAGCGGGTGTTTGATGTCCATGGCTTCTTGCCGCGGCGTTGAGCCTTTCTAAAATGATTAAAGAAACACCATCACCCCGGACAGCGCCCGCGCTGAGTACCGTCTTTTCTGGCGAGCAGATCCGGGCGCACGAACACAAAATCTTCGCGACCGGGGTGACCCCGTATGCCTTGATGGACCAAGCCGGTGCGGCGATTTTGATCGCGCTGCAGCGGCAGTGGCCCGATGCGCGTCGCGTCGCGGTCGTGGTCGGGAAGGGGCAGAACGCGGGTGATGGGCTGGTGGTTGCTCGGCGTGCGCTCGAAGCCGGTTTGACCGTTGAGCTGTACGGTTGGGTGCCCGCCGAGAGCTGGGCAGGCGCAGCGCTGCAGGCTTGGCGGGAATTGATGCGTCAGGCACCGGACTGCCGGATTCGCCATGAGCCCACCGGACTATTGGATGCTGAGGTTGTTGTCGACGCCTTGTTCGGCATCGGTCTGAATCGCCCCATCGAGGGAGTGGCCGCATCCTGGGTGGCCGCAATCAATGCCGCGCATCGATCGGGCGTTGGTGTGATTGCCGTAGACCTGCCCTCGGGGCTGCTGGCCGATACCGGGCAGGTGCTGGAATCCCCCCAGGTTAGCGACGCAAGTGCCGTCCAGGCAGATGTCACGGTGAGTTTTCTCGCCCTCAAGACAGGGTTGTTCACGGGGCATGGTTCGGCGTTGGCGGGGCGAGTGATGGTGAGCTTGCTGGGACAGCCATTGCCCGATGTGGCACCTGTCGCCAAGCTGCTTCTGCATCCCGAGCCGTTACCGGTCAAACCGAAGGATGGCCACAAGGGAACGTTTGGTACGGTGCTGGTGATCGGGGGGAATCGCGGCATGGGCGGCGCCGCCCGGATGGTCGCGGAGGCAGCCCTGCGGGTAGGGGCCGGCAAGGTAATTCTGGCCGTGCATTCCTCTCAGGTCATCGGTCTGAATGGCGGGCGCCCGGAATTGATGGTTCATGGGGTGGATGCGATTCAGGCCTTGATGCCCCTGTTGGCTTTGGCGGATGCCGTCGTGCTGGGGCCGGGGTTAGGGCAGGACGATTGGGCGCGTAGTCTGGCGGAATCGGCGCTGGCGTTTGTGGGCCCCATGATCGTCGATGCCGATGGATTACGTTTTTTGTCCTCGTCACCGCGTCGTGATCACCCCACTGTGCTCACGCCCCATCCGGCGGAGGCCGGCCGGTTACTCGATTGTTCCACCGCTGACATCCAGGCCGACCGTCTGTCGAGCGCAACGCGCTTGCGGGATCGTTATCGAGCGGCGGCTCTTTTGAAAGGGGCCGGAAGCATCCTGGCCGTCAACGCAGGATTGCTGATTTGTGTGCGGGGCGATCCGGCGCTCGCCACGGCGGGTAGCGGGGATGTGCTGTCGGGTGTCATCGGTGGCCTGCTGGCCATGGGGCATTCGCCGGATGAGGCATTGCGTCGTGGCGTGTGCTGGCATGCCGTTGCCGGTGAAATCGAAGCCGAGGCGCATGGTTCCTGGGGTATGGCCGCGACGGATTTGCTGCTGCCGATTCGGGCGCTGGCCAATGGGCGCATGAGGGGATCAGATGCGGAGCTACCATGTCTTCTACCCTAACGACACAAGCCCTGGCGACGCGGGTGTTCTCCGAGTTGAACGAGACGGCCGTCAGTGGCTTGGCGCAGGATCTGGCGCACACGGCGCCCAGTAGCGGGCTTGTCTTCCTGGTGGGCGATCTGGGTGCGGGCAAGACGACTTTTGCTCGGGCGTTTTTACGCGGCCTTGGGGTGACCGGCCCGGTTCGTAGCCCAACCTATACCCTGATCGAGCCCTATGACTTTGCCGATGGGCAGAATGGACCGAGTCGTGTCCTTCATCTGGATCTCTACCGGCTCGGTTCGCCCGAAGAGCTGGATTATCTGGGATTGCGGGATGAATTCGATCAGGCGCTGATTCTGATTGAGTGGGCAGCTCGGGCGGAGCGTGAATTGCCTTTGCCCGATCTGGAGATTTCCTTGGCCATCTCGTCCCCGGCGGTGCCGGATCTGAGGCGACTCGTGCTGAGTGCCCGAACGAAGCGGGGAACCGATTGGCTTGACGCGTGCCAAAGCCGCAATGACGTTCGAGAGGTATAGATATGGATCAGGCAGTCATGCTCTGGGGCTTGGTGTTCGGTTCGATTGGCGTCGGTTTTCTGATTTATGCCCGTCGTCAGCGTGCGGTCGTGCCGCTGGCAGTTGGACTCGCACTCACGATTTACCCATTTTTTGTGACCAATGTGTACGCGTTGGTGCTGATCGGCCTTGCTTTGTCGGCAGTGCCTTACTTCATTCGCCTCTGACGGCGGCGTGTTCTCGCCCCGCTCCCTCATGTGTTGCGTTATTGCAAAAAGCACAACATATGGTGTTATATCGTTTTTACTGGCCCGACATGCGGCAGATTTTTTTCGACAATTCTCTTTAGGATGGGGCGCTATCTAATTAAAAAGGTTGAAAAAATCTTATTCAGGTTCAGAATGAGTTCCAAGCATGGCCAGCCCTGTGTGATGTGCCTGTGTTGTGATGAATCTGTTCGTGAGGGTCAAATTATGTTTGATAATTCCTCGAATCCTTGGGATCGCCGGAAATTTTTGGGTGCCGTTCTCGGTACGAGTACGGCGGTATTCGGTTTGGTCGCGCCCGAGAAAGTACTCGCGGCACGGGTGATCGATGCCGTGCAGACGGCCCGTCAGCCCGACTACACCCGTTATGTATTTAACGTGAATGGTCCGTTGGACTTCAAAAGCTTCAGTCTGGACAATCCGCCGCGTGTGGTGATCGATCTGACTCAGACCCAGATGGAACATATCAGTATCCCGCCCGCACCCGCTGGATCCGTGGTGAGCGATCTTCGCGTCGGTATTCACAACGGCTATGATCTTCGACTGGTTTTTGACATGAAGGCGCCGGTCAAGCCGCGTATGTTGCTGTTGCCGCCGGGTGATGGGCATGGGTATCGGTTTGTGGTCGATATGCCGCATGACAAGGGCACGACGCTGGTGGCGCGGGATACTAAGGATCCGGATAGCAAGCCCCAGGCCCAGGCCGGGCATACATTCCGTGATCTGGTGATCGTGATTGATCCGGGGCACGGTGGGAAGGATCCAGGCGCCGTCGGACGACGCGGCACGAAGGAAAAACACATCGTTCTGGATATCGGTCGGCGTCTCAACTCCATGGTGGCGGCAACCCCCGGTCTGCGTGCGGTGATGACACGAGACTCGGATCGGTTTATTCATTTGCGCGGTCGTACGGCCATTGCCCGCAAGGCTAAGGCCGATCTGTTCGTTTCCGTGCATTCCGATGCGTTTCGAGTGACTTCCGCGCGGGGCGCCTCTGTGTTCTGTTTGAGCCAGGGTGGCGCAACCTCCGAGGCGGCCCGCTGGATGGCCAACCGAGAAAATGAGGCGGACTTTGTTGGTGGCGCCTCGATCGCCGATCACGATCAGGATGTGGCTTCCGTGCTGCTTGATCTCTCCCAAACCAAGACACTGGAAAACAGCCTGGATTTCGGTCATCGCGTCCTGTCGCAGATCAGCGACGTCACCGATCTGCACTCGAAACGGGTGCAGCAGGCGGGTTTCGTCGTGCTCAAATCGCCGGATATCCCGTCGATTCTGGTGGAAAGCGCCTTTATCAGTAACCCGATCGAGGAGGCCCGCCTTCGTACGGCCGCCTACCAGAATGAAATCGCCCGTTCGATTCTTGCCGGTGTGAATACCTACTACGCCGAACGGGCGCCGGAAGGTACCCGCTACGCCATGTTGTAAGACGTACCGGTCTTGTCGGATCGGGTCGGTCTTGCCCCTCAATTTGTATTCATGACCTGACGGGGGGAAAATGCCCGTTTTCCCCGAATCGGTTTCTTGATGCCAGCCATTGCCGTATTACCCCCGACCCTTGTGAACCAGATCGCCGCTGGCGAAGTCGTCGAACGGCCGGCCAGCGTTGTGAAGGAGTTGGTCGAGAACGCCCTCGATGCGGGCGCGCAGCGCGTCGGGGTGATCATCGAGGAGGGCGGCTCTCGGCTGATTTCGGTGCGTGATGATGGGCGGGGAATAGATGAGTCGGATTTGCCCCTGGCCCTGATGGCGCATGCCACGAGCAAGATTCGATCACTGGATGACCTCGAGTCTGTGGAAAGCATGGGTTTTCGGGGGGAGGCGCTCGCGAGCATTGCCTCGATTGCTCGGGTGTCCGTCACATCCAGCGTCGCCGACGCGGCGCATGGTTGGGCGCTCAGCAACGAGGATGCCTCCGGCGTCTGCAAACCCGCTGCCCACCCTCGGGGAACGACCGTCGTGGTGCGCGACCTCTTCTATCAAACGCCTGCCCGCCGAAAATTCCTGCGTACCGAGCGCACCGAATTCGGTCAGATCGACCAGCTTATGCGTCGATTTGCCCTGGCGCACCCCACGGTGGGGTTCACGCTGGAGCACAATGGGCGGCGCCTGTTCGACCTGCCCCCCATCCCTCCAAACCTGTTATCAGAACAGCTGCCGTCCCGCATCGCCGAGATGCTGGGGCAGGGCTTTTTGGAGCGCGCTCGACCCATCGATTCCTCGGCATCAGGCCTTGGTCTCAGTGGCTGGGTGGCCGACCCGAGTTATGCGCGCGCCTCGACGGATCAGCAGCTATTCTTCGTCAACGGTCGGATTGTCCGGGATCGGCTGATCGGTTTCGCGATTCGCCGCGCCTATGCCGATGTGCTGCATCACGCCCGTCAACCCGCCTATGTGCTTGCATTGACGCTGGATCCCCGGCATGTGGATGTCAACGTGCATCCCACCAAGGCCGAGGTGCGATTCCGTGATGCGCGTGCTGTGCAGGATTTTCTGTTCCGTGAGATTCATCGTGCGCTGGCCGCAGGGGGGAATTCGCACCCCGAGATGGTCGTCAGTGATGATCAGTCGTTCCAGGCGTCGGTGTCTCATCCCGTGTCGGGCAGTGCGCCGAGTCGGGTACGGGAAGACGACTTTTCAATGCAGAGCGCGCAGGGCTACTTGCGGCTTCTTTCCGTGGCTTCAGTGCCTGCGTTGAATCAGAGCCCCGTGTTGGCTGGGTCGGATATCGAAATTACGGAATCCCATCCCGCCGAGATTCCGCCCCTCGGCTACGCCCTGGCGCATCTGCATGGGGTCTATATCCTGGCGCAGAATGCCCAGGGACTGGTGATCGTGGATGCCCATGCTGCAGCGGAGCGCGTGACCTATGAACGTTTGAAAGGGGCCTACGCCACGCAGCGGATCGTGCTTCAACCCCTGCTGTTGCCGGTCACCTTCACCGTATCGGAGGTTGAAGCCGAGCAGTTTGCCGCCTTTTCGGCGGCTTTTGCCCGGCTGGGGTTGGAGTTGGCTCGTGTGGCACCGACCCGCGTTCGCGTGACGGCGCTGGCCGCCTTGTTGCGGGGGGCGGATGTGGAATCACTGGCCCGTGCCATGCTCTCGGCCGTGGAAGATGATGAACCGCTGCCCGAGGAGGAAAATCCGGTGTTGACCGAGCGGATCAACGCGGTGCTGTCCCGCATGGCCTGTCATGGCTCGGTGCGTGCGAATCGGCAGCTGACTCGCCCGGAAATGGACGCGCTGCTGCGAGACATGGAGCGGACGGAGCGCGCCGATCAATGCAATCACGGCCGCCCCACCTGGCGGCAACTCAGCATGACGGATCTCGACCGGCTATTCATGCGGGGGCAATGATGAGCGAGACGGCATCGATGCGGCCCCCCGTGATTGCGCTCCTGGGGCCGACGGCCTCGGGTAAGACCGCGACGGCACTCGAGCTCGCAGCCCGTTTCCCGGTATCGATCATCAGCGTGGATTCCGTGATGATCTATCGGGGCATGGATATCGGTTCGGCCAAGCCGGAACCCGCCGTACTGGCGGAATTCCCCCATGCGCTGGTGGATATCTGTGATCCGGCCGAATCGTATTCCGTCAGCGCGTTCTGTCGGGATGCCCTGGCGGCGATTGATCGGGCGGATGCGGCCGGTCGCGTGCCGCTGCTGGTCGGCGGGACGATGATGTATTTTCAGGCCTTGTTGGATGGCCTGTCGGCCTTGCCCGCGACCGACCCGGCAGTGCGCGCGGCGGTTCAGGCCGAGGCCGACCGATTGGGTTGGCCGGCGCTGCATGATCAGCTGCGGGATATCGACCCCGTGGTCGCCGCCCGCGTGCACCCCAATGACCCCCAGCGCATCAGTCGCGCGTTGGAGGTGTTCCGGGCAACCGGCAAACCCCTCAGTCAGTGGCAGCGGGACACCCCCCCTGTCTCACCGCTGGGGGATCGGCCCGTCCATCGTTTCGGACTCTGGCCGGCCTCGCGCGCGCATGCCCGGGAAGCCATGGCCGAGCGGTTCGACGAAATGCTGGCGGCCGGGTTTTTGGCCGAAGTTCGACAGCTCATGGAACGCGGTGACCTGAATCCGGGGATGCCCTCGGTCCGTGCGGTGGGTTATCGCCAGATCTGGGGTTATCTGGCGGGTCATACGGACTTCGATCAGATGCGATTTCTGGCCATCACGGCCACGCGCCAGCTCGCCAAGCGCCAGGTCACCTGGATGCGCAGTCAGCAGACAACGCGGTTCTATCCCACCGAGCAGCGTGCGGATTTGCTGGCGGCATTGGAGAAGATCGTCGTTGGGGCGGAACTTGCGAGATCAGGCTAAATCTAACCTTGAGCGACTTCATCGGAGGTCGTTGGAAAATGACGTCTTGAAATTAGCGGATATGGGCCCAAATTTAGACGGTCATGATACGCTGAATGCTAAGACACTGAGCGGCTCGCCAAACCGTGCATGAAACCTGTTTCCGGACGAACAGGGGCGATCTGCCGTTCCGTGTGCAAAAAGTGCGCATCGGAAGCTGCCAACAACATAACAAACGAGGAGAAACACATGGCAAAAGCCCAATCGCTTCAGGAACCCTATTTGAATGCTCTGCGCCGCGAGCATGTGCCCGTATCCATTTATCTGCGGAACGGGATCAAGTTACAGGGGCAGATCGACTCCTTCGATAACTTCGTGGTGCTGCTGAAGAATAATGTCAGCCAGCTTGTGTACAAGCACGCCATCAGTACCATCGTGCCCACCCGCGAAATCCACATTGATTTCGACGAGGAAGTGGATGCCACCAAACCCGCACAGCCAGGAGATGATGGTCACTGATGCAATTCTTTGAGCGGCACGAGGGGGGCGAGCGGGCGGTATTGCTGCATGTTGTCTCCCGTCAGGAAAGCCGCACCGAAGACCTGACCGAATTCCGTGAGTTGATGCGTTCGGCCGGCGCCGAGTCGGTCGGCGAATGCATGGCCAGTCGTGAAGCGCCGGACCCGCGCCTGTACATCGGCAAGGGCAAGGCCGAGGAATTGGCCGAGATGGTGCGTGAGACTGAGGCAGATCTCGTCGTGGTCAATGCCCAGCTATCTCCCTCGCAAGAACGCAACCTCGAGGCGCTGCTGCATTGCCGAGTGATTGACCGTACCGGTCTGATTCTGGATATCTTTTCGCAACGCGCCCGTTCGCATGAAGGCAAGCTTCAGGTCGAACTGGCGCAGTTGACGCATCTGTCCACTCGTCTGATTCGCGGCTGGACGCACCTCGAGCGTCAGCGCGGGGGCGCGATCGGTCTGCGGGGTCCGGGTGAAACCCAGCTCGAAATGGACCGTCGATTGATTCATGAGCGCATCAAGCAGCTCAAGGATCGAATCATCAAGGTGCGTCGCCAGCGCCATGAAGGACGGAAGGGGCGTCAACGCTCGGAAATTCCGACAGTGTCCCTGGTTGGCTATACCAATGCCGGCAAATCGACCTTGTTCAATGTCCTGACGACAGCTGACGCCTTTGCTGCGGATCAGCTGTTCGCGACGCTCGATACCACCCTGCGCCGGATCGACCTGGATGTCGGGCAACCGATGGTGCTGGCCGATACGGTCGGATTCATTCGTCATTTGCCGCATGAGCTGGTGACGGCCTTCCGCTCCACCTTGGAGGAAACACTGGAGGCCGATCTGCTGATCCATGTCGTGGACGCCGGCAGTGATGAGCGGGACCGTCAGATGGTGGACGTGGAAAAAGTGTTGCACGAGATTGGTGCCGACACGTTGCCGCGCCTCACGGTCATGAACAAGATCGATCAGTTGGAGCACGGCATGCCGCGAGTCGACCGAAATGAGCAGGGCATGATCGAGCGGGTCTGGGTTTCCGCGAAAACCGGCGTGGGGCTGGATGAGCTGCGCCAGGCTCTGCGGTCGCGGCTGGCGCCTGCCAAGATCAACGTGCAGGTCTTTTTGCCCGTCGCTGCGGCTGGGATTCGCGCCCATCTGATCAATGACGGCATGATCGTCAGCGAAGCGTGGTCTGAGGACGAATTGAAGCCCGGCTGGCACCTTGACCTTTCCCTGACCGAAGGGAAATGGGCGCAATGGAAAAAGCATTTTCCCGAGCTTGCCGATTGTCAAATCGGTCCGCTTCAACCGGCGACGAAACCGGTTGTTTTGGCCGATAAGCTTGCGGCTGATGGACTCCATCACTAAACTTATACGTCGTTTTAGAAACTTATCCAATCGGTTCGACCGATTTTCCCGGAGTAGTGCACATGGCCTGGAATGAACCCGGTGGCGGCAAGGATAACGATCCTTGGTCCAACCCCCGCCGTAGCGGTAAGCCGCCCAATATCGACGATGCGCTCGAGCGTCTGCAGAAGAAATTTGGCGGGGCCATGGGCAATGCGGGTGGTGGTAAAGCCGTGGCCGGTATCGCCGTGCTCGCTTTTGCGGCCTGGATGTTGTCTGGAATCTACACGATTGATGCGGGGCAGCGCGGTATCGTGCTGCAGTTCGGCGAATATACCGATACCACCACTGCGGGGCCGCATTGGCACCTGCCATACCCGATTGCTACCGTCATCAAGGTGAATGTGGATGAGGTTCGCGATAAACAACTGAAGATGACCTCTCTGACAAACGATGAAAATATTGTCGAGGTCAAAATCAGCAGCCAGTTCGTGATCAGCGATCCGGTCAAGTATCTGTTCAATGTTCGCGATCCAGACACCACGCTTTCCGATGTCATGCAAAGTGCCATTCGGGAAGTGGTTGGGTCCAAGAAAATGGATTACATCCTGACGGATGGGCGGGGCGGAATCGCAGGTCTGGTGCAGGACCGGATGCAGGATTTGCTGAATATCTACGACACGGGGCTGAAGGTTCAATCGGTCAACCTCCAGGATATCCAGCCACCCGAAGCCGTGCAGCCTGCCTTTGAGGATGCCATTCGTGCGCGGGAAGACGAGCAGCGCTATATCAGTGAAGCGTCGGCCTATGCCAATCAGGTGGTACCGCGTGCCCGCGGTGATGCGGCACAAATCGCCGAACAGGCGCAAGGTTATCAATCCAAGGTGGTCAATGCAGCCCTGGGTGAGGCATCACGATTTAATCAGCTGTTGTCGTCCTATCTGTTGGCACCCGCGTTGACGCGTGAGCGTATGTACTTGGATACGGTTTCCGATGTTCTGAGCAAGAACCGGAATGTCGTCATTGACTCGGGTAAATCGAACAATGTGTTCTATCTGCCGCTCGGCAGTCAGGACTCAGGAAGCGGGAAGGTGCCCGCCAAGTCGGCACTTGCTGCCGATAACGCAATTCTGCCCCTGCCGTCCTTGCCATCGTCGGACGATAGTCAGGCAAAGCGGGACAGCGTGAACAACGATAACCGCAGCGGTCTGCGCACAAGGAGCGCGCCATGAATATCATTAACCGGGTGATCCTGCCCATTCTCGTGGTAGCGGTGTTTCTGCTCTCTACGGCAACATTCCAGGTCAAGCAGTACCAGACCGCACTGGAGTTTCGTTTGGGTGAAATTGTTCAGGCGGGTTTCGATCCCGGTCTGCATTTCAAGATTCCCTTTATCAACAGTGTCCGCCTGTTCGATAAGCGCGTTTTGACCGCGACCTCGCAGCCCGAGCGTTTTCTGACGAGTGAACAGAAAAACCTGATCGTGGATTACTACATCAAGTGGCGCATTGTGAATCCGGCCGATTTCTACCGCGCCACGCGCGGCGAAGAGCGCATTGCGAAGGACCGGATGGATCAGATCGTGCGCAATAGCATGAAGAGCCAGATATCCAGTCTGACCCTGAATGAAGTTGTCTCCGGAGATCGTGACCTGTTCATGCACCATGTGATCGATTCCACTAACAAGGATATCAAGGGCCTGGGTATCAAGATCTCGGATATCCGCATCATGCAGATCGAATTACCCAAAGAAGTGCGGAAGTCCGTGTATTCCCGGATGGAAAAAGAACGATTTGCGGTTGCTCAGTCCATCCGCTCCCGCGGTGAAGAACAGGCGAAAAAGATCACTGCCACCGCCGATCGTCAGCGTGAGGTCATTTTGGCCGAGGCCAATCGGCAGGCGGCCAAGATTCGGGGCGAAGGGGATGCCCAGGCTGCCAAGACCTATGCCGAGGCTTACGGCAAAGATCCGAGTTTCTTCGAGTTCTACCGAAGCCTGAGTGCCTATAAGAAGGCGTTCGGTCAGGGTGACAACACGTTTGTTCTGAATCCGGACAGTCAGTTCTTCCGATATTTTCGTGCGCCGGGTTTACCGGGTTCGACTGATTCGAGTCATGTGACCGGTTCGAACAAACCCTGACCCGCGCTGGGATCATCCATCTGGAGTCAGACGATTTTGGGGCATCTGTGGTTGCAAGTTATCGGGCTGGTGCTGATTATCGAGGCATTAATGCCGTTCATCAGCCCTCGAAGCTATCGCTCGATGGCGTTGAGGATGGCCGGCACCCCGGATAAGACGTTGCGGCTCGTAGCCCTGATCACATTGGGATTCGGCGTTGTGCTCTTGAGTCTGGCTCATTATTAATGCAGCAGGGCGGGTTATGCCCCGTCTTTTATTAGGATATTTTCATGTCGCACAAAACCTCGCGTTGGGCCTTGCCGGCCGGTATCGACGAGTTGTTACCCGAGCAGACCCGAAAGATTGAGCAGTTGCGTGCACTTCTCCTCAGTCGTTTCGACGTGGCTGGTTATGATCTGGTGATTCCGCCGCTGGTGGAGTTCGTTGATTCGCTGCTTGTGGGCGCGGGCGAAGCACTGACGCTGGACACGCTGAAGATGACCGACGGACTGACTGGTCGCCAGCTGGGATTGCGGGCGGATATGACGCCTCAGATCGCCCGCATCGATGCGCACAGTATGAAGTCGGAAGCCGAACGTCGCCTCTGCTACATCGGTACGGTGGTGCGTGCGCGCCCTGATGGGCTGGGCGGTAGTCGAACGCCCATGCAGACTGGGGCTGAGCTTTACGGCGTGGCCGAGGTCGAGGGTGATCTGGAAATCATCATGCTGATGTTGGATGTGCTCCAGGCCGCCGGATTGACACAGATGGTCCTCGACCTCGGGCATGTCGATCTGTTTCGCGAGCTGGCTGCTGGTGTCGGGTTGAGCGACTCTGATGAGGATATGTTGCGGGACGCCCTGCAGCGCAAGGCGGCCTCCGAGATGGATGAGTTGCTGTCTGGAATGAATTTGGCGCCAGAGTATCGTCAGGGCCTGCTGGCATTGTGCCGTCTCCACGGTGAATGGGCATCGACCCTGGTTGAGGCCGAAGTACTGTTGCGTCCTGTATTGACGGGCGCGATGAAACAAGCGCTGGAACGTCTGCGCACGATCGCTCAACTGATCGAGCAGCGCTTCCCGTCGGTGACTGTTCTGGTCGATCTTTCCGAGCTGCATGGTTATCACTATCAGACCGGCCTGGTTTTCGCAGCCTATGTGGAAGGTCTGGGGCGCGATATTGCGCGCGGGGGGCGTTACGATGATATCGGCCAGGCATTTGGACGAGCTCGCCCGGCGACCGGATTCTCGACCGACCTGCGGGATTTGTTGCGATTCTTCACACAGGATGAGCCTGCCGCGTGCGCAATCTATGCCCCCGCACGTTATGACAACGAAGCATTGATGAGCGAAGTCACCCGTCTGAGAGGGTTGGGACGGCGGGTCATCATGACGAATCGACCCTTGAGTGAATCCGAGGCCAGATTGGTTCCGGGCACTGAGGCAACACAGAATTTATGGCAGTTAATGGGTGATACCAATCATGGGTAAAAGTGTTGTTGTGCTCGGATCGCAATGGGGCGATGAGGGCAAGGGCAAGATTGTCGATTTGTTGACGGAATCCGTCCAGGCCGTGGTTCGCTTCCAGGGGGGGCATAACGCCGGCCACACATTGGTGATCGAGGGCAAGAAAACCGTCCTGCACCTCATCCCATCCGGCGTGCTGCGGGAAAATGTTCAGTGCCTGATTGGTAACGGGGTTGTGCTGTCACCCGATGCGCTCATCCACGAAATGTCCGAGCTGGAAGCGAAGGGTGTGCCTGCGCGTGAGCGACTGATGCTTTCGGAAGCCTGCCCGCTGATCCTTCCGTATCATGTCGCTCTGGATCAGGCTCGCGAGAAGGCACGGGGTGCGAGCAAAATCGGCACCACGGGGCGCGGCATCGGCCCGGCCTATGAAGACAAGGTGGCCCGACGTGCGATCCGCCTCGAGGATATTTTCCACCGTGAGCGGTTGGCGGCCAAGCTGGGTGAAGTACTGGATTTCCATAACTTTGTATTGCGGCATTATTTTCAGACAACCCCGATTGATTTCCAGGAAGTTCTGGACCGGGTCCTCGGTCAAGCCGAAATTCTGTCCCCGATGGTGGGTGATGTGCCCAGCCGGTTGATGGACCTGCGCCGTGCAGGTGCCAACCTCATGTTCGAGGGTGCGCAAGGTACGCTGCTGGATATTGATCACGGCACCTACCCCTATGTCACCTCGTCCAATACCACGGCCGGTGGCGCCAGCACCGGGACAGGGGTTGGCCCGTTGGCGTTCGATTACATCTTGGGGATTACCAAGGCATACACGACGCGCGTCGGTGGCGGCCCGTTCCCGACCGAGCTGGACGATGAGATCGGCACACACCTGGCGGTCAAGGGGCATGAAGTCGGTGCCACTACGGGCCGGGCCCGGCGTTGTGGTTGGTTCGATGCGGTCGCGTTGCGCCGCGCGGTCGAAATCAACAGTATTTCCGGTTTATGCCTGACCAAGCTGGATGTGCTTGATGGCATCGATAAGATCAGTATCTGTGTGGGATATGAGCTTGACGGGCATCCGCTGAGTGTGGCCCCGTTGAGCGCAGATACCTATGCGCGCTGCATTCCTGTCTATGAGGAGATGCCGGGCTGGCAGGTGTCGACCGTTGGGGTTCGTACGCTCGATGGGCTGCCGGAAAATGCTCGGCGCTATATCCGTCGCATCGAGGAATTATCCGGTGTGCCGGTGGATATCATCTCCACCGGACCCGATCGGGATGAAACGATCGTCTTGCGCGACCCCTATGATGCGTGAGGGATAAAAGCCATTTTTTGATTGGATATCCGCAAACTGAAACCGGATGATGCATGTGTGTCATCCGACTTTTCCGCGCAGGGATTCCCGACTCGTTTGATCTTTTTTTCAAGCAAAGCTTTATTTTTATAAAAACTTGCGTAAAATCACGCGCCTTGAATTTTGAAAAGGCGCGGTGAGCTTTTTTTTCGAACACCCCCTTAGAAACAGGATGAATTGCACATGGTATCGATCCGTTTAGCTCGCAGTGGTGCAAAAAAGCGCCCCTTTTATCATTTGGTAGTCACCGACAAGCGTCATGCACGTGATAGCGGGGCTTATATTGAGCGCGTTGGCTTTTTTAACCCGGTTGCTCGCGGCGCCGAAGTTCGTCTGCTGATCAATCTGGAGCGCTTGCAGCACTGGGTCGGTCAGGGCGCGCAACCAAGCGATCGTGTGGCTGCGCTGGTTCGTGAAAACAGCAAGCAGGCTGTGGCTGCTGTCTAAAATCACCGTGTCCAGCCCGGAAGATAGCCGTCTAAGCGGCCCGATCGACCCGATTGTGATCGGCGTCATCGGCCGAGCCTTTGGCATCAAGGGCTGGGTGTGGGTGTCGTCGCATACGCGTCCTGAGGACGGTATCCAGCGTTATAAGCGCTGGTATGTGGCGTCGGATACGCCGGGCACGCCGGGGCAGTGGATAAAGGTTACGACCTTTGCAAAGCAGAGCAAGGGCATTGTCGCCAAGCTGCAGGGTGTCGATGATCGAACCCATGCAGAGGCAATGACCGGTATGCATGTCATCGTGTCCGCCGCCGATCTGCCCAAGGCGGCCGAGGGTGAGTACTACTGGCGTGATCTGGTCGGTTGCCGGGTGGAGCATGTCAGTGGTCAGCCCTTCGGTGAAGTGCAGGAATTGATCGAGACGGGCGCGAATGATGTCCTGGTTGTTCAGGGTGATCGGGAGCGGTTGATTCCCTTCATCCCGGACCAGGTGCTGGTTTCCATCGATCTCGACAAGCGCCTGATTGTCGTGGACTGGGACCCGGACTTTTAGGTCGGTTGCGCATGCGCGTCACGGTAGTCACGCTTTTCCCGGAATTGGTGACGGCCGTTGGGGGCAGTGGCATCCCTCGGGTGGCCATCGAGTCCGGCGCCTTGCAGATGGATACGATTTCGCCCCGTGATTTTGCCGTGAATCGGCATCGCACGGTGGACGACCGGCCCTTCGGTGGCGGTCCCGGGATGCTGATGATCCCCGAGACCCTCGCTGCGGCAATCTCAGCCGCCAAGGCGCGTACAATCGGCGCTCGGGTGTTGTTGATGTCGCCGCAGGGAAGGCGCCTGGATCGCGCTGCTGTCCATGCCCTCGTGGATGAAACAGCACTGATCCTGGTATGCGGTCGGTATGAGGGAATCGATCAGCGTGTGATCGATTCCCTCGTCGACGAGCAGGTATCGATTGGCGATTATGTTCTGTCGGGGGGCGAACTTGGGGCAATGGTGGTGATCGATGCCATTGCCCGTCGTTTGCCGGGGGTGTTGGGGGATGCGGAGTCCGTGGTGCAGGACTCCTTCGAGGCACAGTTGCTCGATCACCCGCACTATACGCGCCCGGATGTGTGGCAAGGAATGACCGTACCTGGCGTGCTGCGGTCGGGAGATCACCAGGCCATTGAGGCCTGGCGAGCGCTTCAACGATTGTGTGTGACGGCAACTGCCCGACCGGATCTTTTTTATCAGCGTGGCCTCGATGAACGAGCGCGCGCATTACTGACCGCAGAATGGCTGCATTCTGCTGCAACGAACGTTTAGTAGGTGAGTTAAGTTATGAGCAATATCATTCAGCAGATCGAAACCGAGCAAATGACTCGTGAAGTCCCGGTGTTTGGTCCTGGCGATACCGTCGTCGTTCAGGTCAAAGTGAAGGAAGGTGACCGTGAGCGTCTTCAGGCCTTTGAGGGCGTGGTGATTGCCAAGCGTAACCGTGGCTTGAACTCCGCCTTTACCGTGCGCAAGATCTCCTACGGCCAAGGCCTGGAGCGTGTATTTCAGACCTACAGCCCGGCTATCGCTTCGATCGAAGTGAAGCGTCGCGGTGATGTTCGTCGCGCCAAGCTCTATTACCTGCGCGGCCTGACCGGTAAGAAAGCACGTATCCGCGAAAAACTCGCCTGATTCTCGCGCTCAGGGCAGGTGGCTTCTGCTACCCGCCGTACTCGAATTACGCCTAGTAATTTCGATGTGCTCTTGAAAAACACCCCTGTGTCCACACAACGCAGGGGTGTTTTTTGCTTTTACCCTTCCAGTCGGAGATGTGTGTTCTATGAGCCAGCCTGAAACCCATGGTTTTCAAACCGAAGTTAAAGAACTGCTGCAGCTGATGATCCATTCGCTGTACTCCAACCCCGAAATTTTCTTGCGGGAGTTGGTGTCCAATGCCTCGGATGCCTGCGACAAACTGAGATTCGAGGCCATTTCGGATGAGGCCATGTACGAGGGCGATGAGTCGCTCCGTATTCGTGTACTTTTCGATGAGCAGGCCAAAACGGTCACGATTACCGATAACGGTATCGGGATGAATCGCGATGAAGTGATCCAGAATGTGGGGACGATTGCTCGTTCCGGCACCAAGGCGTTCATGCAAAAGCTCAGTCAGGATCAGTCCAAGGATATGCAGCAGATCGGCCAGTTCGGGGTCGGGTTCTATTCGGCGTTTATCGTGGCAGAAGAAGTGGAGCTGACGACCCGCCGTGCGGGCACCGGGCATGAGCATGGCGTTCGCTGGACATCGCGCGGCGAGGGCGAGTACACGCTTGAAGCGGTGGATGTCGCAGAGCGCGGTACCACGATTGTGTTGCATCTGCGGGACGATCATCACGATTTCGCCAACGACTGGCGCCTGCGTTCCGTGATTCGCAAGTACTCGGATCACATCACCTTCCCTGTCGAGATGCTGAAAGTTGAGACCAAATCGGAAGACGAGGCGTCCGAAGACCAGACTGTCGATGTTCCTGAATGGGAGCGTGTCAATGATGCGCATGCGCTGTGGGCGCGGTCAAAATCCGAGATTTCCGACGAGGAATACACCGAGTTCTACAAGCATGTAGGCCACGATTGGGAGGCACCGCTTGCCTGGTCGCACAACAAGGTTGAAGGAAAGACCGAATACACTTCGCTGCTGTATCTGCCAGGGCGCGCGCCGTTCGATCTCTGGGATCGGGAATCGAAACAGGGCGTCAAGCTGTATGTGAAGCGCGTGTTCATCATGGACGACGCGGAAAAACTCATGCCGCGCTATCTGCGCTTCGTACGCGGGGTGATCGATTCCGCCGACCTGCCGTTGAACGTGTCACGTGAAATTCTGCAGTCCAACCGGATTCTGGACACGATTCGCCAGGGCTCGGTCAAGCGGGTACTCGGCATGCTGGAGCAGATGGCGTCCAACGAGTCCGAAAAATATGCCAAATTCTGGTCGACCTTCGGCCAGGTGCTGAAAGAAGGGGTGGGCGAGGACTTCGGCAACCGAGAGCAAATTGCCGGCTTGCTGCGATTTGCGTCAACCCATACCGGGAATGACGAGCAAACGGTCAGTCTCAACGCGGCGATCGAGCGGATGCAGGAAGGCCAGGACGAGATTTACTTCATCATCGCCGATTCCTACGCAGCAGCATTGGCCTCGCCCCATCTGGAAATTTTCCGCAAGAAGGGCATCGAAGTATTGTTGTTGTGGGATCGGATCGACGAGTGGTTGATGTCCCAGTTGACGGAATTCGCCGGCAAGAAGTTCAAGTCGGTGACCCGTGCTGAATTGTCCCTCGATGAAGAAGCAGACGAAGAAACGCCCGAAGCCAAGGAAACCCAGGATGCGCTTGTCGAGCGACTCAAGAAGGCATTGTCGGATCAGGTTGATGATGTGCGTGTATCCAAACGATTGGTGAACTCTCCGGCCTGTCTTGTGACGACCGAGGAGGAGATGAGCATGCACCTGCAGCGGCTGCTGAAAGAGGCGGGGCAGCAAGCGCCGGTGGTCAAGCCGATTCTTGAGATCAATCCCGCGCACAAGCTATTGCAGCGTGCGGCCGCCGAAGCGGATGACGGTCGTTTTGAAGATGTCGCGCGTGTGTTGCTGGGCCAGGCAACGCTGGCGGAAGGCGGACACCTGAGCGATGCAGCGGATTTCGTTACCCGGTTGAATCGTCTCCTGGCCTGATTTTCATCCGGATGTCTTGAGCGCGAACGCCGTTGCCGGGGTGATCCGGTGGCGGCGTTTTTGTTTGTAAATTGATGTGTGACATGTTTTACACAAGAATGCTGGTAATTTACTCGGGGATTTATTAGCTTGTGTTCCAAGCCTTATCATTAGCTGTGTATCGATCGTGTTTCGATATGATTAGGCTGAAGTTTTGATTGATTGACAAATTCAGGCATTCTTGTCCGAGGCTGTCCGTGCGATAATCCTTTAATAAATTTGTCATGAGGTTGTGTCTTGGTACACCAGCGAACGTTGAGAAATAGCATTCGTGCGACGGGCATCGGTCTGCATACCGGCGAGCAGGTGCGGCTCACGCTGCGCCCGGCCGCGCCGGATACGGGGATCATGTTTCACCGCGTTGACCTGGCTGAGCCGGTGGACATCAGCGGCCATGCCTTCAATGTGGGTGAGACACAATTGTCCACGACCCTCGTGAAAAAAGGCGCCCGGATATCCACGGTGGAGCATCTCATGTCGGCCTTGGCGGGCCTTGGGATTGATAACTGCCATGTCGAGATCGACGGGCCGGAAATGCCGATCATGGATGGCAGCGCCAGCCCGTTCGTGTTTCTGATCCAGTCTGCCGGCATTGAAGAGCAGGATGCACCCAAGCAGTTCATCCGCATTCTGAAGTCAGTTGAGGTTGTCGATGGCGACCGCTGGGTGCGCTTTGATCCGCACGACGGTTTCCGAGTGGCCATGTCGATCGATTTCAACCACCCCGCCCTGGCGGATTCCGCGCGTTTGGCCGAAATCGATTTCTCCTCCACCACCTTCGTCAAGGAAGTGGCGCGGGCGCGAACGTTTGGATTCATGCGTGATCTGGAAATGATGCGTCAGCGTAATCTGGCCCTGGGCGGCAGCGTGGACAATGCCATTGTGGTGGGCGACTCGCATATTCTCAACGAGGATGGTTTGCGCTACGGCGACGAGTTCGTCAAGCACAAGATCCTTGATGCCATCGGTGATCTGTATCTTCTGGGTTGCAGTGTCATCGGCGCGTTCACCGGCCACAAGTCGGGGCATTACCTGAATAACCAGTTGCTGCGGACATTGCTGGCCCAGGAAGATGCCTATGAGCGCATCACCTTTGAACGTGAAGAGTTGCCCCCTGTCACCTTTGCCCGTCCTGTGGCGCAAATGGCGAGTTGAGTCGCCCTAGTACTCGCAAAAGGCCCCGTTTCGGGGCCTTTTCATTATGCGATTCAAAGTAGCGCGGCTGATCGTCTTTTGGGTGGAAGGTTAATCCGTGGCGTCCGGTGTCGAAGATGATTGCTGCGGCGCCTTGAGCTGAACGTCTGCCAGTCGGCGTAATGCCTGCGCAAGCCCAGGGTCAGATTCTTCGTTGGCCATATTCAGGAGTGCATGACGGGTCTGTGTATCGGGTTCCTGGCCTGTCCGGCGAATTTTTGGTCGGGGGATATCCGTAGCGATACGGGTTTCGACTCCGAGAAGGACGGGGAGATTGCCCTGCTTGCTGGCGGCTGCATTGAGACGGGGTAGCCAGCTCCGGGCTTGAAAGCGCACCTGGGTGGCCAGCGCAGCGTGATCTACGCCCAGAACTAGAATGCCGTCTCGAAGGTTCAGCACACGCAACCGGCCGATCAGCTCACGAGGCAGGCTTTCTTGCAGAAACAGGTCGAACATCTTGATCAGTCCGGCGCGTTTGGCAATGGGTTTGAGTGCATCATACTGACCGGGTTTCATGTCTTGGGGTGGTCCGGGTTTGCGATAGAGGTCATTTCTTCGGGCATTGTAACGCTCTGGGCATATTCCTGGTTTATAAGAAAGTGATCGATATGTCTGTAGCAACCCGTGGATGGCGCGCTCGATCCGCCCTGGATTCAAACCCCGTTAATGGCTAATTCAGTTGTCTTCCCTACCAATTAGGCCGTATCTACCGTAACATTCCAACCGATTTGCTATCGGTGAGACAGGTAGTTCTGGGGGCTTTGGCCAGCCACGGTGGTCCACCTTACTTTATTCAAGCGGAAAGTTGTGTTCATGATCTCAAGAATCGTCCGGAAAATTTTTGGCACCCAAAATGATCGGGTCATCAAGCTGATGAGTCAAAGAGTGGCGGAAATAAACGCTCTGGAAGCTCAGATGCAGGCGTTGAATGATGAGGCGCTGCGTGCCAAAACCGATGAGTTTCATCAGCGCTGGCAACAGGGGGAGACCCTGGACAAACTTCTGCCCGAAGCCTTTGCCGTATGCCGGGAAATGAGCCATCGTGTGCTCGGCATGCGCCATTTCGATGTGCAGCTGATCGGCGGGATGGCTTTGCATCAAGGAAAGATTGCCGAGATGCGTACCGGCGAGGGGAAAACCCTGGTTGCGACGTTGGCGGTGTATCTGAATGCGCTGACCCGTCAGGGTGTTCATGTGGTGACGGTGAACGACTACCTGGCGCGCCGTGATGCCGAGTGGATGGGGCGGTTGTACACCGCTCTAGGACTGTCTGTTGGCATTGTGGTGCCAGAGATGGACCAGCGCAGCAAATACGACGCCTACCGGTGTGATGTGACCTATGCCACCAACAACGAATTGGGATTTGATTACCTGCGCGACAACATGGCCTTCAGCCCGGACAACGTGATGCAGCGCGAGCTTGTCTATGCCATCGTCGATGAGGTGGATTCGATCCTGATCGATGAAGCGCGTACGCCGCTGATCATTTCCGGGCCTGCTGCGGATTCCTCTGAAACCTATCAAAAAATCAACGGCCTGATGCCGGAACTGAAGCGCCAGGCCCGTGAAGAACCCAAGGACGACGAGCCGCCTTTGACGGACGACGAGCGGGGCGACTTCACCGTCGACGAGAAAAACAAGCAGGTGTTCCTCACAGAACAGGGGTTCGAGCGCGCGGAAAGCCTGTTGATCCAGATTGGTCTGCTCGACGAAGGCGACTCGCTGTACGACGCGCACAACATCATGCTGCTCAGTCACCTGAATTCTGCGTTGCGTGCCCATGCCATCTACCGTCGGAATGTCGAATACATCGTCCGGGACAACGAAATCATCATCGTTGACGAGTTCACCGGGCGCACCTTGGCCGGCAGACGCTGGTCCGAGGGCCTGCATCAGGCCGTCGAAGCCAAGGAAGGCGTGCCGATTCAGGCGGAAAATCAGACGCTCGCCTCAATCACATTCCAGAATTATTTCCGCCTGTACAAGAAATTGTCGGGCATGACGGGGACGGCCGATACCGAAGCGCGCGAACTGGCCGAAATCTATCATCTGGAAGTGGTGATGATCCCGACCAATCGGCTGGTACAGCGGACCGATCATGGGGATCTGGTCTTCCTGACCCAGGCCGAAAAATATGAGGCGATCGCGAAGGATGTTCTGGCTGCGCGTGAACGTAATCAACCGACTCTGGTTGGTACGGCATCCATTGAGTCATCGGAAGTCATTTCCGCCGCACTGACCAAAAACGGCATTGAGCATAATGTGCTCAATGCCAAGCACCACGAACGTGAAGCGGAAATTATCGCGGAAGCCGGCCGGCCGGGCGCGGTCACGATTGCCACGAACATGGCCGGTCGCGGCACCGATATCGTGCTGGGGGGGAATCCCGAGCAAGAGTTGCTCGATCTGGGCGCAGAAGTCACCGATGCTGAAAAACAACGGGTAAAGGACGCATGGCAGGCCCGACACGATGCGGCCATTGCGGCGGGCGGGCTACATGTCGTGGGAACCGAACGTCACGAATCACGTCGCGTGGATAACCAGCTGCGCGGCCGTTCGGGGCGTCAGGGTGACCCTGGCTCGACGCGCTTCTTCCTGTCGCTGGAAGACAATCTCATGCGGGTATTCGCCTCCGATCGCGTGGCGGGTTTGATGAAGAAACTCGGGATGCAGGCCGGCGAGGCGATCGAGCACCCCTGGGTCACGAAGGCGATCGAAAATGCACAACGCAAGGTCGAAGGGCATAACTTCGATCAGCGGAAACATCTGCTGGATTACGACAATGTGGCGAATGAGCAGCGCAAGGTCATTTACGATCAGCGACGTGCCGTCATGGCGGCCATCGACACGGCGGCCATCATCGTACCCATGCGGCGCGAAGTGTTGACGGATGTCTTCGTGAAGTATGTCCCGCTTGAGGCCCTGGAAGAGCAATGGGATGTTCCGGGGCTTACCGAGGTGCTCGGCGAGGATTTCGGTCAGGTGTTGCCCATTCAGGACTGGCTGGATTCAGACAAGAATCTGCATGCGGAATCCCTGCTGGAGAAAGTGATTGCGGCCCTGGAAGAGGATTACGCTCTGAAAGAAACCCTGGCGGGCGCCGAATCCCTACGGCAGTTTGAGAAAGGTATCCTGCTGCAGGTGTTGGACGGGCACTGGAAAGAACATCTGGCGGCGATGGATTATCTGCGCCAGAGTATCGGCCTGCGTGGTTACGCGCAGAAAAACCCGACTCAGGAATACAAGCGCGAAGCCTTCGAAATGTTCAGTCGGATGCTCGACGAGATCAATCTCGACGTCATCAAGATTCTCAGTCGGCTGTCGATCGCCCCGAGTCCTGAGCAAGGGGAGCAGGTATTCGACGATATGCTGGACGAAGTGGTTGAGTCCCAGCATGTCGATGAGAGCCGTTTACAGCTGCGGCACGATGCATTCGCCGAGTTTTCCGGTGCGGAAAACAATGCTGAGTTGATCGATGACGCACCCGTCTCCTCCCGCACGGAGCCGAAAATTGGGCGCAATGAGCCCTGCTGGTGCGGATCGGGCAAGAAATACAAATACTGTCACGGCAAACTGTCCTGAGTCGCCTGGGATTTGGTGGCCACAAGACCTGTGTTATTTTTACGTGGCTAATGTCTGGAATAGTAAAAACATCAAAGTTAAGGATAATTGAGCCATGAAAAAAGTGATTGCGGGCGTGGTGGGGCTGGCTGTGGTGGGCGGTCTGGCTGCCGCGCCCTATATTTCAGGGATGATGATCGAGCAGCGGCTGCAGAATATGAAGGCGTGGGCTGGCGCAGGCAGTGGCGTTATCTGGACTCTGGATTCATTCCATCGGGGATACCTGCATTCGACGGCGGATTCGAGCATCCGTATCGACATTGGCACGGGTGATCCCCTTGTGCTCCATTTCAAGCAGGATATCGACCAGATACCAGGCCTGGATGGTCGCTATGCCACCATTCACACCGTTTGGGTGCCTGATGCGGATCAGAAAGCCGCCGTTCAGGATATCTACGGTGA
>DATKTJ010000017.1:0-3636 GCA_035531235.1 Halothiobacillus sp. | reverse complement strand
CGCGACGCGTCGTCTTGCCGTACCTGTCAAAGCCACCTGGAGAGAGCGTCATTTGTTTCATCGTTCGGTTCCGTTTGTTCGATCTTCGCTTCTGACAGCATGAAACGAAATCGTTCAGGACTTAATCAGAGATTCCTTAATCTTTATATTGTGTATCTCCGGATCAATATGGCGGAGAAATATAAGGGCCTGATGAATTCTTATGATTTGCCAACAAGAGGAATAAAATGAGCACACGCGAAGGCAATCTTGAACCGCCGCTGCGCCATCCGCTGGATTGGCAAAATCCCGAGTTCTACAACGAAACCTCGCTGGATGAGGAGTTGCACCGTGTCTTTGACATCTGTCATGGCTGTCGGCGCTGCTTCAACCTGTGCAATGCATTTCCCACCCTGTTCGACGCGATAGACGAAAGCCCCTCGAACGAACTCGACACCGTCGAGAAAACGGTCTACTGGAAGGTCGTAGACCAGTGCTACCTGTGCGACATGTGTTTCATGACCAAATGTCCCTATGTGCCGCCGCACCAGTTCAACCTGGATTTCCCGCATCTGATGCTGCGCGCCAAGGCGTTGAAATTCAAAAAAGGCGAAACCAGATTCCGCGACAAGCTGTTGTCCAGCACCGATCTGATGGGCAAGCTGGCATCCATTCCGGTAGTCGCCCAAACGGTGAACGCGGTGAACAAAAATTCTGTCGCCCGCAAGGCGATGGACGGTGTGCTGGGCATCCATCAGGATCGCCAGTTGCCCGAATACAGCAGCCATCCATTCCGCAACAATGCCGTGCCGTCTGAACAATTCCCGGTCAAGAACGGCGAACGCACGCCCGGCAAAGTGGCGATCTATGCAACCTGTTACATCAACTACAACGAACCGGGCATCGGCCACGACCTGCTCGGCATCCTGGCCCATAACGAGATACCGGCACGCCTGGTCGAAAAGGAAGCCTGCTGCGGCATGCCCAAACTCGAGCTGGGCGATCTCGAAGCTGTCGCCCGCCTCAAGGAAACCAACATTCCCCATCTGGTAAAGCTGGCACGCGAAGGCTATGCGATCATGACAGCGGTTCCTTCCTGCACGCTGATGTACAAGCAGGAGTTGCCGCTGATGTTCCCGGATGACGCGGACGTGAAGGCAGTCGCCGAGGCGATGTATGATCCGTTCGAATATCTGGTGCTGCGCCACAGGGACGGCCTGCTCAAGACCGATTTCAAGAACGTGCTGGGCAAGGTCTCCTACCATGTGCCGTGCCACCTGCGGGTGCAGAATCTTGGCCTGAAGACCCGCGAAATGCTGCAACTGGTTCCCGGGACCGAGATCAATACGGTAGAGCGCTGCTCTGGCCACGACGGCACCTGGGGCGTCAAAAGCGAATTCTTTGCAGAGTCGATGAGGATCGGCAAGCCGGTGTTCAAGCAGATGGCTGCAAGCGAACCGGACTATGTCAGCTCGGACTGCGCCATCGCCGGTCGGCACATCATGCAGGGTATCGGCAAAACAACGGCGCAAAAACTGCATCCGCTCACGCTGATCCGCATCGCCTACGGGCTATAGACCACCATACCGACCAAGGAGAAACAAATGGCAAACGAAGGCTATCACGAGCAAGTCGAGAAATTATCCGTCGCCACCATGGACATGCACCGTGCAATTACATCCCTGATGGAAGAACTGGAAGCGGTGGACTGGTACAACCAGCGCGTGGATGCCGCCACCGATCCGGAACTGAAAAAGATACTCGCCCACAACCGCGACGAGGAAAAGGAACACGCCGCGATGGTGCTGGAGTGGATACGCCGCCATGACCCGGCGTTCGACCATGAGCTGAAGGACAACCTGTTCAAGGAGGGGCCGATCGCCGGCCAGCACAAATAATTATGGCAAAACTGACCCAGGACAAGCTGATGACGCTGGAAGCCTACGCCAAGGCGCGCAATACGATCCGCGCCGAGGTGATGGCGCACAAGAAGGAGCGCAACATCGCGCTGGGCGCGCACGTCACACTGTTATTCGAGGATGAACAGACGATCCGCTACCAGGTGCAGGAAATGCTGCGCGCGGAAAAGATATTCGAGGAGGACGGTATCCGGGAAGAACTCGATGCCTACAACCCGCTTATCCCGGATGGCTGCAACTGGAAAGCCACCATGCTGATCGAATACGAAGATGTCGACGAACGCCACCGCATGCTTGCCCGGATGATCGATATAGAACAACGCGTGTGGGTGAAAGTGGCGGGTTTCGAACGGGTCTTTGCGATTGCCGACGAGGATTTGGAACGCTCCAACGAACAGAAGACCTCGGCGGTCCACTTTCTTCGCTTTGAACTTACCGCGGAAATGTCGCGCTCCCTGAAACAAGGTGCCGGATTGAGCATGGGTGTCGATCACCCGAACTACCAGGCCGCAACAGATCCCGTTCCGCCTGCTGCCCGCGCCTCCCTGTTGCGCGACTTGCAGGTTTAAGTCCGCCGCCGCTGGATTAACATCCAGCGCGGTTCCTGCCGCGGTGATTGATCCCGCTTGACCAACCCTGGCCAATCCGGCCATCTGCGCTCCCGCGCCATGCGATTTAAAATACATATCGATACAGTATCGACAATCAATTGGATTTATCGATGCCCTGGCCTCAAAGTGCATCCGTGGACATCAACCACTCGATCAATTAAAGGAGAACACCATGCAACGAACTGAAATCAAAACCGTCGCCAACCTCGAATCGGCTTTTGCCGGGGAATCGATGGCACACATCAAGTATCGCTATTTTGCTAAGATCGCGCGTTCCGCCGGCGACGAGGCAACGGCGCATATTTTCGAGGAGACAGCCGCCCAGGAAGTACAGCACGCGTTCGGGCACCTCGATCTGCTTTACCCCAAGGAAACCATGACTCCCGCGCGTTGCCTGGAAATGGCGATCGAGGGTGAAACTTACGAATACACCGAAATGTACCCCGGTTTTCTCAAAACGGCACAACAGGAAGGCAATGCCGCTGCCGCTGAGGAGATTGGCGAGCAGATCGCCGAATCGAAGCAACACGCCGAGCAATTCCAGGCAATGCTGGAGAAAGCGGCGAAACGCTTTGCGGCATTGGCAAAGGTGGAACAGCGCCACGCCAACCAATATAGTGCCATGTTGGCAAAAGTAACCGCTTAATCTTAGGAGAACAATATGAAAGTCTGGCAATGTGTAGTTTGTGGTTTTGTATACGATGAAGCAGTCGGCCTGCCGGCCGAGGGGATCAAGCCCGGCACAGCGTGGGCGGATATTCCCGAAAACTGGGCATGTCCGGATTGCGGCGTGGCCAAGGCCGATTTTGAAATGGTGGAGTTGTAAGCTGCTGACTGTTATGTGCGGCCTGATGGAAAATTAAAGGTAAAGCCATGAAACCTATCGTAGTGCTGGGCAGCGGCCTGGCCGGATATACACTGGTGCGCGAGTTGCGCAAACTGGACCCCAATGTGGCGATCACTTTGGTCACGCGCGACAGCGGCGATTTTTATTCGAAGCCCATGCTTTCGAATGCGCTGGCACAGGGTAAAAGCGCCGAAATGCTGGTCATCACTGCAGCGGCCGAGATGGCCGTGCAACTGGATTTCACGCTGCTGCAAAATACCGAAGTGTCGGGCATAGCTCG
>DATKTJ010000016.1:0-50121 GCA_035531235.1 Halothiobacillus sp. | reverse complement strand
TTGGCCAAACTGCATTATCACGACCCGCAAGGGCGGGACCTCGGCGTTTTCCTGACGCCTGCCGAAGTGACCCATCTCACGGATGTCTCGGGCGTGGTGGTCGCTGGCGACCGCATCGGTTTTCTCGCTCTGCTCGGCTGGTTACTGGTCGTCGCGATCAGCCTCTGGCGGAAAATTGAATTACCCGGTTTTCGCGCCTTTTCCGCCGGCACGGGGCTATCGATCGCGGCGGCAGGCCTGATCGTCACCCTGATTGGCCCGATGCAGGTATTCAATGCCTTCCATCGCAGTGTGTTTCCGCCCAATCACACCTGGTTCTTCTATTACCAGGATTCGCTGATGACGACCTTCATGCAGGCACCCACCCTGTTCGGCCTGATCGTGCTGTGGTGGCTCGCCCTCGCCTTAGTCTTCCTGCTGATGCTTTGGGTGCTGGCCCGATCACTTGACCGCGTCATCCGACACCCTCATGCCTTCACCCTGACCGGCATCGACACGAAGCCTTCCTGAGCCTGCACCGGCTCAAGCCGGCGGGGACGAATCGTCGTCGCCAGCCCCCGCGTTAAATCCGGTCCGCAAGGCATGCACAAAGGCGGCGCCGGCCACGCCTGCCAGAAAATCCGGTCGTGTCACCAGATTCAGCGGTGCCTGCTCGCTCATGGCACACGCCAGAGCCAGAGGCGCAATCCCCGGATGCCCTGCAATCACCGTATCCGGCAACCAGGCAAACCCCCAACCCGACTCGATCAGGCCGATTGCCGTATGCAGATGGTCCACCGTGAACCGTTGCTCCGCCGCCAGCCAACTGCCATTGGTCATCCGACTCGGTGCGGAATCCCGGATCACGATCTGGCGGTGCTCCCGCAACCGGGCTTCGCCGATGGATTGACCGGTATCACTCGTCCAGTGCTGCAAGGGGTGATCGATAGCGGCACAAGCCACCAGACGAATCTGCCCCAGCGATTCACTCGCATGGCCCACCACCGACTGCGTACCGAGATAGAGCCCCACCTCGCCTGCCAGCAGCCGGGCAGGCCCGCCGCCCAGCACCGTCTCGTACATTTCAAGACGGGTATGCGGAAACGCGCAGGCCAGGTGCGCCAGGGCCGGCGCGACGGCGGCGAGCGGGATGATCTGATCGATCGCGACAGACAAAACCGGTTCGACCCCGCGCGCGAACTGGCAGACCACCTGATTCACACTATCCAGATCGCGCAATACGGGCCGGATGCGATCGGTGAGCAACCGCCCCACTTCCGTCAGAACCAAACGGCGTCCCGCATAGTCCACCAGAGAGAGGCCGGTCTGAGACTCCAGTTGTTTGATCGCGTGGCTGAGGGTCGATGGCGTCCTGTGGAATTGCTTGGCCGCCGCCTGCAATCCGCCCAACTCAATCACCCCGATCAGCCAACGCCAGGCGCGAAGATCGTCCATACCTGCCTCTTTTTGTTATCAAAAAATCGAAATTTATATGCAATTTATTTCGATATTATCAGAACACAGACTCATCTAAGCTAACCTTCAGTTAACGACATTCAGGAGCACAGCATGAGTACAATTACCACGCGCACCGCCCAACCCACGCAAGATGGTGCCGGCGTGAAGATCCGCCGCATCAACGATTTCACCGGCCAGCTCGATCCCTTCCTGATGGTCGACGAACTCAAGTCGAATGTGAAAGATGACTATATCGGCGGTTTTCCGCCGCATCCGCATCGCGGCTTCGAAACACTTACCTACTTGTTGCATGGCGGTTTGCAGCATCGCGATTCCGAAGGGCACCAGGGCGGGGTCGGCAGCGGCGGCGCCCAGTGGATGCGCGCGGGGCGGGGCGTGGTGCATTCGGAAATGCCCACCACCGACAGCAACGGTCTGCACGGATTTCAGGTATGGATCAATTTGCCTGCCGCACTGAAAATGAGCGACCCGACCTATCGGGACCTGCAAGGCGACGATATTCCCGAACTCGCCTTTCCCGGTGGCATGGCACGACTGATTGCTGATCAGTGGACCTTCAACGACACCACCGGTCAGGGCGCGCTGACCACGCTGGCCGACGGGGCCGGTATGGCCGATCTCCAACTGGAAGCCGGAACCTCGGTTACCATCGACCTCAAGCCCGGTTTCCGGCTCTTGGGTTATGTGTATGCCGGTTCCGTGACGGATACCGACGGGCAAACCCACGCCGACGGCCAGTTGATGGTTTTTCCGTCCGACGCGCAGACCGTCCGGCTTAATGCCGCGGACGCAGCGGGCCTTCTGCTGCTTTCCGGTCAGCCGCTGGGCGAACCGATCGCCCATCGCGGCCCGTTTGTGATGAATACCCAGGCCGAGATTCAACAGGCCATCCACGACTACCAAACCGGCCAGATGGGCACGCTTTAACCACCCGCACTCAAACAACCGCTTGATTCATCCCCAGGAGCTTCTCATGGACGCACATACCGCCATTCATCAACGCTTTTCCGCCAACATGTACGACCCGGATCGCCCCGTCAGCCCGGAGATCCTGAATCAATTGATCGATGCCGCCCGCCAGGCGCCCAGCGCATTCAACATGCAGCAATCCCGTTTTCTCGCCGTGCAGGATCTTGAGGCGCGCCGGGCGCTGCGCGCAATTGCCTACGATCAGGCCAAGGTCGAAATGGCACCGCTGGTGATCGTTGTGCTGGGTGATTTGCAGTCCCACCACAGCTTTCCCGAAGTCACCGAGGCCGATCAGGCTGCCGGCATCTACGATCAGGGGCTCGCCGACTATTTCGTCCAGGCCGTGCAAACCGGCTATGCCGACCCGCGTCGAGCCCATGACGAAGCCATCCGCTCCGGCTCGCTCGCCGCCATGAACCTGATGACCGAGGCCACCGCACTGGGTCTGGCCACCGGCCCGATGATTGGGTTCGATCCGATCAAGTTCAAGGAAACCTTCGACATCGCGGAGCACTATCTACCCGTCATCATGATTACCGTCGGCTACCCCGCCGAAGGCAACTGGCCGAAAAAAACCCGCCGCAGCATCGACGAACTCCTGGTCCGGGACGCGCGCCCGCATCAAAAAAACACCTTCTCATCCTGAAATAGCTCCCCCGCCCTGAGCGCGAGATGAATGAGCCTAAAAATGCCCGCATCTGCGGGCATTTCCTTAGATCATTGGGGAAATGCGGGGCATTGGCGGTTTCATCCAGCGACCGAATCGGGTTAGGATAAAAACGACACCACCCACCGTGTGACCGGCTGACCGCGCGATCTCGCGCGTCAAACCGCGCACAACACCCGAAAGTGGACCGATGCACACACCTAGCCTAAGCCCGAAACAGAGCACCATTCTGTTACCCGTTTTTATTCCTGCCGTCGTCATTATCGCCCTGCTGGTAATCGGCACCGTCGTCAACCCTGTACAGGCCGGGAAAGCATTCTCGGCAACCCTGGCCTATATCACCGATGATTTCGGCTGGTTCTACATGCTGTCCGTGGCCGTGTTCCTGATCTTCATCGTGACCGTCGCCATTTCGCCCTGGGGCAATATCAAGCTCGGCCCGGACCATGCCGAACCGGAATACAGTTTCTCAGCCTGGTTCGCGATGCTCTTTTCCGCCGGTTATGGGATTGCCTTGCTCTTTTATGGCGTGGCCGAACCCGTACTGCACTACGCCGCCCCCCCTGTCGGTGACCCGCAGACCATCGAAGCGGCACGTCTCTCGATGCAGATCACCTTCTTCCATTGGGGCTTTCACATCTGGGCCATTTATGGCTTTACCGGTCTGGTGCTGGCCTATTTCTCCTTCCGCCACGGCCTGCCACTGTCGATGCGCTCCGCGCTGTATCCGCTGATCGGCGAACGCATCTACGGCCCCATCGGCCATACCGTGGACGTATTCGCCATTCTCGGCACGATGTTCGGCATCGCCACCACGCTGGGTTTGTCCGTCGCTCAGCTGAATGCGGGCCTGAATTATCTCTGGCCAAGCATCCCGGTCGACATCACCGTACAGATCATTTCCATCGGCCTGATTACCGCACTGGCCACACTTTCGGTCGTCGCGGGGATGGATGCGGGCATCAAGCGGCTCTCGCAAATCAACATGCTGCTGGCTATCGTGCTGGTGCTGTTCGTGTTCGCGGTCGGTCCGACCATCTTTATCCTCAAGGCCTTCGTACAGAACACCGGCAGCTATCTCAGCAATATCGTCGATCGCACTTTCAACCTGCAGGCCTATACCAACGGCAACTGGATCGATAACTGGACCCTGTTCATCTTCGGCTGGACGATCTCCTGGGCGCCGTTTGTCGGCCTGTTCATCGCCAAGATCAGCCGCGGTCGCACCATTCGCCAGTTTGTGGTCGGTGTGATGTTCGTCCCCACCCTGTTTACCTTCTTCTGGTTCTCCGTGTTCGGCGATACGGCACTGCACGCCATCATGATCGACGGCTACACCCAGCTGATCGGCCAAGTAGAAGCCAACAAGGCCATCGCCCTGTTCAAACTGTTCGAACACCTGCCGCTGACCAGCATTACCGCCTTCCTCACCATCATCCTGATCGTGACGTTCTTCGTGACCTCCGCCGATTCCGGCGCGCTCGTGATCGATTCGCTCGCCTCCGGCGGCTCGGCCAAAACGCCTGTGTGGCAACGCGTGTTCTGGGCCACCCTGCAAGGCATTGTCGCCGCCGTACTCCTGCTGGCCGGGGGACTTGGTGCGCTGCAAACCGCCTCGATCACCGCTGCCCTGCCCTTCGCGATCATCATGCTGATCGCAGCCGTCGGCATGTGGCGGGCTTTGCAAATCGAAACCCACCGGGAAGTCAGCCTGCAGCACCACATGAATGCGGGGCGACATGGTCGGCTTTCCGAGAAAGATCACTGGCAGAAACGCATCGGCACCCTCATGGAGTTCCCGACGCGCGACGCCGTGTCCGGCTTCATTCACGACACGGCCTACCCCGCCTTCGAGTCCGTGAGCCAGGAACTGCACAATCGAGGCTGGCCCGTCACTGTCCAGCTCGACAGCGAGCGCTGCCGGGCAGGACTGTCCGTCATTCACACCGGTGGCATGGCCTTCGAATATGAAGTGCGTCTGCGCGGCTTCGCCAAACCTACATTCGCTTTCCCCGAAATGGATCGCGGCCTGGATGGCGACGAGCAGTACTTCCGCGCCGAAGTCCATCTGCGCCGGGGCGGTCGCGCCTATGATGTCTTCGGTTACGACCGGGACCAGCTCATCAGCGACATCCTCGACCAGTTCGAAAAATACATGCACTTCCTGCATACCTCGCCGGGCATCCTGCCCTGGAAAATGAGCGACGATGACGAGCCGGAATCGGTGCCAAGAAAGCCATAAGAGGAATCAGGTAATTCCTCAAAACAGCCATAACGCACGTGATTGAATATACCCGCACCATGCGAATGCATGGGCGGGATGTACGACCGACTACGCCTATTTCTGATCTTTCGCCGCCGCGACAGCGGCGCTAATGAATCAGCCATTTTTCATCTTAAGGCGTGTGATGTGCATGCCAATCGCAACACGATGCGATGTGATGAGAACCAACTCAAAAGCATTATCCGACAATACGTTAGAAGCAACTAACCGATAACGAAAAGGAAAAATGCCATGAAAATTAATCACCAAGCGCTGGCCTTTGGGCTGGCTGTCAGTATCGCGCCGCTAGGTGCCTGGGCTAACACCGACAGTGCCGAAACGCAGAAAATGCAGAAAATGATGGACTCGCTGAAATCGATGCAGCAGCGTATCCAGCTCATGCAGCAGCAACTCGACGCCGAAAAGGCGCGCAACGACAAAGTCGAAGCGAATCAGTCGAAAATCCAGCAGGCCAGCGAGAAATCGACCAAGCAGGCAGCGGCAACCGTCAAACAGGCCAGCGACGCCAAGCCCAAGATCCATGTGGGTGGCGCAGTCCGGTTCAATTACACGCTCAAGCAGTACGATAAGAGCAATCGCAATCAGCAAGGTGCACTCAACTTCGATACCTTCCGCCTGAATCTCGACGGCGAGATCGACAATGTGATCCTGTCGGTGGAATGGCGCTACTACGACTACATGCAGGTCATTCATCACGCCTGGGTCGGCTATAAGTTCACACCCGACTGGATCGTCCGTGCCGGCGTGGTCAAGGCACCGTTCGGTAATCTGCCGTACAACTCCAACAGCTACTACTTCAGCTCGAATTACTACATCGGGCTCGAGGACTTCTACCAGCTGGGCGTGAGTACGACCTACAAAACGGACAAATGGCGCCTGGATTTTGCGCTCCTCAAAAATCCTGAACCCAATGGCTATGGCAATAACAGTTACAGCGAGAATGTGGTCGGGATCGACAATGGCCTAGGCACCAGCGCCGCAGGCTATTCACGCAGCAATGTAAAACCCATTAATACCGTTGTGGGTCGGGCGGAGTACACCTGGAAGGCCAGTGATGACCTGACCATCAAACCGGGTGTCTCAGCCATGTACGGTAGCCTGTACGACGGCATTCAACGCCAGGGAAACTACCACGCCTATGCCGCACATCTGAATGCCGACTGGAATCGCTGGAACGTCAAGCTCCAGTACACCGATTTCAAGTACAACCTGGACAACAGCACCGCCAAGCGTCTCGTCTATGGCGCGTACGCCTACAACGCCTATGGTCCCACCAAAGGCAAATCCGTGACCGGCGAACTGGCCTACACGCTGCCGGTGAAATGGGGGCCGATCACCTCGCTGAAGTTTTATAACGATTACAGCCGAATCTACGACAAGAACGCCAGCCTGGCGCCCACCTGGATGAACGTCACAGGTATGGCGATGGCAGCGGGGCCTGTCTATGCCTACTTCGATTATGTCCAGGCAAAGAATCAGCCCTTTGTCGGCGGCAATGTCGCGCCGGTTGTCGGCACCAGCGGCGGCCTCAATCGCCTGTTCAACATCAACCTGGGTTATTACTTCTAACCACGGATGACAAAGGCGGTAACAGGGCGGGACGCGCGCGTCCCGCCGCACGAGCCGTGATATCAGACAGGTCAGCGGGTGCCCTTTCGCACCCGATAACGAGGCCGAATCAACATCCTGCGCTCAAGTTTGATGTTGAAGAAGCTCACATGATCGCCAGCAGGCGAATTTTCGATAATCCTCGGTAATCAATGACCATCCCTCAGGGGGCGGCGTGGGTTCCGGGGTTTTTAATGTCTCTCTTTGCCCCTGACATAGGGGGGAAAAACGCGTCGACCGTCACTGCCTAGGTACGGTCGACGGGCAATAAAAACACAGAAGGGATTTATTCAAACCCCGCGGCTAAACCACGCGGCGGGCCTTAATGCCCCGTTTTAGACGAATCCTTTTGCGCTTTGCCCCGTGCCATCTCATCCCAGTCGATGTTGTTGCAGGCTTCGCACTGGTCTTTATGCACACCGAGCTTCACCAACAACCAATGGATCTTGCAGCCAACACAGAAGCCAAGCACGGCTTCGAGCCACATGAAGGCGATACACACGATCACCAGCAGCGGGATCCATTTCGTCATGAACTGGCTGGTGTCCGGCAATACGGCATGACCGACAATCGTATTGACCCAACCGGCAAAGGTATCCGGATTGAAGAAAATCAGGCACAACGTAATCAGGACAGAGCCCAGCAGCCAGGCATAGCGCTTCGGCGTCAGCGGCTTCCAGACGGCATGATGTTTACGCGCCAGAAAGGTGGAGATCAGAATGGTCGGCGAAAGGCGCGAAGACCAGACAAACAAGCCGGACAGCATCTCGAACAAACCGTAGAGCAAGGCATACGTCTGCCAGGTGTAATCCCAGGTGCGCCGAATGACGGTCGCAGAATAGATGATATGCCCGTCCCAGTCGGTATCCATCGTGTCATGGAGGCTATCCCCATTGACGATCCAGTGTCCGCCGAAGATGGCCGACCACAACGTCAGCCCCATGTAGATCGGAATCACCAGCAAGATGCCGGCGCGAATCCGCACAGCGGTTTCATTGATAAATACGGGCTTCACGGACGGATCCTGAAACCACAGGTTCTTGAATGTCTGCCACATCGAAACTGCTCCTGAGCATTTCTGAACCTCGGATCGGCGCCCTGTCACCCCGCGAAGCGCACCTGATGGTGAGCTTGGGGCCGAGACAGTGCCTATTTCGGGTTCTTTTAATAATTGCGTCTTTTACTCGGGCATAAGAATGAGCCGATTGATCAGGAATTTCTAATTGAGCCTGCTTATGCGGGATAGTTAGCGACCTATCGGCTTGTGTAGTCACCTCGAAAATTTGGATCAATTTGAAGTCGCATTCTTCCAAAAATAAGGAATTGCTCTATCGGCGCACTACCTCATACAACAATCCCAAGACCCTCTACTTATGATTGGAGTGGAATAACGAGGAGACTAAAAATACAATTGTCCCTCGATTCAAAATAGCTGATTCCCACAAAAAAACCCCGTCTCGCGGCGGGGCTTTTAGCATGAATCAACGGGTCAATTTGTCGGCATCAACTCATCGGCACATAGGACGAGCACCAACCCTTGGTGGCCACATCCTTGCCGGGGAAGACGGCACAGGGTCCCCACGCAGCCTTGCGATCACCCTGATACAGCGCGCAGTTGGAGCAGTCATGGCCTGCTTTGTACGCGGTGCTGGTGCTTTTGGTTGCGTCTTCCACATAGTCCAGCACCTTGGCGGTGGGGTCGCTCGGTGACAGGTGAGGCGCTCCCGCGGCCTCGGCCAGACGCAGGCTGGCAAGCGGAATCAATATGGCACTGGCTGCCACGCCGCCGAGGAAACGTCGACGGGCGGGTTGCATGTCTGTCGCACCCGATTTCTGCATGGAATTTTTCGGCTGTTTGCTCATGAGTGTTACCTCCCCTGAATTCACTGAATGGACACCAATACTAGGAATACATGCTAACTATTTCACATCACAGTTAGTTATCCTGCGGCCGCCGAAACTAATACCTCGCCCGCGCCGAGTGTGCGGGGCATGCCGAGCATGCCGAGGTAAACCATTCGTAACAGCCTGTTAACGTTATTTTCCTATGGCCAATACCAGACGTGACTTAGGCTTGCCCCCATAACCGCGATAGGGAGCCATTGCCATGAATACATCGACTATTCTTTCTGCCCGCCAGCATGCCCTGGGCCGGCGCGTTACGATTGCGGCAGGTCTGGCGGCGCTCAGCCTCGGACTTGGCGGGTGTTTTGTTGCCTACCCTTATCAACCCTATCCGACGGCCTATGTCACCCCGGTCGCCCCGGAACCTCAGTATGTCGAGGTCTATCAGGAACCACCGCGGCGCCGGGTCGAGGTGATCGGGGTGGCCCCACAAGTGGGCATGGTCTGGATTCCGGGGAACTGGGTTTGGCACAATCGCTGGGTTTGGGACAGGGGCCGCTGGGCGCGGCCACCCCACGCCCATGCGCGCTGGGAGCAGGGTCGATGGGAACATGGCCGCCATCACGACCGGGATGACTGGCGCTGGCAGGGCGGCCGCTGGCGTTAAACCTCACCCTTTGGGGATCGGGATGGGGCAATATCACTGTTTCTGGCGAATATCATCGATTTGAAACCTTGATGGGGCAAATCCATCATAGAATCGTGCGCCATCCATTTGACCCCTGAGGCTATCCGATTTGAGCGTCCCGTGTTTCGAGCACCCCACTCCGCCCGTCCGGTCTCGGCGACGTTTCGAATACGCGCAAGTGCGCTGGTTGGCTGAAGGCCGCCTGCGCCTAGCCATCCTGACGTTGTTCATGCTCTGCGGCGCGCCGCCGGTTCATGCCGATCCCTTCGGTGTGTATGACGGTCTGCCCCGAACGCCGGGACAATCGGCCACGTCACCGGCCGATCTGTACACCATTCCGCCGCCGTCAACCCACACGCCGCCCGCACCGAAAGCAACACAGCCCTATAGCTTGGCCGAGCTCAGCGCGATGGCCTTGCAGAACAATCCGCAGACCCGCATGGCCTGGGCCAGCTTGCAAGCGCAGGCCGCAGGGGTGGGCATGGCGGAATCGGCCTGGCTACCCAAGATCAATCTCAATCTGAGTGCTCAACAGGCACAATCAACCTCCTCCGCCGGCTATAGGATTCCTCGTCAACGCACGATTTCGCCCAATCTCAGCCTCTCGTGGCTCGTCTGGGATTTCGGTCAGCGGGACGCCACCATCCATGCCGCACAAGCCGCGCTGATCGCCACTCGGTTCACCAACGACCAAACTATTCAGCAGGTATTGGCCGGTGTTGCCACGACCTATTATCAATCGCTGGCCGATCGGGTTCTGGTGGATGTCGATCGGCAGGCACTCACCACGGCCCAGAGTGCGCTCGATGCGGCCGAGGCCCGCCACCGTGCCGGCCAGGCGACGATCAGCGACGTCTATCAGGCAAAATCGGCCCTGGCAAAAGCCCAGGGGAGTCTGGATACCGCGATCCAGACCCGCCTGCAAAACATGGGGGCGCTGGCCAACAGCATCGGCTTGCCCGTGACGACCGAGATTCGCCTGGCACCGCTGAATACGTTGGCGACGCCGAAACTGAATGCTGCCGTGCATGACCTGCTGGAGCAGGCCATCCGGCTCAATCCGAATCTGCAAAATGCCCAGGCGCTGGTCGCCGAGGCGAGGGCCAATCTCGACCACGCCCAACGGGCTTGGCTACCCACCATTTCTCTCGGTGCGAACGAAGGCATGCGGATTCAGCAAGGGCTCGGCCGGACCCAGACCAACAGCATTGGCCTCACGCTGTCGGTGCCTCTGTTCACGGGCTTCAACCAGCAATACCAAACGGCGCAGGCACGCGCCAAACTGATCCAGTCCGAGGCAAGCCGCGACAATACCTACCAAACCACCGAGCTGGATGTCTGGCAGGCCTATTACGCCTATCAGGGGGCTGAGGTCGCGTTGCCGAGCGCCCGGGCTCAGGAAGAAAATGCCGCCCAGGCACTCAAGGCCCTTGAGGCCCAGTACCGGGTCGGCTATGCCACGATCCAGGATCTGCTGACGGCCCAATCAACCCTGACGAGCGCACAGCTAACCGTGGCGCAAAATGCGCTGAATGCCTACACGGCGTTGGCGAAACTCGGTTCGGCGATCGGATTGCTCGGTACGCCGCCGTTCAGCACGACGGGTCGGCTCGATCCGGTTTCGGCTACGGCACGGGCAACGACTTCGTCCATGAACACATCCGATTCACTGGCCACCCCGCCTGTCCTGGAAAACCCACACCCATGAACACTCCGGCCTTGATATCTGTTCCCCCTCGAATCCTGCTGGGCGTATTGTTGCTTGGACTGAGCGCGACCCTGCTCTCGGGGTGCTCGGACAAAACGGCCGAAACCAAACCCGCGGCTGCCGGCCAGGAAAAACCAACGGCGGGCAAACCCAGCGGAGAAAAACCAACCAAACCGCCCGCCGATAATCGCGGCGGACGACGCGGCATGATGGGCGGCCCGCAACCGGTTTCGGTCGTTCGTCCCGTGATCAAAACCATGCCGATCACCGCCACGGCAGCGGCTACCCTGTCCAGCCCGAATGCCGTGACCCTGACGCCGCAGGTCAGCGGTACCTTGCAGTCGGTGCATGTGGTTTCCGGGCAGCAGGTCAAGATCGGCCAGTTGCTGTTCTCGCTGGATGCCGCGCCGTTCCGCACGGCACTGGGCTCTGCCGAAGCCAAGCTCAAGGGCGACCTCGCCCAGGCCCGTTATGCCGGGCAACAGGTCAAGCAACTCACGCCGCTGGTTGAAAAAGATTACGTCACCCGCCAGTCCTTCGACCAGGCCGTCGCCAGCGCACAAGCCGCCAGTGCCCAAGTGGCACAGGATCAGGCCGCCATTCAAACCGCAAAGATCAACCTGTCCTACACGGAAATCCGTGCGCCGATCAGCGGCCGACTGGGCGAGATCAGCCTTCAGCCCGGCAACCTCGTCCAGGCCAACAGCACGGCCCTCACCACTCTGGTGTCGATCCACAAACTGCTGGTCAATTTCAGCCTGCCCCAACGCGTACTGAGCGATCTGCGGCGCGAATGGCCCGGCATGGGCCAGCCGGATGTCCATCAGGGAACGGCATCCCATCCAGGTCCACGCGTCGAGATCCTCGATGAACAGGCCGTGCATGACCTCGGGAACGGTCATTTGATCTTCGTCGACAATACGATCAACCCCACTTCCGGCACGATTCGCCTCCAAGGCCTGATAGACAACCCCACCGGGCAACTCTGGCCGGGGCAGTTCGTGACAGCCCGCCTCACCCTGCGGGAAATCCCCAATGCCGAGGTACTGCCGGCTACGGCCGTGCAACTCGGTGATCAGGGGTCGTTCGTCTACGTGGTGCGCAACGATAAAGTCGAAACGCTGGCCGTTCAGCCGATTCGCACGCTGGCAACCGAAGTGGCCCTCCCGAACGGCTCGATCCCCCTCGACACCCAGGTCATCTATCCGCTACCGGGACGAATCGCCCCCGGCATGGCCGTGCACGTTCAGGCCCGCAAACCGAATGTCGAATCAGAAAATTCGGTACACACCGAAGGCCAGAACGGCCATGAACACCTGAAAAATGGGCAACACCCACAGGCACCATCCGGTGAACGGACCAAGCCGGACGCCGCCACTACTCCGAGCAAAAAATCTGAGCGCACTTCTTCGACAGGCCCCGGAGCCACACCATGATTGCACAGGGGATGAACCTCGCCGGGCCGTTCATTCGGCGGCCCGTGATGACCACGGTGCTGTTTGCCGCCCTCATCCTGTTCGGTGTATTCGCCTGGCGGGGTCTCCCCGTCGCCATGCTGCCGAACGTCGCCTTTCCCACCGTCACCGTTTCGGCCAGCCTGCCGGGCGCCAGCGCCGAATTGATGGCCAGCGCAGTGGCCTCGCCGATGGAGCAGGCTTTTTCGGGCATCGCGGGTCTGATGTCGGTCAACTCCGTCAACAGCACGGGCACCACCCGCATCACCCTGCAATTCGATTTGAACCGGGACATCAATGCGGCCATGCAGGATACCCAGGCAGCCGTGACGCAGGCGGCACGATTTTTCCCATCGACGATGACGCAACAACCGATCGTCCGCCAGCAGAACCCCAGCAACAGCCCAATCGTATTTATTGGCCTATCGGCGCCGGATATGCCGCTGTACCGGCTCGACGCGTTCGCTGAACAGGTTCTGGCCGTCAAGTTGCAGTCGATCCCCGGTGTTTCCGAAGTGCGGGTATTCGGCGGCCAGACCTATGCCGTTCGGTTGCTGCTGAACCCCTATGCCCTGCAGGCGCATAACCTCTCCCTGAACGGCCTGGTCAGCACCATCAACAGCCGAAATGCGAACCAGCCCCAAGGCACGCTGCAAACCCCCAGCCGTTCCTACAACCTCAAGGTCGATGGCCAACTCGAGAATGCCGCCGCCTTCAAGCACATGGTGGTGGCTTTCAACAATGGCGCCCCGGTCACCTTCGATCAGATCGGCACGGCCGAAGACAGCGTGTTGCAGAACCTGCGAGCCACCTGGATCAACCAGCAGCGCGGGATTATCCTCGCCATCGTTCGCCAGCCGGACAGCAACACCGTCGACATCGCCAAGGCCATTCGGGCGCAACTGCCGGAGCTCAATCGAACCCTGCCGGGCGGCGCCTCGATGCGCATCATCTACGACAAATCCACCTATGTGGCGGATGCGGTCAACGAGGTGGAATTCACCCTCGTGCTCGCCAGTCTGCTGGTCGCGGCGGTGATCTGGCTATTTCTGGGTGCGTGGCGGCAAACCCTGGTGGCGGTGATCTCGATTCCGGTATCGATTCTCGGCACCTTCGCGGTCATGCATGTGCTCGGTTACAGCCTCAACGTGCTGACCCTGTTGGCACTCACACTCGCCGTGGGCTTCGTGGTCGACGATGCCGTGGTCATGCTCGAAAACATCGCCCGTCACCGTGAACAGGGCAAGTCGCCGTTCGAGGCCGCCCTGATCGGCAGTCGTGAAATCAGTTTCACGATTCTGTCGATGACCCTGTCGCTTGCCGCCGTATTCCTGCCACTGATCCTGATGGGCGGTCTGATGGGGCGACTGTTCCTGGAATTTGGCGCCACGATCGGCATCGTGATTCTGATGTCGGGCGTGGTCGCCCTGTCGCTGACACCGATGTTGCTGGCCCGGATGCGGACAGCCACGGATCGGCGCGACGGAACCCCACCCACGGAACCGCCCCGCCCCAACCTGTTCAGCCGTCTGTTCGCGAGTTTGACGCGGGCCTATGCCCGCTCCCTGCGCGCGTCGCTCCGCTTCCGCTGGCTCGTGCTGCTGGTCGCGGCCGGTTCATTGGCCGGTGCCGTCTACTTCTTCCAGCATCTGGAAAAGGCATTCATCCCCAATGGGGATTCGGGCATGGTCATGAGTTCGTTGATGTACCCCGAGGGCATCAGCTTCGAACAGCTCAAGGCCTACCAGAAACTGGTTTCAGAAACCCTGCGTAAAAACCCCGCTGTACTCACGGTAATGTCGAACGCTGGCCAGGGCGGCGGCGCGCGCGGCGGGAGCAACGTCGGTTTCATGATGATCCAGTTGAAACCGGCCTCCGAACGTCCGGCGATGAATCTCGTGATCAACGAATTCCGACAGACGATGCACAAACTCGGTACGACAATCGGCAGCACGCGGGTATTTTTCTTCGAACCGCCCGCGATCCAGATCGGGGCGCTGAGCAGTACATCCAGCTATCAGTTCGTGCTGCAGTCAACCAGTCAGGATGAACTGAATCGTGCTGCTGAGGATTTTCTGCCCGTACTGCGCGGCATTCCCGGTGTGGTGGGCGTCGATTCAAGCCTGCAGATCCGCAATCCGCAAATCAATGTACAGATTCTGCGCGAACGGGCCGCCACACTCGGTGTCACCCCGGCCGCGCTGGAACAGACCCTGAACCTGGCCTTCGGCGGCACAAACGTCAGCACGATCTACGGCGCCAGCAACCAGTATCAGGTGCTCGCCGAACTCGCGCCCCGATTCCAGCAGGACCCCTCGGCGCTGGAGGCCATCCGCGTACCGGGTAGCAACAATCAACTGGTGCCGCTGAGCGCCGTCACCCGGATCACCACTGGCGTGGGACCACTCAGCATTACGCATTACGGACAACTGCCCTCGGTGACGCTGTCGTTCGACCTGGCTCCGGGTTACTCGCTGGATGAAGTCACCCGCGCCATCAACGAGGCAGCTAACCAGGCTCTGCCGCAAAACGTCAGCGGCCAGTTCGCCGGGGCGGCCCAGGCCTTCCAGAGTTCGCTCAAGACTCTGCCCTTGCTGCTCGGGGCCACCATTCTCGTGATCTATGTGATTCTCGCCATCCTGTACGAACATTTCATTCACCCGCTGACCATTCTCACCGCGCTGCCCCTGGCCGGCTTCGGTGCGCTGGCCGCGCTGTACCTGTTCCATCAGCCGCTGGACGTGTTCAGTTTCGTGGGGATCATCATGCTGGTGGGGCTGGTGAAGAAAAACGGCATCATCATGCTCGATTTCGCCATCCACCGACGGCGGGAAGGCGACAGTGCCATCGACGCCATTGTCGAAGCCTGCGCCGTGCGGTTTCGGCCCATCACCATGACGACCCTGGCCGCCATTCTGGGCACCCTGCCGATCGCCATCGGCTTTGGCTCCCAGGGCGAAGCCCATCGGGCGCTGGGAATTGCCGTGGTTGGTGGGCTGATCTTCTCCCAGTTACTGACGCTTTATGTCACACCGGCGTTCTATGTCGTGGCAGACGGACTGAGCAGCCCGCGTGGGCACCGTGCACCGGGGCAATCCACCCCGGATCATTCGCCCGCAAGCGAACCCGTGCCGAATCCGCATTCGGCCGACGGACAGCGTTGAGTTCGGCTACCGGCAGAACGTAGTAGTCCCCGATGAGCACTGCGTGCGGGGCCTTACGGCCGATCACACGTCTAGCGCGCCCTGCCCCACGAACGCGTCGAAGGCTGGCAGCTGTTCCAGGGAATCGAGCCCGAAATCGGTCAGGAAGGCGGGCGTGGTGCCCAGCAGTTCCGGTCGACCCGGTGTGTCCTTGTGACCCACGACACGAATCCAGCCCCGCTCGGTCAGGGTGCGCAGAATCTGGGGATTGACTGCCACGCCACGAATAGCCTCGATGTCACCCCGACTGATCGGCTGGCGCCAGGCAACAAGGGCCAGGGTTTCCAGCACCGCACGCGAATAGCGACCGGCTCTGGGCGGCTCCGAGCGGGCGATATAGGGCGCCAACTGCGCATTGGCAGCCAACTGCCAAGTGGGTTCGCCGGATCGCGTCACCACCTTCAAGTCGATAAACGGATGTGCATCGTATTGGATCTGTAGACGGTGCAGCGCCGCCTGCAGGACGGTGACGGGTGTTTCCGCACCAACCATGCGCTGCAGTGCGGCCAGATCGAGCGGCTCGTCCCGGGCCATCAACAAGGCCTCAACCAGAGCAGAAAGTGCAGAATCCATTGTTTCTGTGGGGGGGAGAAATGAGGGTTGATCGTTCATGCAACGCCTTCCTCGGCGGTTGATCCAGCGACCGTATCTGTAGCGGCGGTTCCCGTGATCCAGACAGGCGCAAAGGGGTTCTCCTGAACGAAATCGATCGCCGCGGATTTGGCCAGTTCCAGCACGGCCACCAGTGACACGGCCACGCCACCCCGCCCTTCCTGGGGGCGGTAGACCTGATCCAGAAAAACACCCTCACCCGCCTCGAGCAAACTCAGGATATCCGTCATCCGTGCCCGCACAGACAAGGTTTCGCGACGAATCTCATGTACGGCAGTGAGTTCGCCGCGGCGCACCAGGCCACGCAAGGCAGACAGCAACTCCATCAATTCCACTTCAGGCGGCAGACTCATGGTCCGAGGCAAATCAACCGCAATGGACAGATCGAACCAGTCCCGTCCAGCGCGCGGCAGCTCGTCCAGCCAATGGGCAGCATGCGTCAGCCGCTCATAGGCCAGCAAACGCTCGACCAGAGCAGCGCGGGGATCTTCCACCTCCTCATCGTTCTCAGGCGGGGGGATCGGCAGCAATAATCGGGATTTGATCTCGGCCAGCCAGGCCGCCATCAGCAGATACTCGGCCGCCAACTCAATCTTGAGTGACGCCATCAGCGCGAGATAGGTCAGATATTGTCGGGTCACCTCGGCCACCGGAATCGCCAGAATATCCAGGTTCTGCTTGCGGATCAGATACAGCAGCAGATCCAGCGGCCCCTCGAAGCGTTCCAGCAGGATGGACAGCGCATCGGGCGGAATATACAGATCAAGCGGCAACTGCCGCAGGGGTTGCCCGTCAACCAGAACGCGCGCCGTCAGCGCCTCAGAGCCACTGGATGAAGCCATTGAACCAGCCAAGCAAGGTGAAGATGATCGGTGACAGGATGGCCGACAGTGCACCGGAAACCAGCAGCAGCAATAGGATCGGGAATCCCCAGGGTTCGAGCTGCGACACGCGGTTGGCGGCGTGCGGCGGCAGGATGGCCACGAGTACGCGCCCGCCGTCCAGCGGCGGCAAAGGGAGCAGATTGAAGGCCGCCAGCAGGATATTCACGAAAATGCCAATCTGCCCCATCAGGGCCAGTGGTTCGGCATACCAGGCGCCAGTCGACAGCCCAGCCACGCCGACGGCCGTCAGCACCGCCCAGCCAAAGGCCATGACGATGTTCGAAGCCGGACCGGCCAGTGCGACCAGGGCCATATCCCGGCGCGGGTTCTTGAAGTTCTTGGCATTGATCGGTACCGGCTTGGCCCATCCGAAAACGAATGAGGTCAGCACAAACATGACCAAAGGAACAATGATCGTGCCCAGCGGGTCGATGTGCTTGATCGGATTGAGCGTCATCCGCCCCAGGAATTTGGCCGTGCCGTCCCCGAAATAGTTGGCGGCAAACGCGTGGGAAGCCTCATGCACCGTCACGGCCAGCAGGATCGGCAACAGGCCGATGGCGATTTTCTGAATCAGGGTCAGTTCCAGCACGCTTAATCCTCAAGTTCGGGCGGCACGCCACCCAGTCCGACTCGGACCAAAGAAAATACCGCCGCAGTCATGTCAATCACGGTCGAGGGCATCTGCACCAAAAAACCACTGTTCACGATCATATCCACCTGACGTTCGACCGCTTTGGGAAACAGATCCGGATCCTCCAGAGGCTCGTCCACACCGGGCAAGACCAGTGAAGCACTCAGAATGGGCGCGCCTGCCTCATCGAGAATGGCTTTCAAAATCGGATGTTGCGGCACACGCAGACCAATAGACCGTTTTTTCGGATGCAGCAGACGGCGCGGCACCTCACCCGTCGCCTCCAGGATGAAGGTGAACGGCCCCGGTGTATGAGCCTTCAGAAAACGATAGTGCACATTGTCCAGTTTGGCATATGTACTGATTTCCGACAGATCCCGACAGAGCAGCGTCATGTGATGGGGCTCGTCGTCCCGTCGAATCTGAGCAATTCGCGCCAAAGCGGACTTGTCTTCCAGTCGACAGGCCAGCGCATACCCGGAATCCGTAGGCAGGACCACAATCTGACCTGATGCCAGGGCATTGACGACCTGCGCAATCAATCGAGGTTGCGGTGTCGTCGGGTGAATCTCAATCGTTTCGCTCATAAATCCTGATCTAACCTGTTTTAGTCATATTCCGAGACGACTGTCGTCATCCCACTCGCCGGGTGGAGCAGATTACCCGACGTCATCATTGAGGTCATCTTGCGGATTATTCCGATACGACTTACCTCACCGGCCGGTCGAGGGAACCCCGCTGGGAAAAAACCGTCGAACCCTCAGCACAGGCCGCATAAATCCATTAAGATGAGCCGCATATTCATGCTGTATGACAGCGACTACCCAAGTGTACCCCGATTGACCCCATGAAGTTTTTATACGATTTCTTTCCCATCCTGCTGTTCTTTGTCGCCTACAAGCTCGGCGGCATTTATGTCGCCACGGCCGTGGCCATGATCGCCGCCGTGGCGCAGATCAGCTATGGCTGGTTCATCAAGAAACAAGTCGAAAACATGCACTGGATTTCCGCCGGCCTGATTCTGGTCTTCGGCGGCATGACGCTCGTCCTGCACGACCCATTGTTCATCATGTGGAAACCCACCATTCTCAACTGGCTGTTCGCTCTGGTCTTTGCCGTGAGTGCCTTTTTCGGCACCAAACCGCTCGTCCAGCGAATGATGGAACACGTACTGACCGTCCCCACGCCTATCTGGCATCGGGTAAACTGGGCCTGGGTGGCCTTCTTCGTGGTTTCCGGCACCGTCAACATCTATGTGGCCTACCACTACTCGCAGGACACATGGGTGAATTTCAAGCTGTTCGGCCTGATGGGCATGACCTTCGTGTTCATGATCCTGCAAGGTATTTATCTGGCCCGTTATGCCGAGTCCACAGCTGAAATCGTGGAAGCCACGAACGCCAAAGACCCGGACCGCCTGGATTAAACAGCTGAACCAATCCGACTCCACGACACCATCAGCCAAGGATCGACCGATGCTTTTTGCCATTATCGCCACCGACCACCCGGACCGTCTCCAACAGCGCCTGGCCTTTCGCAGCGAACACCGGGCACGACTCGATGCTCTGCAGGCTGAAGGCCGCCTGCTCACGGCGGGGCCTACCCTGCCCGACTCAGACAGCGACCCGATGATCACCGGATTTTCGGGCAGCATCATCATTGCCGACTTCCCGAATCTCGACGATGCCCAGACCTGGGTGAACGCCGAGCCGTACCTCGCCCACGGGGTGTACGCCCAGGTGGACATCCGCCCGTATCGCGAGACCTACGGCCAGTCTGTGGCCAACTGATTTTCGTTCACACCCCGACTTTATTGCTCATCAAAAGGAACCGCTCATGCTGAACGCCAACTGGATCAAAACCACGACCCTCACGGGTGCCATTCTCGTCGCCTTTGCCGGGCTTGCCGGTTGCCAGGGAAATGACCAGACATCGACTGCCGCCAAGACCCCGCTGGGCGAGCAGGCGGCGAACCACCCCTCATCGACCACCAAGGTCGGTAGCGGCAAAGTGATCGCAATGATCAACGGCCAGCCCCTGTATGAAGAAAACCTGAAGGTCATCCAGGGCTCCCTGCCCACCCCCATGCCGGAACAGCGGCTGGTGGAACGAATGATCGAGTTGCGTCTGCTGGCCGCAGCGGCCCGTAAAGAAGGTTTGGACAAGCAACCCAAGACTCAGGCACAGATCGAAAACGCCATCGACAACCAGTTGGCCAACGACTACCTCTCGCAATATATGGGGCAGATGAAGATCACGGATGCAGAACTGCAGACGGCATACGACAAATTCGTGCAGGGTTACCCCAAAACCACCCAGTACAAGGCCGCTCATATCCTGGTGAAAACCAAGGACGAAGCCGACGCGATCATCAAGCAGCTAGACAGTGGCACCCCTTTTGACAAGCTGGCCGAAGAGAAGTCACAAGATCCCGGTTCCGCCAAGCAAGGTGGCGATCTAGGCTGGTTCGATCTCGACCAGATGGTGCCGGAGTTTTCAGCTGCCGTTGCCAAGCTCAAGAAAGACCAGATCACCCAAGAGCCCGTCCATTCCAAATTCGGCTGGCACGTGATCAAGCTTGAGGACACACGTGCGGCCAAACCGCCGACCTTTGCCGAACTTAAACCGCAGCTGGAAACTCAGCTCCGTCGGGCCGCGATCGAAACACTCGTCAAAAAACTCCGTGCCGATGCCAAGGTAGAAATCACGGCACCTGCCGAGGTTCCCAAGCCCGCTGCCGCAGAAACGCCTAAAATGACGCCCGCCAATCCGGCCACCAGCACCGAAACCGCCAAGCCTGCGGCACCGGCCCCTGAAACAGCGGCACCATCAACGACCGAAACCCCCGCCAAGCCATAAGCGCGAATCGGGCAACAGCCCTGTTTTCGGCCCGCCGATCTTGTGTCGCCCTGCCGGGGTGTCCGAGATCGGTGGGCTTTTTACTGCCGGGCCGGGGGCTCAGGCTTGATCGGAGCCTTGGAAATAGCGCACAATCGCTCATGGGCCCATTGGCCTGCAATCCCTGAACAAGGGCAATTACCACTGCTGGAACGACAGAATGACTATTGAAGGCCGTGCCTTACAAGGCACCGTGATTGGTCGAGAATTGACCCTGGAACAATGCAACACACTGGCAATGATCTGTGAGCATCTCCCCGTTGCCAACGGTCAGTTGCTGTTTGCCGAAGGATCGCGCACCGACAACCTCTTTATTGTGGCATCCGGCCGGTTTGCCGTAAGCCGGGATACCGGTCGCGGTTTCAGCGATACGTTACATTTGTTAGGGCCTGGCGAGCTGGCCGGAGAGTCGGGATTTCTGGATGGTTCGCCGCACAGTGCGAGCCTGCGAGCGGTGGGCGATGCAACCGTATTGACGATTCAACGCACGCGTCTGGAGGGTTTGCTGGTCGACAACCCGATCATCGTGTACAAGGTGATGCGGGCCATCATCTACAGTATTCGGGAAATCATTCGTCGAATGAACCAGCAACAGCTCCAGATGATGAATTACATTAATCCGGGCTGCGGCCGCTTCTGACGTGCCAAGGGATGGCGCTGCAGGGCGAAACCCTGTGCGCGCTCATCACTCACAACACATTTTCGGCCCAGTGGATCGCCGCCACATACAGCTCCGGGGCGACTTCATTGAGCCGATCGGTGGTTTCATCGCCATCCAGCCATTGTCCCCGTTCGTAGAACACGACATATTCGAGAATTTCACCCAGAATCCCCTGTCGCTCCGACAAGGCCGCTGCAATATTGTCGGCCAACGGTAACTCGGACACGATCTGTTTTATCGGCTGGTTGTAGAAACCATCGAGCGTCGAAAACAAGCCCACCAGAAAGGCGGAAAATGGATTGGCCAATCCGGTCTTCTTTGCCAGTAATTCGGAAAAACGTGCACGAACCAGAGCGGTCTTGACCAACGCGGGGGCCTTGCCATCCACACCGGTGAGCGCCGAGAGATAAACCATACTGCGAATGGTGTTCAAACCCAGCATGTGCACGGCATCCTGCACCGAGTCCACCTTACGTCGCATCCCGATCGCCGCCGAATTCACCAGTCTCAAAAGCCGATAACTCAGCGCCAGATCCGTATTCACCTTGTTGGTGACGGCATCCAGGGTAACATCTTCATCCTGCAACAAGATCAGCAGACTCAACAGATTGGCCTTGTTGGCGCGTATGGATGGTCTCAGGATCATCTCCGGACGCGCAAAGAAGTGCCCCTGAAAATAATCGACACCCGCCGATTTCAATAACTCGAAATCATCCCACTCTTCAACTTTTTCCGCCACGACCTTCAAGCCCACTGCATGGGCACGGGCGACGGTTTCCGCCACCTTGTCGGCGCCCTCGGTCAGCACATCGAGCTTGATGTAATGGGCACTCGTCACACAAGGCTGCTCCATGTCGCTGGTCGGGAAGTCATCCAGCGCAATACGAAAGCCATGCTCTTTAAGCGTCGTCATAGCTGTGGCCGTGACTTCGTTGCATTCCACGGTTTCCAGGATTTCCAGCACGATTTGGCGGGAGGACAACCCCATGAGCACATCGCTGAACATGAGCTTCATTGGGATATTAATGAAGGCCTGATTGTTGCCCACCAACGTTTCAAGGCCAATCTCGGTCAGGGCATTAATAACCACCGACGCCGTGGCCTGATTGGAGTTACTGATACGGGCAACTTGGTCCGCATCCTGCGCTCGGTATAAAAGCTCGTAGCCCACCGTCTGCAAATCGCGATCAACAATGGGTTGACGTGCAAGCCGAACTCGATGTGCGACCGAAGGAACTTGTTGCATAAAATGGCTCTCACCCGGATCAGATAAAGACATAACGAGATTAACCCATTACGCCGGAATTGGGGAACGGAAAATCGAGCAATCGATTAAGCTTATGAACGAATATACGGTTCATTGGCACTCGATCCCCCCGACAAGTTCACGCAACGGACAAGTCTGGTCGGGAAATCTCGGTAATGAAAATTAGATACCCTTCATCGACAGGCGCATCCGCCCTTGTTTGTCCAGTTCGAGCAACTGAACACGAACGACATCGTTCTCCTGCAAACGATCGGTGACCTTCTCCAGACGCTCGTCGCAGATCTGGGAAATGTGCAACAGGCCATCCTTGCCCGGCAGGATATTGACAAATGCACCGAAGTCGGTGATCCGCACGACTTTTCCTTCGTATATCTTGCCCACCTCAGCCTCGACCGTGATCTGTTCGACCCGCAGTTTAGCCGCCTGGACGCTGTCCATCGAGTTGCCGGTGATCGTTACAGCACCTTCTTCTGTAATGTCGATCTGGGTACCGGTTTCCCGGGTAATCCCCTGAATCGTCGATCCGCCCTTTCCGATTACTTCCCGGATCTTGTCGGGATTGATCGTCATCTTGAGGAACTGCGGCGCATTGGCCGAGACTGTCTTGCGGGGTTCGGACAAGGCCGCGTTCATGATGCCCAGAATATGCAGTCGGCCAACTTTTGCCTGTTCCAGCGCCTGGCTCATGATCTCGCGTGTAATGCCCTTGATCTTGATGTCCATCTGCAGGGCATTCACACCCTGCGCGGTACCGGCCACCTTGAAATCCATATCGCCCAGATGATCTTCATCGCCGAGAATATCCGACAGGACGACGAAGCGATCTGCTTCCTTGATCAGCCCCATGGCAATCCCGGCAACCGGCGCCTTGATCGGTACACCCGCATCCATCATGGACAAAGAAGCGCCACACACGCTCGCCATGGAGCTTGACCCGTTGGATTCGGTAATCTCCGAAACGATACGCAGGGTATAGGGATAGCTTCCGTCACGGGGCACCACGGCCAGCACGCCACGCTTGGCCAGATTGCCGTGACCGATTTCACGCCGTTTGGGCGCACCGAAGCGGCCCGTTTCGCCCACACTGAACGGGGGGAAGTTGTAATGGAAAATGAACGCCTCTTTACGTTCGCCCACCACGGCATCAATTAACTGAGCATCGCGGGAGGAACCCAGGGTGGTCACGACCAGAGCCTGGGTCTCGCCCCGGGTAAAGAGCGCGGAGCCATGCACCTGCGGCAACACGCCGGTACGTACCGTAATCGGTCGAACCGTCCGGGTATCCCGACCATCGATGCGGGGCTCGCCATCCAGAATACGCCCTCGGACCACCGATGACTCCAGCGCCTCAAGCAAGGATTGAATCAATTTGGGCTCGACATCATCCGCATCACAGAACTGGGCCACAGCTTCCGCCTTGAGCGCCTTGAGTCGGTTGTAGCGCGTGGCTTTATCCGCAACCTGATAGGTTTCCGTGACCGACTCAGCAAAAGCGGCACGCAAGCGCTCTGCCAGTTCGGGATGCTGCACCGGCGGCGCCCAGGCCATGGGCGGGCGAGCGGCCTGCTCGGCCAGACGGCGAATGGCACCGATGGCCACCTGCAGAGCCGCATGCCCGAACATGACGGCATCCAGCATGATCGGTTCCGGCAATTCATCTGCCTGAGATTCGACCATCAGCACGGCATGATCAGTTCCCGCCACCACCAGCTCCAGCCGCGAATCCTTCAACTGCTCGCTCGAAGGGTTCAGCACGAACTGTTCGTCGATATAGCCCACGCGAGCAGCGCCAAGGGGGCCGTCAAATGGGGCCCCGGAAAGAGCCAGCGCAGCCGATGCGCCGATCATCGCCGGGATATCACCGTCGACATCGGGATCCAGGGACAGCACCTGGGCAATCACCTGAACTTCATTGGTGAAGCCCTTGGGAAACAGCGGACGAACAGGACGATCGATCAGGCGCGCAATCAGGGTTTCTGATTCCGTAGATCGCCCTTCCCGCTTGAAAAAACCGCCCGGTATTCGCCCGGCGGCATAGAATTTTTCCTGATATTCGATGGTCAGGGGAAGAAAATCCTGGCCGGGTTCCGGCGTGGCGACCACGACGGCGGTCACGAGAACAACCGTCTTGCCCATCTCGACCATGACAGCCCCGGAAGCCTGCCGGGCAATCTCGCCCGTGGTCAATGTCACCGCATGGGCACCATAATCAAAACGCTCAGTGAATACGGTCACACCTTTCCCCTAACTAGTCATCAAATTTGGAAACCGCCCGACACCGGGAAAACTCCGGGGTTCAGACGGCACAATCCCGGCACGAGTCCGGGATCGATTGGGCAGGACACATCGTGTTGCCCTGCCTGAAGTGTCAAAGGCCCAAGAAGAGCCCATGACAGGTCTTACTTACGCAGACCCAAACGGGCGATCAGATCCTGATAACGGCCCAAATCCTTGGACTTCAGGTAGTCGAGCAGTTTGCGGCGCTGGTTGACCAGTTTCAACAAACCACGACGGGAATGATGATCCTTCTTGTGGGTCGCAAAATGCTCGGTCAAATGCACGATACGGTGCGTCAGCAGGGCAACCTGGACTTCCGGTGAACCGGTGTCGCTGGCGGCGCGGCTATAATCAACCAGAATCTGGGCTTTTTGTTCAGTAGTCAAAGACATGGATAGGCTCCTATTTCACCTGGGCGTGTGGTGTTAAAAATACATCAGGTACGAGCGTATGTGCCCGATACCGATGCTGAAGGAGTGATGTCGAACCATTCGACATCGCTCACAACGCCGCGAACAAACGTCGCGGCGCTACTCGTCCGTCATCCAGAACTTCCCCCATGCCCAGGAAAAGGTCGTCGGGGCCGTATAAACAGAACCACCCAGTCTGCGGCGCATTGGCCACAAACACCGGATGACCGTGACGAATATGAAAGGCACTTTCCGAGTCCAGACACACGGTCGGATAGCCGGAAAGGGCCGAATCGGTGGGCAGGATAACACGGTCAATGGCCGTTTCATCCTCACTTTCCACCAATTCATTGAGTTCATCCAGGGTCCACATGCGTGAACCCGCCGGGTTGGCCGTCTGCACGCCACCCTCAACCTCGAATTGCCAAGGCCCCAGGCCCGTACGACGAAGCCGCGTAACCACTGCACCACAGCCGACGGCTTCACCGATGTCTTCCACGAGCGTACGGATATATGCGCCCTTGCTCGAATGGACCAACAGCTCGAAATCCAGACCATCGAAGTTCAGTAACTCGATGCGGTAAAAGTGAATATTCCGGGGCTGGCGTTCAACCACTTCCCCCGCACGCGCCAGTTCGTAGAGGCGCTTGCCGTCGATCTTCAGCGCGGAATACATGGGGGGAATCTGTGCGACCAAGCCTCGGAAGGGAGCAAGATAGGGTTCCAGCTCTACAGTCGTCAGCGCAGGAACAGCCCGTTCTTCAACGACGGCCCCTTCCATATCGCCGGTTTCCGTTCGGATGCCCAGACGTCCGATGACGCGGTAGGTCTTGTCGGCATCCAGCAACAACCCGGAAACACGTGTCGCCTGGCCAAAGCACAGTGGCAACAAACCCGTCGCTTCGGGATCGAGACTACCCGTATGACCGGCTTTAGCCGCATTGAACAGATGCTTCACCCGCTGTAAAGCCTGGTTGGAACTCAAACCCAACGGCTTGTCCAGCAACAGAATCCCATTGATATCACGCCCCCGGCGCCGACGAGCCATGCCTAACGCTCCGCTTTCGGAGTGCCCGGATCGGCCGTAGGCGCGTCGCCATCCCCTTCGGGAGCGGAATCGGGATTTTGGGTATCGTCCTGCCGACGGACGGCCGAAATCAGCGCATCCATCTGCATCCCGTGTTCGATTGAGGGGTCATAATGAAAGCTCAGGCGCGGCACACTGCGCAATCGCATGCGGTGCGCCAATTCAGTACGCAGATGCCCTGCGGCCGAATCAAGCCAGCCCTGCGCTCGTTCGCGTTCTTCGGCATTTAAAACACTGTAATAAACCCGTGCATAACTCAAATCACGCGTCACTTCACAATCTGTGACCGTCAGGAGACTGATGCCGACCTGCCGGATTTCTTCACGCAACAAATCCGCGATTTCGCGCCGAATCTGCTCCGCCACCCTTTGATGACGACCAAAACCTTGAGGCATAACGGCCCGTACCCTGATTAAATTAACTGAAACCTGCGCTGGCCGCGCCCGAAAAAATCAATGTTGTTGTCCGGGGCGGCTTGGAGACCTTGATCGATTAGTCCATCGTCCGTTGGACTTGTATCCGTTCAAAGACCTCGATGACATCGCCGACGCGCACATCGTTGTAGTTCTTGACACCGATACCGCAGTCAAAGCCGGCGCGCACTTCCTGGACATCGTCCTTGAAGCGGCGCAGGGATTCGAGCTCGCCTTCGTAAATCACGATATGGTCGCGCAATACCCGGATCGGGTTACCACGACGGATCAAGCCCTCGGTGACCATACAGCCAGCGACAGCACCGAACTTCGGCGAACGGAAGACATCGCGCACTTCGACCAGGCCAACAATCTTCTCCTGGGTTTCCATGCCCAACAAACCGGACATCGCGTGCTTCACATCGTCGAGCATTTCGTAAATGATGCTGTAATAACGAATTTCGACATTCTGCGCGGCGGCCAATTTGCGGGCTGAGGCTTCAGCACGCACATTGAAGCCGATCATGATCGCACTCGAGGTGAGCGCAAGGTTCACATCCGATTCGGTAATGCCCCCCACGCCACTCATCAGCACGTTGACCTTCACCTCAGTGGTGGACAACTTGTTCAGGCTGTCGCGAATTGCTTCGGCGGAACCCTGAACATCCGACTTCACCAACACATTGAGTGTCGCAATCTCGCCTTCCTTCATCTGATCGAACAGGTTTTCCAGCTTGGTCGACTGCTGGGTCGCCAATCGGCTATCCCGGTACTTGCCGGCACGGAACATCGCGATTTCGCGCGCCTTGCGTTCGTCTTCGACCACAACCATGTCATCACCTGCCTGCGGCGTGCCGGAGAGACCGATAATGACCACCGGGATCGACGGTCCCGCCGATTCGATATTCTGACCAGTTTCGTCCAGCAAGGCGCGAATACGGCCGTATTCTGAACCCACCAGAACCACGTCGCCTTTCTTCAAGGTTCCACTGCGCACCAATACGGTGGCAACCGGACCCCGGCCTTTCTCCAAAGAGGATTCAACCACAGTGCCCTTCGCATGGCCCTCGATGGGGGCCTTCAGCTCCAGCACCTCGGCCTGAATCAGAACCGCGTCCAGTAACTGGTCAATCCCCTCGCCCGTCTTGGCCGATACAGGAACAAATTGGGTATCGCCGCCCCATTCCTCGGAAATCACGCCTTCCTGCGACAACTCGCTTCGGATGCGTTCCAGGTCCGTGTTGGGTTTGTCGATCTTGTTGATCGCCACGACGATCGGCACCTTGGCCGCACGTGCATGGTGAATGGCTTCCTTGGTCTGAGGCATGACGCCGTCATCGGCAGCCACCACAAGGATCACGAGATCGGTCACGCTCGCACCACGGGCACGCATGGCCGTAAAGGCCTCGTGGCCGGGTGTATCCAGAAAGCTGATGACGCCCCGGCTGGTCTGTACATGGTAAGCGCCCACGTGCTGGGTGATCCCGCCTGCTTCGCCCGCTGTCACCTTCGCGCGGCGAATATAATCGAGCAAGGAGGTCTTGCCATGGTCGACGTGACCCATCACGGTAACAACCGGTGGACGCGGCAGGGCATCGCCCTGCTCGATCGAACCCATCAGCTCGGTTTCCAGCGATGAGTCGGACTGCGCTACCGCCGTATGCCCCATCTCCTCGATCACCAGTATGGCCGTATCCTGATCGATCATCTGGTTGATCGTAGCCATGACGCCCATGCTGAACAGGGTCTTGACCACATCAACGCCCTTGACCGACATTTTCTGCGCCAGATCAGCGACGGAAATCGTTTCGGGAACTTGCACCTCGCGAATAACCGGTGCTGTGGGCCGTTCAAAATTGGTTTGCTTGCCCGATGAAGACGATGAACCGCCTCGACCAGAGGCTTTTTTCGCCCGCTTGGCACGGCGCTCATTCGCGCCGGCACCCAGGTGAAGTTCGGTACGTCCGCCCTGGCTTTCGCGCTCGTGGCGGCCTTTCCCGCTATGTTTCGCGCCTTTTTTCCGTTCCGGCTCATCGGCTGCAGCTGTCTTGCCCGGCACAACCTCTGGTTTGGTGACATCGACGCCTGGCGCCTCCGTAGGCAGGGCGATGATCCGAAGTCGCGATTTGGGACGTCCGGTACGCTCATCAATCTCCGGCGCCATGACTTCCGGCGGCTGGACATCTTTGACCTCAGGCGTCTCCTCAAGCACCGTGTCGAAAAGCGCCGCAGGCGCCGCAGTCTTGACTTCGTCGGGCTTGGCGACTGGCTCACTTGCCGTTTCCGGCACGTCAGGAGCAGCAACGGGTTCAGGCACAGCAACAACGTCCGTGGGTATAGTGACCGCGTCAACCGTCTCGGCCGCAACCTCGGGCACCGGGGCCTCACGGGTCACGGGTGTATGCACCTTCTCCGGATGAAGGGGTGCAGCCGGCTCAACTGGTGGCACCGGTGCCGCAACGACCGGCTCGCTCGGGGCAACGACAGGCTGAGCAGTACTGGACATATCCCGGGCGACATACGTCTTCCGGCTACGGTATTCGACTGCAACGGTTTTACCGCGCGCAGCACCGCCACCCACCTTGATTTCTTCCTGCTTCTTGCGTTGCAATGTAATCCGGTCGGGTTTTTGCTCCCCGGCCGTAGCGGTGGTGCCCTGACGCAAGTGCGCCAACAATTTCATCTTGTCGCCGTCATTTATCAATGAATCGGCCGAACTGGCCACAACACCCGCCTCCGCGAGCTGTACCAGCAAGCGTTCAGGGGTTGCACCAACAATTTTCGCTAAATCTTTAACCGTGACCTCGGACATGGGGTCTCCTGTGGTCGTCTCAATACTTAAAATTCGATTACCGGTCTCGCGGACGAGACCAGAAAAGAGCACATCACTGCCGCCACATGGCGGTCAGCGCTAGATACGGGGCTCGCCTCAATCGATCTGCCCGACCGCTCGGTGGCAGAATCGGGCAGCGTCAAAGAATCAGGCGAACCAGGGGGCGCGGGCCGCCATGATCAGGCTGCGCGCCAATTCATCATCTACACCATCGAATACGGTCAACTCATCGATGGACAATTCAGCCAGATCTTCCGCCGACTCGATACCAGCGGCCTGCAATGCGGCAAGCAGCGTTGGCGTCATGCCGTCGAGATCGGCCATATTCAACGGCTCGGCTTCGGCCGTTTCTTCAACATCACTAGAAATGGCCTGAGTCAACAGAGTGTCGCGGGCGCGGTTACGCAGCTCCTCGACGATCCCTTCATCAAACCCTTCAACTTCCAGCAGCTCTGCGGTCGGCACGTAGGCAATCTCCTCCAGGGAGGAAAAACCCGCCTCGACCAGAACGGATGCCACGTCCTCATCGACATCCAGATCCCGCATGAACGACTCGACCGAGCGACGTGTTTCACGTTCGATCTGCGCAACGGCCTCTTCCTCGCCCATCACGTTCAGATGCCAGCCGGTCAGTTGGCTCGCCAACCGAACATTCTGACCACCGCGTCCAATTGCCTGGGAAAGCTTTTCTTCGGTAACAGCGACATCCATGCTGTGCCGATCTTCATCAACCACAATCGAAACGACTTCAGCCGGCGACATGGCGTTGATCACGAACTGGGCCGGACTCGGATCCCAGATGATGATATCGACCCGTTCACCGTTCAACTCGTTGGTCACGGACTGAACGCGTGAACCGCGCATCCCCACGCAGGTGCCGACCGGATCGATGCGGGGATCACGGGACAGCACGGCGATCTTGGCGCGCAGGCCTGGATCGCGGGCCGCGCCCATGATCTCGATCAGGCCCTGGTCGATCTCGGGCACTTCCAGCTTGAACAGCTCGATCAGGAATTCCGGTGCCGTGCGACTGACAAACAGCTGCGGGCCGCGCGGCTCATGGCGCACGTCAGCCAGATAACCCCGCAGGCGATCGCCGGGGCGGACCGCTTCACGGCCGATCATTTCGTCCCGGGGAATCAGTGCCTCGACGTTACCGCCGAGATCCAGAATGACGTTTCCACGGTCGATTCGCTTGATCAGCCCCATGATGAGGGAGCCCTTGCGATCAATATAGGCGTCCACGACTTGACGACGCTCGGCTTCGCGAACTTTCTGAACGATCACCTGCTTGGCCGCCTGGGCAGCAATGCGACCGAACTCGACCGATTCGATTTCTTCCTCGACGAAATCACCAACCTGCATGGCAGGGTCATCCATCTGCGCTGCTTCCAGAATCATCTCGCGCTCGGGGAACTCGGACGATTCACCCGCAACGACCTCCCAACGACGAAACGTCCGGTAGTCACCGGTTTCGCGATCGATCTCGACGCGTGCTTCGATGTCCCCGCCGTGCCGCTTCCGGGCAGCCTGGGCCAATGCAGCTTCGATCGCATCAAAAATGACCGCACGATCAACCCCTTTTTCGTTGGAGACTGCATCGGCGACGAAAAGTATCTCTTTACTCATGATGATTGAATTTTTCCCTTGGGCGCCGTGGCTTTACGGTCGCGTTTCTGTTCACCGAATTCGAATACCAGATGGGCCCGCTCCACTTCGGCATACGGGAAGGTAAAAGGCTCACCCTCGACCGTCATGCTGATTTGTTCGCCGTCCACCCCGTTCACAATGCCATCAAACCGGCGCCGCTGTGCCAGTGGTCGATGCAGGCGAACCCGCACCTTCTGACCGATGAAAAGCGCGAAATCGCTGGCCCGAAACATGGGCCGCTCAACGCCAGGCGAGGACACTTCCAACCGGTAAAACCCCGGGAAGGGATCCTCGACGTCCAGCACGCCACTCAAGGCATCACTGATTTTCGAGCAATCATCGAGGGTGACGCCGGCCTCGGTATTGATATACACGCGCAGCAAACCGTCCGGTCCGCCCCGAAACTCTCCACCCACCCACTCGCAGCCGGCCGCTTCAACAACTGGCTGCAACAAGGTTTCGATGGACTCTGGGATCTTCTGCACGGTGGCTCGGTCTCTCTAAAATGCAAAATAAAAAAGCCCCATGTGGGGCCCGGTTTTCTTTTATCTTTGATCGCGGGATGCGGAATATATGAATCTTCACCCCGAATGTCAAATAATGACTAGGCACCGTCACCGAATTCAGCCGAATGAGCGATCATTCCGGCACGTTTTCGCGACCTGTTCAGTCGCCCCGCAGATCATCGAAAAACCGTTTCACCGAATCCAGCCAGGAATGCTCGCGCGGCCTGTGCCGGGCGGCAACATCCCCGCCCTGCTCCCCGCTCAGTGAACGTTCGAAGGCCACCAGCAATTCGTGCTGCTCGCTGGTCAGCTTCACCGGCGTTTCCACGTGCACACTGACCAGCAAATCGCCCGGCGAACCGCCCCGAACCGGCTGAACTCCCTTGCCCCGCAGTCGGAACACCTTGCCCGTTTGCGTTTCGGCCGGAATCTTCAGGGCCACGCGCCCGTCCAGCGTGGGCACTTCGATCTCCCCTCCCAGAGCGGCCGTCACGAAACTGATCGGCATATCGCAAAGTAGGTCCGCATCGTTGCGTTTGAAGATCGGGTGCGGCTTGACCTCGATCAGCACATACAGATCGCCCGCGGGGCCGCCCTGTTCACCCGGCGCACCTTCCCCGCTGTGACGAATCCGGTCGCCGGAATCCACACCGGGCGGAATCTTGATCGACAGGGTTTTCTGCGTTTCCACCTGCCCCAAGCCCCGGCAGGTTCCGCAGGGGTCTTCGATGATTTCGCCACTGCCATGACAGGTAGGGCAGGCCTGCTGGATCGAAAAGAATCCTTGCTGCACCCGCACCGCACCGGCACCCTGACAGGTGCCGCAGGTCTTGCGTCCCGTTCCGGGCTTGGCGCCCGTTCCACCGCAGGTTTCGCAATCCTTGCTCGTCGGTATCTGGATTTCGACGGTCGTGCCTCGCACGGCCTCTTCGAGGGTGATTTTCAGATGGTACTGAAGATCGGCGCCTCGATAGGCGCGTGAGCGCCCGCCCCCACCGCCGAAAATATCTCCGAAGACATCACCGAAGATATCCGCAAAACCCGCACCGCCGCCAAATCCCGCGCCGCCACCGCCGCCGCCAGAATTGACACCTGCGTGGCCAAACTGGTCATAGGCGGCCCGTTTCTGGGCATCGGCAAGCACCTCGAAGGCCTCTTTGGCTTCCTTGAATCGCTCCTCGGCGGCCGGATCGTCCGGATTGCGGTCCGGGTGAAAACGCATGGCCAGTCGACGGTAGGATTTTTTCAGCTCATCCGCCGAAGCCGTGCGTTCCACCTCTAGGATTTCGTAATAACAACGCTTCGCCATAACTTGCTCAAAGGGTAGTACGGCACAAGTGCCCTTGAGTCACTCATGCCATGAAAATGGGTCTTCCCTGCACAGAAAAAAGCCGTCCACCTCCCTGGGAACGGCTTACCGGAAGATACGGCTTATTTCTTGTCGTCTTTGACTTCTTCGAACTCGGCATCCACGACATCGTCGTGCTTGCTTGCGGCGTCCGAAGCGGCGCCGCCGGGCTCACCCTGTGGCTGTGCGCCAGCAGAGGTCTTCTGCATCAGCGCAGCAGAAACCTGGCTCAAAGCTTCAACTTTCGCTTCGATCGACGCATGATCATCGCCTTTCATGGCCTCGCGTAACGCGGCAATCGCGTCGGTAGCAGGCTGCTTGTCCGCCTCGGACAGTGTCTCACCCGCTTCCTTCAGCGTTTTTTCCACGGTATGGATCAGACCATCACCTTGATTACGCACATCCACCAGCGCACGCAGCTTCTTGTCATCTTCAGCGTGGGCGGCGGCGTCATCAACCATCCGTTGGACTTCTTCATCGCTCAAACCGGAATTGGCCTTGATGACGATCTTCTGCTCCTTGCCGGTACCCTTGTCCTTGGCGGACACATTCAGGATGCCGTTGGCGTCGATGTCGAAGGTCACCTCGACCTGCGGCATGCCGCGTGGTGCTGGCGGAATGTCGGTCAAGTCGAAACGGCCCAGCGACTTGTTGCCCGAAGCAATTTCACGCTCGCCCTGCAATACATGCACGGTCACGGCAGTCTGGTTGTCATCGGCCGTCGAGAAGACCTGACCGGCCTTCGTCGGAATCGTGGTGTTCTTCTCGATGAGCTTGGTCATCACGCCACCCATCGTCTCGATACCCAATGACAAGGGGGTCACGTCCAGCAACAGAACATCATTCACGCTGCCCGACAAGACACCACCCTGAATCGCGGCACCGACAGCCACGGCCTCATCGGGGTTGACGTCCTTGCGCGGTTCTTTGTTGAAGAAGGCTTTCACCGCTTCACGCACCTTGGGCATACGGGTCTGACCACCGACCAGGATCACCTCGTCGATATCACCGATGGAAACGCCCGCATCCTTCAACGCGACCCGGCAGGGCTCGATCGTGCGGGTGATCAGCTCGTCGACCAGGGATTCCAACTTCGCGCGGGTCAAGCGCACGTTCATGTGCTTGGGGCCACTCGCATCGGCCGTGATGTACGGCAGGTTCACATCGGTCTGCTCAGTGGACGACAGCTCGATTTTCGCCTTTTCCGCGCCTTCTTTCAGACGCTGCATGGCCAACGGGTCATTCGCCAGGTTGACGCCCTGCTCGCGCTTGAACTCGTCAACCAGGAAGTCGATCAACCGGTTGTCGAAATCCTCCCCACCCAAGAAAGTATCCCCGTTGGTCGAGAGCACTTCGAACTGTTTTTCACCATCGATGTTGGCCACTTCGATGATCGACACGTCGAACGTACCGCCACCCAAGTCATACACGGCGATCTTGTGATCCTTGTTGTCTTTTTTATCAATCCCGTACGCCAAGGCAGCTGCCGTGGGTTCGTTGATGATCCGCTTCACGTCCAGACCGGCAATGCGCCCGGCATCCTTGGTGGCCTGACGCTGGCTGTCGTTGAAGTAGGCAGGCACGGTAATGACGGCCTCGGTGACTTCCTCGCCGAGGTAGGCCTCGACGTCCTTCTTGATCTTCATCAAGACACGGGCGGAGATTTCCGGCGGGGCCATTTTCCGGCCGTTGACCTCAACCCAAGCATCACCATTGTCGGCCTTGACAATCTTGTACGGCATCAGCTCGATGTCTTTCTGAACGGCGTTCTCTTCAAAACGACGACCGATCAGCCGCTTGACGGCATACAGCGTGTTTTTCGGGTTGGTGACTGACTGGCGCTTGGCGGGCTGACCAACCAGGATTTCGCCTTCGTTGGCATAGGCCACAATCGACGGTGTCGTGCGCGCGCCTTCGGCATTTTCGATGACCTTGGCAGTCTTGCCTTCCATAATAGCGACGCAAGAGTTCGTGGTACCCAGGTCGATCCCGATAATTTTACCCATGATGCTTTCCTCAAAAACGTGAATGTAATTCGTATAACGGTTCAGAATGCGTGACTTGTGACGGCGAACCGCACAGGTGCTACAGCAACCAATGTGCGGACACCCCGGCTAATTTCAAGAGTCCCGATTATTCCTGGGGTTTGGAAACCACAACCAGTGCCGGACGAACCAGGCGATCCTTCAGCAAATACCCCTTTTGCATCACGCCCACGACGTGATCGGCCGGTCCTTCATGCGGCTGAACGGAAATCGCCTGATGGTGCTCGGGATTGAATCGCTCGCCAATGGGATGAACGGGATGCACACCGAATTTCTCCAGGGTTTGCAAAAACACGTTCAGCGTCATCTGATTGCCCTCGCGGATCTTCTCCAGCGGGGTATTCGACTGCTCAGCAGCCTGAATGCCCATTTCCAGGGAATCCACCACCGGCAGCAATCCATCGACGAATCGCTCCAGAGCGAATTTGCGCGCACTTTCGATATCGCGCTCCGCCCGTTTGCGCAGGTTCTCCATGTCGGCATGCAGTCGCAGAATTTCCTGCTCCCGCTCGGCGAGTTTTTCAGCCAGATCAATCGCTGCTTCAGGCTGCTCGGTTCCGCCCGTTTTTGCCTGAGGGGATTCCTGGGCATTTTCCTCGGGGTTTGCCTCGAAAGCCGGGGGTATTGATTGCTCCGTCATAGTTACGGTCCTCTGTGCGTGATAAATCATAAAATTCAAATTGATCCAAAGAACCCCTGCGCTACGCCCTCGCACACCGTGTCAGCCGGTTGGTGAGCTAATCAGAGATTCCCCAAGTTACGCGACTTTGATTGGGGCAACCCCTGCCGATTTCAAGCCCGAACAGCACGGCGAAACAATTTTTATTAACCGAATTGGGACAATCGCGCCGCAGCAATGGCCACACAACGCTGCAGGGAAAAACACATCTGATATATTAATCAGTGTAGAGAGGCGCCCAAACCGACAACGGACGAGGCGGTCGCCCCGAAATTTCGGACGGCTGCCCCGCCTGATTTTGGCCCTGCGGTTGTCGTCAGGCCAGATTCTGTGCTTATTATTCCGTTCATCCAACCAGGCAAATCCAGGGTTTTATTTGTGGCAGATCACCGCCAGACACAAACCGGGCCGACAACAAGCCCCGATGCGACAACCGACGGATGCACCGCCATGGCGGTCATCCCCGGGGACGCAGCGCCCTATTTCAAGCGGATTGGCATCATTACCAAACCCGCGGGCGATTTGACGATCCGTACGGTCTTCAAGAAATTGATTGGCCTGCTCGACGATATGGGGATCGACTGGGCGCTGGATCAGTCCTGCGATAGCCCGATCAGTCGGCTTCAACCCGCCCGCTTCGAACGCAACCAGCCCGACCGCGACCTGATCATCGTACTGGGTGGCGACGGGACCCTGCTGAATGCCGCGCGTAGCCTGAGTCAGTGGGACATCCCGATCATGGGGGTCAACCTGGGCCGGCTGGGTTTTCTGGTCGACATCCGCCCCAGCGATCTGAAGCTGTATCTGAGCGCCATGCTACGCGGTCACTTTGTCGAGGATCGGCGCTTTCTGCTCGAAGGAACGCTCATGCGTGGCGAAACGCGCATGATGAATGCCATTGCGCTGAACGACATCACGTTCAAAATGCGGGATCCGGCCCGGATGGTTGAGTTCGAAATGAAGATCGATGGCGTGCTGCTCAATCACCAACGCTCCGACGGGGTCGTCATCTGTACACCGACTGGTTCGACCGCCTATGCCCTGTCGGCCGGTGGCCCGCTCATTGCCCCCGATCTGCCGGCCATCGGCATTGTCTCCATTTGTCCGCATACCCTGAGCTACCGCCCCATCGTCATCAGTGACAGTCATGTCATTGAAATCGTCCCGAAGGCACAATCACGCGGCGGTGGTTCGGTCAGTTTTGACGGGCAGATCAACCAGCCACTGGAGGGGGGGGATTCGCTGGTCATCCGTCGACACCACCACGGCATACGACTGATCCATCCTTGTGGACATGATTACTACGCCCTGCTGCGGAGCAAGCTCTGCTGGGGCGAACAAAGTGGATGACTTAAACCAATGTCCTGCATCCGATACGAATTCATAACAGTATGCTGACCGCACTCACGATCCGCCATGTTGCCCTGATCGATCAAATCAGCCTCGATTTTGCCCCCGGCATGACCACACTGACCGGCGAAACCGGGGCAGGCAAATCCATCCTGATCGATGCCATCGGTCTTATTCAGGGAGAACGGGCGAATACCCAGTTAATTCGGGCAGGCGAAGACGAAGCAGAGGTCATCGCCGTCTTCGAGTTTGCTGCGGCCGGCCCCGTGGCCGAATTTCTCCAGGAACAGGATCTCCTGGATGAAGAACTGATCATTCGGCGCACGCTCAATCGAGAAGGACGTGGAAAGATCTGGATCAACGGACGACCTGCCACCGCCGCCACGCTGAAGGCATTGAGCATGCTGCTGATCGACGTACACGGGCAGCACCACAACCAGAAACTGCTGGAAAAACGCTACCAGCGCGCACTACTCGACAGTTTTGGCGGACTGGAGGGCGATGTGCGCCAACTCGGACAGATAGCCCGAGAACTCCGCCGACTGCAAACGCTCAGGGACGAGGCCGTCCGAGAAGCTCGGACCCGCACGGATCGGCGTCAGCTGCTGGCATTTCAACTCGAAGAAATCGACATGCTGTCACCCGAACCCGACGAGTTCAATCGGCTGCACCAACAACTCACCCGACTTTCGCGGCAGGACGAATGGCGCGGCACTCTAACAACACAGCTGGAACGGCTGTTCGATGCTGATGACAATATCCACGATCGACTCGGACAGTCTGGACAGGCATTGGATCGACTCCTCGGCCTCGACGCGCGATTGGCGCCCTTGGTCGACGCCCTGGAAATCGCACGCATCCAGGTCAGTGAAACGGCAGATAGCCTGCGTGATGCCCTCAACGAAACCGAAGACGACCCGGCCGAGCTCGATCGCGTACAACAGCGCCTGGACCAGCTACATCAACTGGCGCGCAAACACCGAATCCCCCCGGAACAGCTGGATGATCATATTGCCGCACTGAGAACCGAAGCCGACGCCCTGGAACGGGGCGAAGCCGACAGCGCCTCACTTGACGAACAAATCACGACGCAGGGTCGACAGTACGATCAACTGGCCGATGCCGTGACGCAACGGCGCCTGACGGCCGCGCGCGCGCTCGAGCAAGCCGTGACCGAATCCATTCGGCAGCTCGGCATGCCGCACGGGGGCATCGAAATTCGGGTGAGTCCTACCGAACCCTCACCGGAACAACGCGCGGAGCATGGCCATGACGAGATCGTTTTTCTGATCAGCGCCAACCGCGGCCAGCCGAAACAGCCCCTGGATCAGATCGCTTCAGGTGGTGAATTGGCTCGGGTCAGCCTCGCGTTCAAGACGCTCACGGCCGCGTTCGATCCGGTCGAAACCTTCATTTTCGACGAAGTCGACACGGGTATTGGCGGCGCCATTGCCGAAATCGTGGGCCGACATCTCCGCGCCCTGGGGCAAACCCGGCAAGTATTCTGCGTTACCCACCTGCCTCAAGTGGCCGCCCAGGGACAGCATCAGATCCAGGTGCAAAAACAGCATCATGAAACCGGCACGATCACCGAAATCACGCCGTTGACGGAAACCACGCGCATCGAGGAAATTGCCCGGATGATGGGCGGGATCGAGGTAACAGAACAAACCCGGAAGCTGGCCCAGGAAATGATCGCGCAAGGCGGACAACAGAAAGCGTGATAAGCGTTTGTCGACACAAGGTCGGCGCCATTCGCAAAGACTAAACGCCGCCGATCGGAGACGGCCGCAGGGCCGGGAATGACAAATATCGCAACCGCGTGATGCAAATAGGCGACGGCCTATTTTTTCTTGGTTTTGGTTTTTGCCTGGTCACTGATGCCGTAGATCACCAGGGAATAATCGGTCATATCAAATCCGTGCCGCTCGGCGATCGCGGCCACACGCTCCTGAATCACCGGATCATGGAACTCCTCGACCAAGCCGCTCTTGATGCACACCAGGTGATCATGCTCCCCCTTCGAAATCAGTTCGAACACGGACTTTCCGCCTTCGAACTGATGCCGTTTGAGAATATCGGCCGCCTCAAACTGAGTCAGCACCCGGTATACCGTTGCCAAGCCAACGTCATCGCCCCGGCTCAGCAACTCCTTGTATACATCCTCGGCACTCATGTGCCAGGCCGGATTGGTCTCGATAATCTCCAGGATCTTGACACGCGGCAGAGTGACTTTCAGTCCCGCTTTTTTCAGTTCATTCTGTTCCAAGATCTCAGTCCCTCTATTCGCATGATTCGGTATGACGGCCGAAAAGCCGCCATCACCCGTCGTTTCCGCCGCCACATGTCTCATGGTCGGAAGCAAAACCGAACCCGGACAGGACTTTTGAATCCGTGCAGCCCTGGCGCATAACGCCCACAACTGGAACAGGATTGTACCTGATTCTCATTTCACTCATGGATTTTCATCCCGGCGGGGACGATTTCTTCGTTAACACTGGAACAAACCGCACGCAGTTGCGTATGATTGGCCCACCTTTCTCCACGCCAGAAATATCGACATGCCAGCCTCCCCGTATCGCGCCCTGCCTGCCCTGACCCTACTCGTACTCGCCCTGACGGGGTGCTCGTCGGTTTATGTGCCCAGCTTTATCAAGGTGTATCAACCGGACATCGCACAGGGCAATATTATCGAGCCTAAGCAGGTCGCCCAGGTCAAGGTGGGCATGGATAGAAGCGAAGTGAATCAGATCCTCGGCACCCCGGCGCTCAAGGATATTTTTCACCACAACCAACGCGAAACTTATGTGTTTTATGACAAGCGCGGAAAAAACAAGGCGTTCAAACACATCCTGGTGGTGCTTTATGACACCAATGGCCGGGTAACGAAAATCGAACAGAGCGGGGACCCGCTGGATCAGACACCGCCGAATGATCTCCCCGAGGCGCTACGTCCGGATCATGGCACAGAGCAGACGCACAAAGAGGCCGGGAAAAGGACCCAGGAAACGCCATCTGCAGAGGGCGACAACACCGCCACCGACCCCTATGCGATCACGCCCCCAGGCAGTGATCCGGGTCTGGGGTCTGGGCAACCCTTGCAATCTGGCGGCGGTTTGTAGATAACTGCCCGCAAACAGCCCTGCTCCGGATTGCGCCAGAACGTGATGCACGAGCGGACACGGAAATCCGGTTGCAAATATCTTCCGCTCATCCTGCCAGCGAACATAAGCTGGCTTTTGCTCGATCAAGAATGGCTTTTCATCCGATAAACCGAACCCGATCACAATGTACTCTTGCGAGGCAGAATAACGATTCGGGCGCCTCTTTTTGGAACAAAGCGGCCAAAACAGGTAATTTTCGGTTAACATTGCCTCTTTGTGTTTAATCATTCCCTGGGTACACATGACACAGTCCAGTTTTGAATTCGATGAGTTGATCCGTTGCGCCAAAGGTGAGATGTTTGGCGAAGGCAATGCCCAGTTACCCTTGCCACCGATGCTGATGTTTGACCGAATCACCCAGATCGCGACTGACGGCGGGAAATTTGGCAAGGGTGAAATGATCGCGGAGCTGACCATCAAACCCGATCTGTGGTTTTTTGGCTGTCACTTCGAAGGGGATCCGGTCATGCCGGGCTGCCTGGGTCTGGACGCCATGTGGCAACTCGTCGGCTTTTATCTGGGCTGGAGTGGCGGCAAGGGTCACGGACGCGCTTTAGGCGTGGGTGACGTGAAATTTTCCGGTCAGGTGCTGCCCAGTAATGAAAAGATCATCTATCAGATCGATATTAAGCGAATCATCATGCGCAAGCTGACGATGGGCATCGCCGATGCGCACATGTCCGTGGACGGCCAGATCATTTACGAAGCGAAAGATCTGCGGGTCGGCCTTTTCACCAATACACAATCACTGTCGGAGTAAACATACATGCGCCGCGTTGTAATTACAGGCATGGGTATTGTTTCCAGTATCGGCAACAATGCCAACGAGGTTCTCACCGCGCTGAAAACCGGACGATCAGGCATCGAAATCAATCCGGAGCAGGTCGAACACGGTTTTCGCTCCCATATTGCCGGAACCCTGAAAATCAATCCGGAAGAGCACATCGACCGCAAACTCTATCGGTTCATGGGCGATGCCGCTGCGTATACCTATATCTCCATGCGGGAAGCCATTGAACAATCCGGACTTACGCCGGAACAGGTGTCCCAACCTCGGGCAGGCCTGATTGTTGGCTCTGGCGGATCTTCCTGCGCCAATATCGTGGCAACTGCCGATATCGTGCGGGAAAAAGGCGTCAAGCGCGTGGGGCCCTACATGGTGACCCGCACCATGGGCTCCACCACCTCGGCCTGTCTGGCCACGCCCTTTGGCATCAAGGGCATTAACTTCTCGATCAGTTCTGCCTGTGCCACATCGGCACATTGCATCGGCTCGGGCGTCGAGCAGATCCAGTTTGGTAAACAGGACATCGTGTTCGCGGGCGGCGGCGAGGAGCTGCACTGGTCGCAAACTGCGATGTTCGACGCGATGGGTGCGCTTTCGTCCAAATACAACGACACGCCACAAACGGCCTCCCGCCCCTTCGACGCGACGCGCGATGGATTTGTCATTACCGGCGGCGGCGGTGTGGTCGTGCTGGAAGAGCTGGAACATGCCCGGGCCCGGGGCGCGAACATTCTGGCCGAGGTCGTCGGTTACGGTGCGACCTCCGATGGTTATGACATGGTCCAGCCTTCGGGCGAAGGCGCGCTGCGTTGCATGCAACAGGCACTCGCAACCGTGGATGCCCCCGTGGACTACGTCAACACCCACGGCACCAGCACCCCGGCGGGTGATATGCGTGAACTGGAATCACTGCTGAAGATTTTCCCGGAAAATATGCCCTACATCACCTCAACGAAGTCCCTGTCCGGTCATGCGCTGGGGGCGGCGGGCGTGCACGAGGCCATTTACGCGATCCTGATGCTGCAAAACGACTTCATCGCGGCCTCAGCCAATATTGAGGAACTCGATCCGAAAGCCGAAGGGGTCAACATCCTGACGAAAACATTGGAAAACTATCGCTTCAACACGGTACTTTCCAACAGTTTCGGTTTTGGTGGCACCAATGCTTCGCTGGTGTTGCAGCGCTTTCAGGGCTGATAACCCGAGCGGCCCAGCGCCGCATCCTGATAAAAACGCCGGTTTAGCCGGCGTTTTTTTGTCGTGATGCCAGCTGCTCAGATGGCCGTGACCAGCGTTTGCGTATAGGGATGCTGCGGTGATGTAAATATATCCCCCGTCTCACCGGTTTCCACAACCCGCCCCTGATACAACACCATCACCCGATGGGCCATTGCCCGAACTACCCGCAGATCATGCGTGATGAACAGGTAACTCAGCCCATAATCCCGCTGTAACTGCCGTAACAGATCCAGGATCTGCTTCTGCACCGTGGCATCCAGCGCACTGGTTGGTTCGTCAAGGATCAGGATGCGCGGCCTCAAGATCAAGGCACGGGCAATGGCTACCCGCTGGCGCTGGCCACCGGAAAACTCATGCGGGTAACGATGAGCGCCCGATTCGACCAGGCCAACATCCCGCATCACGGCCCGGATTCTGTCCTGTCGGGCCTCGGCATTAAGACCTGGCTCATGCACCCTGAGCCCCTCGCCAATAATTTCGCCAATCGTCATTCGGGGCGACAAGGCGCCGAACGGGTCCTGGAACACGATCTGGATATGTCGACGAAATGGCCGAAACTGACGCTCCGAGAGATCCTGCACCGCACGCCCATCCAGCAGCACCTGCCCCTCGGACCGGATCAAGCGCAGCAAGGCAAGCGCCAGTGTACTTTTTCCGGAACCGGATTCGCCGATCACCCCCAGGGTCTCGCCGGGAGACAAAGTCAGCGCCACCGAATCCAGCGCCAGAAAATCAGGTTGCTTCTGCCACCAACGGCGCTTCTTTCCGCTGCCCTGGCCGAACCGAACACATAACTTCTCGGCCGAAAGAACCGGTTCGGCCGTCGAATCGATCGTCGGCAACGGCTCGGGCTGCGGGACGGCAGCCAGCAGAGTTCGCGTGTATGGGTGTTCGGGATGGGCAAAAATCCGGGCGACATCACCCTGCTCCACGATGCGACCCTGCTGCATCACGGCCACCCAATCGGCATGTCGGCGGACGAGATTCAGGTCATGGGTGATCAATAACAAGGCCATGCCAAACTGCTGCTGGAGCGCCGTCAGCAAATCCATGATCTGGCCTTGCAAGGTCACGTCCAGCGCGGTCGTCGGTTCGTCAGCGATCAGCAGGCGGGGTCGGCAAGCAATCGCCATTGCGATCATGGCCCGCTGACGCTGGCCACCGGATAATTGATGAGGAAAGGCGCGGGCACGCCACTCAGGCTCGGGTAGCTGGACCTGGCCGAGCAGTTCGATCACCCGTACCTGGACAGCCGACTTGGACAGGCCTTCATGCTGCACGATAACTTCGGCGATCTGCGCCCCGATGGTCTTCAGCGGATTAAGCGCCGTCATGGGCTCCTGGAAGATCATGCCAATGGATCGTCCGCGAACGGACCGCAACACCTGCTCGGAAGCCGACAACAAATCGACACCCTCGAAATACACGGCACCGGCGTCATACTGCACCATATCCAACAGGCGTAGGATTGACAGGGCAGTAATGGTCTTGCCGGAGCCCGACTCGCCCACCAGAGCCACGCGTTGCCCTGCCGGGATATCCAGACTCACCGCCGAAAGCACAGGCGATCCGGCATCGAACCGCGCCGTGAGATGACGGATCGAAAGCAACGGCGAATCCGATGACAGAGGGCGGCTATCGAGGGGCATGCAGACGATCCTTCAACACGGTGAGGGCAATAGTTGACAGCACAGTCTAACAGCCTGCAGACCAACAATTTCCATGACCGAACCAACTTAGCCTGAACAAATGATCGTATTTCCGGTACAGTCACGCGATTATTATTGAGACAGAATTGTCATGAACCTCGCCGACTCACCTACGACCGAAATACCGGATGATCAAGGCGACCTCCAGCCGCAGTTGACCTGGCCGATCACGGTCGTCACGGCCGCCGATCTGCAACCCCCACTGGCCGAAGAAATCCGAAGCCTCGTGGATGCCCGGATCTCCGATCGCCCCTTCGGCGTACAGCTGGATGCCACGCCCGAACAAACCTATCGCATCGTCTGCGACAGCCTGATTGCCGGTCACGTGTACTATGCGCTGGCCAGCGGGCAGGCCAGTTCTGCCGATGAGCTTTACGACCTCGGCCGCCAGATCGATTGGCATCAGCACATGACGGCCGATACCTATTTTGCCGTCTCCGCCACCGGCGGCACCGATCAATTGCGCCATACCGGATTCATCGCAACCCGGCTGAAGGATGCGATTGTCGATCATTTTCGCGACCTCGACGGACGTCGGCCCAGCGTCGATCCGGACCAGCCGGAGTTACGCCTGCACTGCCACATCACGGCGCAAGGTCATACGAATATCTCGATCGAACTATCGGAAGGCTCCCTGCATCGCCGGGGCTATCGTCAACAGGGCGGCTTTGCGCCCCTGCGCGAAAATCTGGCTGCCGGCATTCTCTGGCGCGCGCGCTGGCCGCAACTGGCCACGACAAGTGCCGCTCTGTTCGACCCCATGTGCGGCTCTGGAACGCTCCTGATCGAAGCGGCATTGCGACTCACCGGCCTGCCACAGACGCTCCGTGCTCGACGACTGGGCTCTCCCGGCTGGCTCGGCCACGATGCCCCTGCACGACAAGCCGTGCTTGATGACCCCCATTCGATCGATACGACAGCAACGGCCCCCTGTCTGGTCGGTCAGGACATCGATGCCGACCAGATCGCCACGGCCCGCGACAATGCCCGCCAAGCTGCGGTAGACCATCTGATCACGTTCCGCGTGGCCGATGCCTGGGCACAACCCTGCCCAACGGAGTTTGAGGGCATAACCTCTGGGCTTTTGATCAGCAACCTGCCCTACGGTCATCGGCTAAACCTTGAAACCGATCATCCATCGGAGCAAGCGCCCGACTGGGGCCCGCTGATCGACGCCTGGCAGCAGTGCTTCACCGGCTGGTACTGGGCCGTCCTGCTCCCCGAAGGCACCGGTCAACGCTGGCCCATGCGCTATGAGCGGGCATTCCCGTTCGATCATGGCGGCATTGCCATCGAACTGATCCGGGGTGTCTTTGACGCCAAAAGTCGCCGGGAGGCACCTGGGCCAGTCGGCCTGGCCAACCGGCTCAGTGCAGCAGCTGCACAATCCCGGGAACTGGCCGACCCTACGCCGTTTGCCAATCGGCTTCAGAAAAATTTCCGACACATAAAACGGCAGGCAGAACGGGATGGGCTGTGCTGCTATCGGGTCTACGATGCGGATCTACCCGATTTCAACTTAGCCATCGACCTCTATCGGGATGAAGCGGGAGAAACCTGGGCCGATATTCAGGAATATCGGGCACCGAATTCGGTAGACCCGCAACTGGCACGTGCGCGGCTGTCTGTTGCCGTCAATCAGACCATTGAATGCCTGGAACTGGCACCCAACCATGCCGTGGTTCGCCAGCGTCGGCGTCAAACCGGTCAGGATCAGTACCAGAAAATCACCCAGGAACGACTCGAGCGCGTGGTGATCGAAGGCAATACCCGACTGCAGATCAATCTCACCGATTACCTCGATACCGGCCTGTTCCTCGATCACCGCCAGGTCCGTGACCATGTCGCTGAACTGTCGCGAGGCAAACGCCTGCTCAATCTGTTCTGCTACACCGCCACGGCGTCGGTTCGTGCGGCCAACCAGGGTGCCGAACAAAGTTTGTCGATCGACCTGTCCCACACCTATCTCGAATGGGCGGGCAAGAATTTCGCCCTGAACAACATTCCGACTGGTATCGATCACCGCTTGCTGCGGGCAGATGTCCTGGATTGGCTGGAACAGCGTCAGCAAGGGCCTTACCGCCCTGAACGCTATGATGTAATTTTCTGCGATCCACCGACCTTTTCAAATTCCAAGGCGATGCAGGACACCCTGGATATCCAGCGAGATCATGTGACAATTGTGCAACAGTGCATGCACCTGCTGGAACAGAATGGCATATTAGTCTTTTCAAATAACCTGAAAGGCTTTAAATTGTCGGAAAGTTTAATGGAAGAATACTTAATCAATGACTTATCGCGAAAAACTTTGCCGATGGATTTCGCGCGCACACCGCATCGACGCAGTGTTTATGAAATCCGGCACCGATCTGATGACTAAGCCCCGTCTAAGGCGTACTGCAGCCGTTGGCGCTGTACTCAGCGCCGCTTTGGGTCTTGGGGGCTGCGCGAGCATGCCGACCGACACATCAGGATCGGGATCGAATTCCGTTGCCAGCTGGTTCGACTTCAACTCGGATTCGTCTTCCCAGGCAAACAACGAGCAGACCAGCGACAAAGTCCATCTGAGCGCAAAACTACCCGAAGCGCCCCTCAAATCGCTTGAAGGGTACAGCGGCGACCGGACAGCGGCGACCGAGGCCATCATTCAGGCCATGTCGCAACTGGGTACTGCCTATCAATGGGGTGGGGCATCCATCAGTTCCGGCTTTGACTGCAGCGGACTGACCAGCTATGTGTATCAAAAAGCCGATATCAGCCTGCCGCGCACCGCGCGCGATCAGTATGCCTTCACCGCACGCATCGGAAAATCCCAACTCCGACCCGGCGATCTGCTGTTTTTCAAGATCCGCAGCCGAAAGATCGACCATGTCGGAATCTATGTCGGCAACAACCGATTCATTCACGCGCCGCGTATCGGCGAACATGTCAAGTACGCAAAACTCAACGACGCCTACTGGCGTCGGCACTTCGCCGGGGCAGGCCGAGTCCCGGGTGCCGCGAAGATTGATCTGGCGGATATGAACCTTCAGTAGACGGCTACGCGTCCTAGGCCCCTCCCTCCCCCCGTATTAATCATAATCTCCCGGCACCATTCTTGGCGCCGGACTAGCACTACTCGTCGATATCCGATCGAACCAAGGCCGGATGAGACAGTAACTGCCGTGTCTGCTGCACAATCTCCGTGATTGCCCGATCCGCCAGTTTCTGGCTTGCCGCTGCAAAATGGGCGGCATCATTCTGATCAATGGCCACAGACTCATCGAAATGCCAGCTCGCCCGAACCGAATGAGCCGCGGAATCCAGCCAGAGGCAGCTCATCGCCAGTCGAACATGCCCCGTCGACGCCCCTAGGTCATGCTCCAACCGGCCCAGATGACAACTCATACTCAGTACCACGGGCGCCCCGGCAGAATTTGGCACCACACCCTGAACCCAGGGCTGTCGAATCAATGTTTGCGTGATGGCATCCGCCAATAGATCCGCAGGGGGAGCTAGCCAGCGGCTATCTCGATACGGCTTCAATTGTTGGGCCTGGCTGCTATACATCATCTCAGACGTGTCAAAACCATTATCGGCCATCATCGGGCGCATCAGGATCAGGAATTCAGCGGGTTTTCCGTTTGCCTCAATAGCCGGGGTATGCAACGTTACCAGCGGGTTAAGGCGATAGGCGTTCTGAGCGATCGGCGGCTTGATGGGAAGACTGCATGAGGCAGTGATCGCAGCCAAAAGCCCGATTCCGGCCACGCGCCCGATAAGCCCGGGTCTGATGAATAGGTGGTGCATGAGTGTGTCCTTTTCCGTCTTCAAGTCATCAGAGGGCGCAGCCATCATGGACCGCTCCTCGGAGTGCCCACGGGCTGGGCGGTCGCCGGAGCTGCGCGCGCACCAGCCTCCCCCGGTCCGGGCGGCACGGGTGCCGCGCCATACAGGATCTGGCTGGGGTTTGCATTGAGCTGCCGAACAAGCTGTGAAATGGACACGCTGGCATCCTGGAGCCGCTCCAGCAGACTACCCAACTCGGGCAGGGTCTGCTGCTTGATATCGAGAAGCGTTGCCGTACCCGCCTGCGTGAGTTTTTCCGTACTTTCACTGGCCTTGGCCACCTTGACGACCGCAGCATTAGTCGTGTTCAACGTCTGTTGCAGCGCATCGATCGCTCGGGAAAATTTGTTCAACACGTGCCGCCCCTGTCGTAACAATCCGGCGGTCGAGTGCGTGACCTCCGCCGTGTTCTGCAAGGTTTTTCGCCCCGCGACAATGGCCTCGGCGATATCGCCCCGGCGCTCCGCCAATGCGGTCGTCAATGCATCGATATTGTCGAGTGTCTTCGTCAATTTCTCGACATTTTTCTCGCTGAGCAACTGGTCGAGCCGGTCGGTCATCCGGGACACCTTCACCATGCTCTCGCTCAAACCGCCTTCAAGCTGGGAGAAAATAGAGGGCTCGTAAGGAATCACGAGATCACCATCTTCGTTGCGCGCTGTCAGGGGCGTCGCCACCTTGCCGCCGGTGAGGTTCAGGATACTGAGCCCGGTCACGCCCTGAGGCCGAAGTTGCGCCACGGTATCCGTCCGAATCGGCACATTGGCGTCCAGATCCACGAGAATCCGGATCCGGCCCGGATTTTTCTGGTCAATGCGGATACTTTTGACCTCGCCGACATCCACCCCACGATAAAGCACGTGGCTGTTGACTGACAGACCGGTCACGCTGTCGGTCGCATAGATGACATAGGGGATGAACTGCTGCTGCTTGCCGCCCGTGACCAGCCAGTAGGCCGTCACCGCCACCCCGAGTCCCAGCAGGACCACAAACAGACCGACGGCGGTGTAATTGATCTTTGATTCCATAACGAAGCCCTAAGCCTGTGTTCCGATGATATGAGACGCGACAGGCGCGCCATCGTCCCGTGCCGTTCGCGTTGCGGCAGCCCAGTACGCCTCCGACCGGGTTCCCCGGAAGTACGCCACCAGTTCCGGCTCGTCGCGCGCCGCCAGTTCGACGGCCGTTCCGACAGCCAACACCTTCTTGCGTGCCAGAAACGCGACCTCGTCGACACCCCGCCAGATCGAATCCAGATCGTGCGTCACCTGGAGCACCGTCAACCCAAGCGATTCGCTCAAGGTATGAATCAGATCATCGAAGGCCGCAGCCCCGATGGGATCCAGACCGGACGTGGGCTCATCCAGCACCAACAACTCCGGATCCAGTGCCAGTGCGCGCGCCAATGCCGCCCGCTTGACCATCCCGCCGGACAACTCCATGGGATATTTATCCGCACTGTCCGCAGGCAATCCGGCCAGTAAAATCTTGCTCATTCCCAACTCGTTCAACCACTGGGGATCAAAGCGGCCATGCTCCTTGATAGGCAAGAGCACATTTTCCAGCACGGTCAGCGAAGTAAACAGGGCACCGCCCTGGAACAGCACACCAATTCGCTCTCGCAGGGATTGCCGGGTTGCCTCGTCCGCCGTCTGGACATCCACGCCGAACAGATGCAACTGGCCCGCCGACGCCTGTCGCAGCATGATCAGGGTATGCAGCAACACGGTCTTGCCGGAACCCGAACCACCAACCAGGGCCATCACCCTGCCCCGACGCAAACGGAAGTCCAGGTCGTCGTGCACCCGATGGCTACCGAACTGGTTGATGAGACCACGCGCATCGATCACCAGGTCGGAATCGGGATGAGCATCCATCATCAGTAACCCAACAAGTTATACAACACGGAGAACGCCGCATCGATGACGATGACCATGAAAATGGCCTGCACGACAC
>DATKTJ010000015.1:0-8169 GCA_035531235.1 Halothiobacillus sp. | reverse complement strand
CCGGCTTCACCCTTGTACTGGATGAAGTCGGCGAAGGCGATGGTTTGGGCGCGAATGAAGCCGCGTTCAAAGTCAGTATGAATCACACCCGCCGCCTGAGGGCCCGTGTCTCCCTTATGGATCGTCCAGGCACGAACCTCTTTGACACCCGCCGTGAAATAGGTCTGCAGGCCGAGGAGCGTGTAGCCTGCCCGAATGACCCGGTTCAGGCCGGGTTCGTCCAGGCCCATGTCCGACAGAAACTCATCCCGCTCACTGTCTTCCAGTTGCATGATTTCAGCTTCCATCGTGGCGCATACGGGCACGACCGGCGCGCCTTCGGCATCGGCATGGCGCTGAACAGCGTCCAGGTAGGGATTGTTGCTAAAGCCGTCTTCATTGACATTGGCAATGTACATGATCGGTTTGACAGTGAGCAGTTGCAGGTCGCGTACCAACAGTAATTCGTCGGCACTGAGGCCCATTGCACGGATGGGTTTGACCTCGTTCAAGCCGGCAAATATTTTCTCGAGGACGTCCTTTCGCGCAATCGCTTCCTTGTTGACGCCGGATTTGCTGGCTTTGATCGCACGTTCGAGATTCCGGCTGACTGAATCCAGGTCGGACAGTACCAATTCGGTATTGATGATTTCGATGTCGGCGAGCGGATCCACCTTGCCGGCCACATGGATGATGTCATCGTTGTCGAAACAACGTACGACCTGGGCGATTGCGTCGGTTTCACGAATGTTGGTCAGGAACTGGTTGCCCAATCCCTCGCCCTTGGATGCCCCTTTGACTAGGCCGGCAATATCCACAAATTCCATGGTGGTAGGGACGACACGTTCGGGTTTCACGATTTCGGCAAGCTGGTCCAGCCGGTGATCGGGCATGGCGACAATGCCAACGTTCGGCTCAATGGTGCAGAACGGATAGTTTTCCGCCTGAATATTGGCCTTGGTCAAGGCATTGAACAGGGTTGATTTACCGACGTTGGGCAGGCCGACGATGCCGCAGTTAAAACCCATGAACCGAGTCTCCTAAAGACAAAAAATGAAGCGAATTGGCGCGTATATTACGCGAGATACGCTGTGGGCGCATGGATCGTTCCGGCCTGTCGTACAGCGGTTACATTTTGCGGGACGATTTTGGGTTGTTTCAGGCCGGTATGGGGACTCACGGCACCGTATAGCCATTGATCGCCTGAGTGGCTAAGGAATTGTCGCCCTCGATCAGTAGCCCAGATTCCCGCACTGCATGGTCGATGCTCGCGTGAATTAACTGTCGCTCTGACAGGGGGGGATTGGTCAGTACAAACCCAACGACTAGATCACGATGCCCCGGGTGGCCGATCCCGATGCGCAGCCGCCAAAAATCGGCGCTACCAAGTTGCGCCTGGATATCCTTAAGCCCGTTATGGCCGCCGTGGCCGCCGCTTTGCTTGAGTTTCATTTTACCCGGCGGCAAGTCGAGTTCGTCGTGCACAACGAGAATGTGCTCAGGCGCGATCTTGTAGAAATTGGCCAGGGCCCCGACAGATTTCCCCGACAGATTCATGAATGTTTGTGGTTTGAGAATACGTCGATCCGCGCCGCGGTAGTGTAGACGGGCCAGTTCACCGTGAAATTTGGCTTCATGCGCAAACTGCCCGTTCATTTTGCGGCACAATTCATCGGCAAACCAGAATCCGGCGTTGTGGCGCGTGTTCTCGTACTTGCTGCCGGGGTTGCCCAGGCCAACGATCATTTGAATATGCATGGAAGCGCTCTTGCCGAAATAGGGGGCGATAGACCTGAGTTTCAGGATAGGCGCTCAGGTAGCAGAATATGCCTATTATCCGTTAAAACATCATCGAACGTACCGCTGGGGTCGAATCGACACTCAATAAAAAACCCGCTGGCTAGGGGATTCATCGGAATGAATACCTAACTGGCGGGTTGATCTGGGGGCTTAAATGAATTTAAGCCCGGACCTGAAACGGGTGATTAGGCTTCGGGTTCCGGTTCTACGGTTTTATCCAGCTTGGATGGGTGAATTGCCACGATGGATACATCGTGATCGGCGCCCAGAGCCAGTGCATGAATTTTCACGCCGGCGGGCAGGATGATGTCGCTCAAGTGGATAGAGCCGTTGATATCCAGCGTCTTCATGTCGACTTCAATGAACTCGGGCAGTTTGTCTGCTGTGCAATCGATTTCGATTTCCGACAGTATGACGTTCACAACACCACCGGCCTTCGCGCCGACAGAGGTGTCTTTGTTGACGTAGTGCAAAGGCACCTTGATCCGCAGGGTCTGCGTGGCAGATACGCGCTGGAAATCGGCGTGCAGCACGGCCGGCTTGTAGGGGTGACGGTGCAGATCCCGCAGGATCACCTTGGTCAACACGCCACCGATCGACAGATCCAGCACATGCGAATAAAACGCTTCGTGTTCCAGATGCTTGAGGATTTCGTTGTGGCTGATGGTGATGGATACGGGGGCTTCATTACCACCATACACAATTGCCGGAGTGCCACCTTCGCGACGCAGGCGGCGGCTCGCACCTTTCCCCAGATCGTCACGGCGCACGGCTTCGAGTGCAAATGTTTCTTGAGACATGAGATATAACTCCAAAAATAAAAAATCGTCCCGCCAGCGCGACATGGTGCTATTGGCCATGCCGTCAGTGGCTACGGACGTTGGGGTCTGCTCGCGACCTAGCAGACAGGCCCTTGGATTCAAAAATGATTGAAATCAAAGGCGCGCGAAATTATAGATGAGGTGGCTGCGAAAAACCAGATGTTTGGCAGGATTTGCCGGCGAAAACAGTGTGTTCAAGCCGACAGGGGCGATAACCCCGAAGCCTCAGTCGTTGTACAGCGAACTGACCGATTCGTCGGTATGGATGCGGCGAATGGTTTCTGCAAGCATGCCCGCGACCGAAAGTACGCGTATGCGGCTGCATTGCTCGGCTTCCGGTTTGAGCGGAATACTATCGGTGACGACGAGTTCGTCCAGATCCGAGCCGTCAATATTTTCGATCGCTGCGCCGGACAGGATGGCGTGTGTGGCATAAGCCACGACCTTTTTGGCACCGTTTTTCTTGAGTGCGCTTGCCGCCTTGCAGAGGGTGCCGGCCGTATCGACCATGTCATCCACGATGATGCAGGTTTTGTCGCGGACTTCACCGATGATGTGCATCACCTGGGATACATTCGGTCGGGGACGACGCTTATCGATAATGGCAAGATCGGAGTCGTCCAGTCGTTTGGCCACGGCGCGTGCGCGTACTACGCCACCAACGTCCGGGGAAACGACGATCAGGTCCGAGTGCTTCTGGCGCCAGATGTCGCCCAACAAAATGGGTGAGGCATAAACGTTATCGACGGGGATATCGAAGAAGCCCTGAATCTGATCGGCATGCAGGTCGACGGTCAGGATCCGATCAACGCCCACGCTTTGCAGCATGTTGGCCACGACCTTCGCGCTGATCGGCACGCGCGCAGAACGTACGCGGCGATCTTGGCGCGAATAACCGTAGTAGGGAATCACTGCCGTGATCCGGTAGGCAGAGGCGCGTCGCAACGCATCGACCATCACCATGAGTTCCATGATGTTGTCGTTGGTCGGATCGCAGGTTGGCTGAACGATGAAGATGTCACGTCCGCGAACATTTTCCAGGATTTCCACGAAGCTTTCGCCATCGCTGAATCGGGAGACTGTGGCTTGGCCGAGCTGGATATCAAGGCTTTCGACAACGCGTTCGGCGAGTGCCCGGTTCGCATTTCCCGAAAATACCATCAGTGTTCTTTGGAATGTCATCGTTCTGCCGATTGTTTGGCTGGGCCGCAAGGATTCGAACCTTGGTATGCTGGAATCAAAATCCAGTGCCTTAACCAACTTGGCGACGGCCCAAACGAAAGAGGTGCGCATCTTAACCAAGGGATCAGGCTTTGCCAAGGGCTTTGCCGCAATTTTTTCATATATTTTTATGCCCTGCAGGCGAGGTGAATGAATGGTCGAGCGCGGGGGCGACGATCACACGTTTGATTTCGGAGGTTTTTTCCTGAATTTTGCGGGCTATTCTGAGGCCTTCCGCCTGATTTTCCACGGGTGCAAAAAGACAGGCGCCACTACCCGTCACGCGCGCGAAGCCGGCTTCGCGTTTTAGTGCTTCGTGACTGGCCCGGATTTCCGGGCTGCTGGTTAGCAGGATTTGTTCGAAGGCATTGAACCCGTCGGTCTGCCATTGGGGCAGGAGTGAGTCAGGGGGTTGTCTGGGCGTGTCGCGGGGCAGATCTGGATGCGCAAACAGCTGCTGCGTCCAGCTCGTGGCATGCGGAATGACGATCACGAACCATTGTCCGGCTGCGGGACTCGGCCACGGGGTAAGTTGCTCGCCGATCCCCTCGGCCCAGGCGCTGTGTCCGCCGATAAATACCGGAACGTCCGCACCGAGTTTGAGGCCGATACCCATCAGCGTTTCGATATCAAGATTAAGTTCCCAGTAGTGATTCAGCGCCCATAGCGTGGTCGCTGCAGCCGAAGATCCGCCGCCTAGGCCGCCACCAACCGGTGCGTTTTTGTGCAAAGTGATACGGATACCAGGGATTGCTTTGTTGCGTGCGGCGGGGTGGGTTTTCAGCAGTGTGGCGGCACGATGGAGAATATCCTCCTCCGGTTTTGTCGGCCGCTGCGCGATACCCTCATCACCCGGTTGCCAGATGATTTCCAGACGAGCTTCGTCGAGCCGGGAAAACTGTAGCCGGTCTCCATAATCGATTAACTGAAAATAGGTCTGAAGCGCGTGATATCCGTCGTATGGCGGCTGATCAATACGGCCAGTAATATGCAGGAATAGATTGAGTTTGGCTGGGGCGCACCAATATTTTGTGGCCGTGTCCTGGGTTTGTGATTCAGTCATGGCCACATCGTTTCATGAGGTGGCTTTACTGCTGTCGGATGTCAGGCGCCAACGTTCAATGGCAAGACGGAGCCGGATGTCCCCATGTTCCAAGGTGAGTTTGGTCGGAAGAAATATGCGCTGATCAATGAATTCGTATTGCTCATAGGTGATCGACCATGCCCCATCCGTCAGCGTGGCGAGGCGTCCGTGCTCGTCCCAGGTGTAGTGGGCGGCATTGTCGTTCGGTAGGCCGCGAATCCAGTTGGGTAGTGCTGTGATGGGTATCCGCCAGCCGGTGATTTGGTAAACGGTTTCTGCCGGGTCGGTGGTGTAGCGCTGGTTCCCGCTCGAGTCCGTAATCACCATGAGATCCGGTTTGCCCAGCAGTTCGACAGTTCCCTGGTTCAGTGGGGCATTCAGATGTACATCGGAGACATTGTCGGTCTGTTTCCAGTCGAGGTTAACGGTCCCACCATGGTCGCCGACGCGAATCGCCGCGCGTCCGAAGCATTGCCAGTCCGGGATAGCGCGGACCCGCTCTGCATGGCGTTGCCACGCTACCTGCAATCGCGCTTGTTCCATCGCACTGGGTGGGGAAGGTGGAAGACTGGCGCACCCACCCAGAAGCAGTACGGTGATTGCCAGAAAGCCAGCCCGAATCATGTCATGAAGCGTCGCCTGAACTTTCATGGATCAGGGTTGTGTTGCCGGCGCTGGAAGCAGATCGGGCGCATAGCGCTTCAGCGTTGTCAGAAGGTTTGGCAGACTGGGGTTGAGGTCCAGGGCGCGGGTCCAGATGGACCGCGCACCCGAGGTGTCACCCATATGCCAGCGAACGATTCCCAGATGCGTGCCGACTTCAGCATCCGGCACAATCTGGAAGGCATGGGTGAGGTTCTTTTGCGCGTCATCCAGCATTCCGAGCCGATACTGAACCCAGCCCAGGCTATCCAGATAGGCGGCATTGTCCGGATCGAGGGTGATAGCCTTCTGAATCAGTGCATAAGCCTCTTTAAGATTGCGGTTCTCGTCGGCAAGGGTATAACCGAGGGCATTGAGTGCGGCGGCATTATTGGGGTCATTCTTGATGATGTGACGCAGATCCTCGATCGCCTTTTCACTCTGCCCCAGTTTGATCAGCAGCATGGAGCGTTGTAGTTGCAGATCGCTGGCATCTGGCCACAGGGTTAGTCCGTCCGTAAGGATGGACAGTGCTTCCTGATCAAGCCCCTGAGATGTCAGCAGGGCAGCCTTGCTCAGGGTCAGCCGCTGCTTGTCGGCCACGTCAATAGGCTGGTTCAGGGCAATATCCAGACTCTGCAAGGCAGCCGGAAGGTCATCCGATTCAGCATAGGCGGCTGACTGAAGCACGCGCGCTTCGGCGTAATGCTCACTGGTGGCTGGTATTTTGTTGAAATACTTGATGGCCGTGGTCAACTGATTGGACTGTGCGGCCAGTCGTCCCAAAAGCATATTGGCAATATCGCGTTGATCCGGAAACTTCATCATTTCGAGCAGTGCACGTCGAGCGAGTACTGGTCGACTGATCTGCAATGATAGTACGGCCAGGTTGCGTAGCTGGGCCGGATCCTTCGGCCGTTTAGCCAGTGCTTCCTTGATGAGCTGCCCTGCTTCCTGAGTATTGCCCGCATTGATCTCGGCCTCAATCAGCCCGTTCTGGTACCGCTCTGTTTTCGGAAACAGTTTCTGGGCGGTTTTGAGTGCGGTAATCATGCCCGCTGAGTCATTGGCCTGACCGAGAGCCACGATGAGTACGTCATGCGCCGATTGTCTTTTGGGGGCAAGTGCCACGGCCCGGCGCGCTGCATCGACGGCACTTTGATTGCGTTGAAACTTCAGGTTGAGCTTGGCGACCACAAGCTGCGCATCTTCCTGGTCGGGGAACCGTGTGGCGAGGTGATCGGTGTAGGCGATGGCCATGTCGCGGGGAACGTTGCTTTCGAGGTAGCTGCCCAGCTCATTGAGTGCGGCGCTTAGCGTATCCGCATGGTCGTTCTTGAGCCACTGGGTCAGTGCCGTATCCGCCGCATCCATGTGGCCAAGCTGAATCTCGGAAATGGTTCGACTGGCAGCCGCCTTGACGGAATCCGGTTCCAGGACAGACCAGCGCTGTGCCGTTTGGGCGGCCAGGTCAAAGCGTTTTGCAGCGAGTGCGATCTGGGTGGCGCGGGAGAGAATGGCCGCTTCATTGGTTTCTTGTGCGGCGCTGAAATAGTATTCGGCGGCTTGATCCAGGTGTCCGGACTGCCCGGCCAATTCACCGGCCATAATCAGAAAAATGGGACTCTTGTCGAGTTGGGCAACAGGGGTGGCCTTGCGCTGCTCCGCCGTAGGCGGCATTAGCGATGCATCACCAACCTTCGGGCTGGGAATGGGGCTCAACTGGGGATGGGGCAGGGCGCTGCAGCCCGATAGCACCATACCAACGACCAGGAAAACCGGGATGACACGCATGTATGAACTCTTCAAAAGGGGAAAGGGATGTGTACTTGGGATAGGTTCGGGTGAAGTGTAGCGTTTTGTGACCGGATTCGCTTGCGTTCTGCGGCGGTAAGCCGATTTGTCCTGAGTGCTGAAGTGACGCCCGCTACGTACCACCGCCCTCATCATAGCGAATTCGGCGGTCGATGCGCATTAGCCGTCGTCCGAGGAACTGCCCCCGAATCAGTTGATGGGGGTTTGTTCCAGTTTGAGTGCCCGTTTGTGCGCGCGTATCTGGATGTCGAGCTGCCAGAAATAGTACAGGATGGGAATCACGATCAGAGTGAGGAGTGTCGAGGCCAGCGTGCCGAAAATGAGGGACACGGCCAGACCGCCGAATACCGGGTCGCTGATCATGACGGCCGAGCCGAAGATGATCGCCAACGCAGTCAGCAGGATGGGCCTGAAACGGACGGCACCTGCCGTGATTACGGACTCCTTCAGGTCGAATCCCTGCTTGCGGTAATCGAGGATGAAGTCGATCAACAGCAACGAATTGCGCACGACAACGCCGGCCAGCGCAATGAAGCCGATCATGGAGGTCGCGTTGAAGGGCATATCAAAGAGCCAGTGACCCGGGAAGATACCCACCAGCGTCAGTGGGATCGCGCCCATCACGATGACCGGCAGCATGAAAGACTGGTAGTACGCCACCAGAAGCAGATAGATGAATACGAGGGCGACAATGAACGCGGCGCCCAGATCTCGGAATACATCGAGGGTCAAACGCATGTCCCCGCCCCAGAGCAGCTGGTATTTCTGAATGTCCTGCGGTTGGGTGTCGACAAAGCCCAGATTGCC
>DATKTJ010000014.1:0-8333 GCA_035531235.1 Halothiobacillus sp. | reverse complement strand
CGCCATGCCCAGCCATTGCGCGCCATTGCCGGAATAGACGAAGGCGACCTTGCCGGTGCTGCCGGCGGTTTTTTCCAGGGCGGTTTCCCGAACCACGCCGCGGGGCGACTCGCCAGCGGCCAGTGCCTGCAGCCGTGTCTGCAATTCGTCGGCGGTGTCGCCGAAGATGGCACAACGCTGATCCAGCCAGTCCCGCCGCAGCGCGGCATTGAACGCGATGCTGGGCAGCGCCGCGGCATTGTTTGCCAACAAGGGCAGGTACAGCTGGGCGTAGGCCGTCAGGGCATCATCGGATCGCGTCGAGAGAATCAGGGGCGGGAGGCGTGAAGGTGCCTGGCAGGCCACGGGATTCTGTGTGGGCGCTTCTTCCAGAATGGCGTGCGCATTGGCGCCGCCGAACCCGAAGGAGTTGACGCCGACGTGCAGGGGATGATCCCGGCCCGCCAACGAGATAGCCTGGGTCGCGACCTTGAGATTCAATCCGGCGAAGTCGATATCGGGATTGAGGATCTGGGCATGGATGGAGGGCGGGATTTCACGGTTCTGCAGCGTCAGGATGGCCTTGACCATGCCCGCGACGCCGGATGCCGGTTCCATGTGACCGAGATTGCTCTTGATGGACCCGATGGGTAAGGGGGCGTTGGTTGCGCGATGTTGCCCCAGTGCCTGACCCAGCGCGTGGGTCTCGATGGGATCGCCCACCGAGGTGCCCGTGCCGTGCGCTTCGATATAGTCGATTTCGTCGGCGCGCAGGCCGGAACGACCCAGCACGGTTTGAATCAGGGACATCTGCCCTTCCGGACTGGGGATGGTGAGTCCGCTCTTGCGGGCGCCATCGGCATTGGTGCCGGTGGCGCGGATCAGGGCATGGATGCGGTCGCCGTCGCGCTGGGCCTGTTCGAGCGTCTTGATCAGGAACATGCCGCCGCCTTCGGAGCGCACATACCCGTCACCATCGGCCGCGAAGGTGCGGCAGCGGCCCTGCGCGGACAGCATGGAGGCCTTGGAGAAACAGACGAAGGGATAGGGATGCAGCAGCATGTTCACGCCGCCGACCAGGGCGGTGCTGGCTTCGCCGCGTCGAACGGTTTCGCAGGCCATGTGCAGGGCGACGAGGGAGGAGGAACAGGCAGTATCCACCGCCATGCTCGGCCCGTGCAGGTCGAAGGTGTAGGAAATCCGGTTGGCCGCAATGCTGAGCGTGCTGCCGGTCATGGAATAGGCGTTCATGCCGGGCATGTCGTCCAATATCCGCATGCCGTAATCGAGTCCGGAGATGCCGACATAGACGGCGCAATCGCTGCCCGCCAGCCGCTCGGTCGGGATGCCGGCGTCTTCAAAGGTGCGCCAGGTCAGTTCCAGCAGCAGGCGTTGCTGCGGGTCCAGCTTGTTGGCTTCGCGCGGTGAAATGCCGAAAAATCCCGGATCGAATTGATCCGCATCGCTCAGTACGCCCGCTGAAAAGGTGACGCTCTTGCCGGGTTCGCTGCGCCGCGGATGCTGGTAGGTGTCTGTTGCCCAACGATCGCTTGAAACTTCGGAAACCAGGTCGCGACCTTCCTTCAGTGCCTGCCAGAGCGACTCACGCGTGGACAGATCCCCCGGCAGGCGGAAAGCCATCCCAACGATTGCCAATGTCTCTGCGTGTGATGACTTCGAGTTGGTTTTAGACAATGCAAATACCCGATATATATAAAATAATTTTTTGCCGAATAAGGATCACCCATACGGGCTTTCACGCAAGATATCAATCTAGTTTATCGGATTTTGACGGACTCCGCTGCTGTTTCTTGGGCGGTTGTGTGCCTTGAAGGGCGCCACTCTGCGGTGTTCGGGGGTGTTGCATAACTGGCTGGATATCGATTTTTACCACGGATAGCGGGGTTTTTTGCGATCGGTAGAAGACGGTTTTCTGCCCTACTGACGCCCCTGAATGCGGGGTATTTGAACGAAATTTTTTGGGTGCTGAGTGGTGGATAGCCGATGGTGAATTTTGCCATTTCAAGCGGTGAGTATACCGATTTTTTAAGGGAAATTATCCCACGCAGGGAAGTTGATCCCAGCGGGTGGTGTAGGCTGGTGAGCGGCGGTCTTGCTGCATTTTCCAGCTGTTCTGGAAGCCTTCGGCGGCGAAGCGAATCTGTCGGCGGCCCATCTTCAAATTGATCTGGTCGATGGCCGTCATCAGGTCGCTGCGGCGGGCCTGTTCCGTCGATGTCTGGCGGTTGAACAGACTCCCTTGACTACCCTGCGACGTTCCCAGATCAAACAGGATGACGCCGCATTTTTGATAGCGCAGGCCGGGACGGTAGATTTTTTTCAGCGCAGTGTGGCTGCAGCGCAACAGGCAGGCGGTGTCATCCGTCGCTTGATGCAGGTTGATGGTGAAGCTGCTGCTGGAATGAGCGCGGACGTCGGGTTCAAAGGGACTGGTTTGGAGGTATACCGTCAATGCACTGGCCACCGAGCCTTGTCGCCGGAGGGTTTCAGCGGCTCGGCTGATGTGGCTGCTTACTGCTTCACGGATGGGGGTGAAGGCAGTCTGTCGCTGGCCGAAGGAGCGCGAGGCGATGATTTGTTGGCGGGGCGGAGCGAGCTCTTCCACGGCAATACAGGACTCACCCCGCAATTCGCGCACGATTCGTTCCACGGTGATGCTGTAGCGCTGACGGATCAGTTCGGGGCGGGCATCGCGCAGGTCTCGGGCCGTTTCGATGCCCTGGTCCTGTAGCTGTCGGGATAGTCGCCGTCCGATGCCCCAGACATCACCCACTTCGGTGACGGCCAGCACCCGTTCCAGCCGCTCCGGCGCACGCAGATCGCAGACACCCTTGGTGAGTACGGGATTTTTCTTGGCGAAGTGATTGGCCAGCTTGCTCAGTGTTTTGCTGTGGGCGATGCCGATGGAGATCGGGATGCCGGTCCATTGCTGCACCGTCTGGCGAATGGTTTGGGCGTAGTCGGTCAGGTTGCGGTCGGCGAAGCCGGTGAGGCCCAGAAAGCATTCGTCGATCGAGTAGATCTCGATTTCCGGGGAGAACTGCGCCAGGGTCTGCATGACCCGCCGCGAGAGATCGCCGTACAGGGTGTAGTTTGAGGAGAACACGGCCACGCCCGCCTCGGCCAGTTGTTTTTTTACCTTGAAGTAGGGCGCCGCCATCGGAATGCCCAGTGCCTTGGCTTCGCTCGACCGGGCGATCACGCAGCCATCGTTGTTCGACAGCACAACCACCGGGCGCCCCACCAGTTTCGGGTTGAAAACCCGTTCGCAGGAGGCGTAGAAGTTGTTGCAGTCGGCTAGGGCAAAGATTGGTTTCACAGCTTGTGGATCACGCTGGTCACGACGCCCCAGACGCTGAAATCCTGTGTTTCACGCACGATGATTGGCGCGTAATCAGGGTTTTCCGGCAGCAGGCGCACGTTTTTTCCGCGCAGCGACAGCCGTTTGACGGTGAGTTCTCCGTCGAGCACCGCAATCACGATTCGGCCATCGGTGGCTTCCAGCGAGCGATCCACCACCAGTATGTCGCCCGGATGAATGCCGGCACCCAGCATCGAGTCGCCGGACACCCGCACCATGAAGGTAGCTGCCGGGTGGGCGATCAGATGTTCGTTCAGATCCAGCGTATCTTCGAGGTAATCGTCCGCCGGGGAGGGGAAGCCGGCTGACACCCGACTGCCGTAGAGCGGCAAGGGCAGCGGGCGCGGATTGCCCGCCGGATAGTGGATGTCGGTGACGTCGGCCTGAACATGAGCGGGCACATGAACCCGTCCGTTAACTCGGCTGCTCCGATTAGGTATCGGGGCTTGCTTCGTCGGGAAGGCGAGCACCGTGCCAGCGTGTGCGGCATTCGTTGATGTGTCGGCGGTCTGCTCCGGCGTGGTCCCCTGCGCGTGGGCGGTCAGCCAGTTCTGTACGGCGCCCAGTAGACTTTCCGGTACACGAACGGGACGGGTGGGTTCACGGAAGCGGCCCTGGCCTTTGGGGCGCCCGGCGCCGATCCGCGCACCACCGTGGGGCTTTGCGGGCGATGGGTCTTGCGGGGGTGAATCCGGGGTGGTTGGCGGGGTCGGTTCGGGGTCGGGTTTCTTCGCCATAAGGGTTCTGCCGGATTGCTCTTGAATAAGGTAACCGTATTCAAGAGTAATCCGGTGGGGTTGTCAATGGCGTTGGTCGGGTGTCGTTCCGGCGGTTGACTCGGGGCGGGGCGATCGGATGAATACGGCAATCAGCATCCGGCGGGTTCCCCGCGCAAGACGAAAGCTCAGCCGGACGGGCCGCCAGACCAGGTTCAGCAGCCCGCTCAACAGGGACAGGAGCAGACTGATGATGAGAAACCAGCCGACGAGCTGGACGATCCAGGGGGCCATGCCGAGCGTGTGGGCGACTCCGGCCAGGAGGCTGTTGATCAGGGACGGATGGCGCACGATGACGTAGGTCGTGGCGATCACGGCGCCCCACATGCCCATTTTGGCCAGAACGGGGAATCGGGGGATCAGCGACGCCCCGAAAATCCGGGTGCGTTTGACCAGCCCCATCTCCGATGCCTTGGCGGCGGGGGCCGCTTTGAGGGAATTCGTGGTTTTCCCGGCCAGAGCGACTTCCTTGTCGGCGGTTGCAACGGATTTCCCCGCCTTGAGCAGCTTGAAGGCGGCTGCAAAAAATACGGCATCGGTGGCTGCAAAAAAATAGTCACTGGTGGACATGGACTCGCCGGTATCCGATTTTTTCTCGATATTGACGAGGCCGCTGGTCAGGAAGTCGCCGACGTCCTGAGTGATCCGCTTGGTTTGAATGCGGCTGACCTGCCCGTTCTTGTCGATCACGAACTGGCCCAGCAGATCATGGCCATCCGCCTCGATCTGGCGAATGGCATACCAGCCCCGGCTTTCGGGCGTGTTTTCGACCGGCTTGGGTGCAGCGGTAGTTGGCGGCGGGGCATCGCCCTTGCCCGACAGGCTGTTCCAAAGTTTTCGGGCGGATTCCGTCGTGCTCTGGATGGTATTGCCAAGCGCCTGCTGGGCCTGGATGGCGAACACATCGTTGATCATGAAGTAGTGGATGACAGGAATGATGGCTTCGCCATAGCGACGCAGGATGGCCTGGAATTCGGGCGACACGCCGTAATGGGTGAAGATGTCCGGCGCCCAGTCCGGGTAGGTATGGAGCGCAATTGCAGCCTTGAGCAGCAGGACGTTGTCGCCGGGACGATCATAGGAAAGCAGCAGCGCCTGGAGATCGGCGGGTTCGTTCAGGATCTTGAGATCGATGGGCGCGAGCGTTTGTTCGGCCTGAATATGGATGAGCTGTTCGTCGTAGGGGCGCGGTGTCCCCTGTAACAGGATGCTGACGGCGATCAGAAGGGCGATGACCGAGAAAACGACAACTCGGTAGGCATTGCGGCGGCGTGGCTGTGCCCGTTCTTCGGGAAATCCCGGAGCCACGGTATCGATCATCTGGCTCCGGTTAGACACCCTGTTGCTGCAACCAGAGTTCGAACACCGCCAGATGCCACAGCTTGGCGCCCTGCAGGCGGGTGAAGTGCTTGTCGGGTTCGGCCAGCAGGCGGTTCACGTAGGCGGGTTCGAACAGGCCGCGATTCTGTGCTGCGGGTGTGGACAGGATGTCGCGCATGAATTCGAAGAACGGCCCGCGCACGAATTTGAGGGCGGGCACCGGGAAGTAACCTTTGGGCCGGTCGATGACGGCATCCGGGATGCGGCCGCGCGCAATGCGTTTCAGCATACCCTTGCCGCCGAGGTCGAGCTTGTATTCGGCGGGCATCTGCATGGCCATTTCGACCAGTTCATGGTCGAGGAAGGGCACGCGCGCCTCCAGCCCCCAGGCCATGGTCATGTTGTCGACCCGTTTGACCGGATCGTCGACGATCAGGGTGCTGGTATCGAGGCCCAGCACGCGGTTGATGTAGCTCTGGCCGTGCAGACCGGCGAATTCCCGGCGAATTCGGTCGCTGGTGTGGTCCGGCCCCCGGAAGGGCGCGGTGACCATCTGCAGGAATTCTTCATGATCGCGGTCAAAATAATAGGGGGCGAAGCTCGCTACGTCGTCGCCCGGATGCGCTTTCTGGGCGTCGGCCATCTGCGGATACCAGAAGTAGCCACCGAAGACCTCGTCGGCACCCTGACCGCTGAGCACCACTTTGACCTCGCGTGCGACCTGCTCCGAGAGCAGATAGAACGCGATGGCATCCTGGCCGAACATTGGCTCGCTCATCTGGCTGACCGCTTCCGGCAATCGCTCCAGTACCTGATTGTTGGGAATGTGAAAGCGATGATGTTTGGTTTTGTAGCGCGCGGCCACCGGGTCGGAAAATTCGAATTCGCTGCCTTTCTCCTCGGGTTGATCCTCAAAACCGATGGTGAAGGTTTGCGGGGTGATGCCCGCTTCGGCGGCCAGGGCCACAATCAGCGAGGAATCCAGCCCACCGGAAAGCAGCACGCCAACCGGTACGTCGCTGATATCCAGCCGACGTTTGACCGAGCGTAACAGGCCATCGTGAATCCGTTCCTGCCATTCGGCCTCGGAACGATCCGGCACTTCGGTGGTATCGACCTGCCAATACCGCGTGAGGGTGCGTCGGCCATCGGCCTGAATCTGGAGCGTGTGGCCGGGCGGCAGTTTGCGCGCGCCCTTGAACACCGTGTGCGGTGCGGGTACAACGCCATGCAGGGTGAATTGATGATGCAGAGCGATCGGATCGAATTCGGTATTCACCGCACCGCCCGCGAGTAGGGCGGGCAGGGATGAGGCAAAGCGCAACGGCGCCTGCGGATTGCCGGGATCATCCGTGTAATACAGCGGCTTGATGCCGAGTCGATCACGCGCCAGCAACAGGCAGCCCGTCTTGAGGTTCCAGAGCGCGAAGGCGAACATCCCGTTCAGATGTCGCACGCAATCCGCGCCCCACTGGGCATAGGCCTTGAGGATGACTTCGGTATCGCCGGTCGAGTCGAAACGATGACCGAGTCCGCGTAATTCGGCGCGCAGTTCCGGGTGGTTGTAGATCGTGCCGTTGAAGGCCAATGCCAGGCCGTTCTGGCTGTCGATCATCGGCTGGTGGCCGTGAAAGCTCAGATCCAGAATGGACAGACGTCGGTGCCCCAGAGCCATCGGCCCGTCGGAAAAACTCCCCTCGTGATCGGGGCCGCGCCGTTCCAGCCGATCCATCATGCGTCGCACCGCGCCTAAATCGGGTCGTTGTCCCGGAGCGGCCAGCCAGCCACAGATTCCGCACATAGGTGTTTATCCTTATCGAAAAAAACAGGGAATGAAATTGATAGTCCGGTGATTTTAGCAGGATGTGACGCACCGCTCCGGGGAGATCGCAGTTGATGTGTGAGCGCCGGCGGCATTTGTAAAAGATACGATGCGGTGACTTGGGAGAGAGTGATGGCGAAGTAGAAAAGAGGGCGCCAGATGTGCCGGGAGGAACAGTCTCTCATCAGCGCCTTTCATGTTCGCTGGGTGGATTACCCAAACATAGCATCAATCCGCTTTTGCATCTCCTCAAACGACACCACCTCAAGGGGCGTCATGACATGCCATTTATGACCGAATGGATCGGCAAATTCACCTACGCGCGAACCATAAAACTCATCCTTGACGGGCATGATGCCCGTGGCGCCAGCGTCAAGTGCGCGTTGGTAGGTGGTATCGACATCATCCACATAGAGCGCGATGGTGACGGGTGTTCCGCCCAGCGTTGTCGGGCTTTTGTTCCCCCAAGCGGGGTTTTCTTCGGCCAGCATGAATCGGGTATCGCCAATCTGCAATTCCGCATGCCCGATATCGCCACCGGGCATCAGCAAGCGCCCAATCTCGGTTGCGCCGAATATTCGTTGGTAAAATTGAATGGCCGCATCGGCCCCGCGAATGCTCAAATAGGGTGTGATGGTATGTTGGCCGTCTGGGATGGGTTTGGTTGCAGTCATTTTCGTACTCCTGCCGGGGAGGGGGTGTTGTCTGAATGTCCAAACTTGTCCAGTGAAGCGTACACCGTTTTTTAGGTGATATAGATTATTTTTTTCTAATTAAGACGCTGTTATTTATCGATAAATAACACGCTGGCTTGGCCGTGACCGTTTTGCACCCGCCGCGCTGCGGATCCGGTACGCAGTGTTAATCCTGGGGGATTCGGGCATCCAGTTCCGGTTTCTGATCGGCGAACGTTCCCCATATCGCTTCGCCGTCGATGACGGTAATGGGCGCGACCCGTATGCCGTAGCGCGATTTCGCTTCATCGGCGATGCCCGGCGCCGTGACATCACGTTCTTCATAAGTGATGTGGTGCGCTTCGAGGTAGCGACGCACG
>DATKTJ010000013.1:0-3518 GCA_035531235.1 Halothiobacillus sp. | reverse complement strand
CTGGTGCAGGCCGGACATGTGTTCGTTGCCATGCCGCCGCTGTATCGGATCGACTTGAACAAGGAGACTTTCTACGCACTGGACGAATCCGAGCGGGATGGCATCCTGGCCCGGCTGGATGCGGAACACCGACGGGGCAAGCCGCAGGTCACCCGATTCAAGGGGCTGGGTGAGATGAACCCTGGCCAATTGCGTGAATCCACGCTGGCCCCCCAGACGCGTCGTCTGGTGCAACTGGTGATCGAGGACGATCAACCCTACGCCCTGCTGGACATGCTGCTGGCGAAAAAGCGGGCCGCCGATCGCCGCGCCTGGTTGGAAACCAAGGGTGATCTGGCCGAGGTGGTCTAGTTGCGTGTTTGGCTCATTTCCTGGGTAGGTTTGGTCGGGATGGGGGTGTTGCTCTGCCTCGGAACGAATGCCACTGCCGCAGAAACACCGAACCCGACCCCCCATCTGCAGTTGACCGGCCTGACCGATCCGGCCCTGATCCGCAATGTCGGCCTGAGTGTTCCCCCCATCCGTTTCGACTGCGCGGCGCCGGAAGTCATGATTCAACGGTATCTGGCGAGTGCGCGCACGGCAGCCGAGCAGGCCTTGCAGGCTTTGGGCCATTTCAATGCCCGCATTGAGACGAGCATGACGGATATCGGCGGGTGCCGTGAGCCGGCGTTGTCGATCACGCCCGGGCCCGTGGTTCGGATTGCGGCGGTCCAGTTGAAAATTCGCAATGCAGCGGGGGATGATCTCAGTCAGGCCGCCTTTCTGCGGGACTTCCTGCGCACAGCCGTGCCGACCGTTGGCGCACCCCTGAATCAGGGCGTGTACACGACGTTGCGCGAGGGAATCTGGGCGCGGGTGCGCGGGCAGGGGTATCTTGATGCCCGATGGCGGACCCATGAACTGATTGTCGATCCGAAAACCAATACGGCCCGGTTCGATCTGGATATGGCGGCCGGCAAACCCTATCGGATTGGCACCATCACCGTCGAACAGTCGATCCTGAAACCGGCGCTGGCCGAGCGGCTGACCGGGAGTCGCCCTGGGGATCCCTACAGCACCCGTACGCTTGTTGCGATGAATCAGAACCTGCTGGGTAGCGACTATTTCAGCGATGTCCGGGTGCGTCCGCAGACGGATGCTCGGGTCGACGATACCATTCCGATCGTGATCAAGACCACGGCCAGCCATCCTTCATCCTACGAGGCACGTATCGGCTATGGCACGGACACCGGCGCGCGGCTGGGTGCGAAGATGCAGCGGCGTTACATCAATTCCTCCGGACACCATTGGAAGGCCGATTTTTCGCTGGCTCAGCGTCAGCAAACCCTGAATGCGACCTATACGATTCCGCGGCTGTCCGATCCGCTGAAGCAGCATTACGATATCTACGCGACGATTGATCGGGAGAGAAATCTGGGCATTACGACGCTCTCCTCCACGACGGGGGCGCAGTGGGTCCGCAATTTTAATCGTTGGACCAGCTCCCTGTTCAGCGAGTATCTCCTGGAGCGCAGTCAGTTCGGCAGCACCCCGGCCAAAACTAGCCACTTTTGGCTGATGGGTGCGCGACTGGGCTGGCAGAATCTGAACGATCTGCTGTTTCCCACACGGGGTCTGGTCTTTAATGCCACGCTCAGTACCGCGGCCCGTCCGCTGTTATCAAGCGCTTCCCTGATTCGGGGGGATGTGATGCTGGGCGGTCTCTATCCGATTGGGGATTGGATATTCAAGGGGCGGGTTGAGTTGGGCGGAATCAGTACCAGCGACTTCAGCCAAATGCCGAAAAGCCTGCGTTTTTTTGCTGGGGGCGACCAGTCGGTGCGGGGATATGCCTATCAGTCGCTCGGGCCGAAGGATGCGACCGGACAGGTGATCGGCGGGCAGTATCTGATCACCAGCAGCGCGGAGGCGATGTATCCGGTATATGGTCGGAACTGGTACGCCGCGGCCTTCGTGGATAGCGGCAATGCCTTCGATACGCTCCAGGGCATGCATCTGAACACCGGTGCCGGGGTTGGCGTGCGCTGGCGGTCGCCGGTGGGACAGGTGCGTGTGGATGTGGCTTATCCCTTTGACGGGACCAGCCACACGCCGCGGTTGAGCCTGGGGATTGGGGCAGCCTTCTGATGCGTTTTCCGAAGCGGTTGGGATCGGCGTTCACCTGGAGCGTGTCCATTCTGGCCTGGCTGATCGGCGGGCTGGCTGCGTTGCTGTTCATCGGATTCGTCTGGCTCACGGCGACGGCCTCGGGCACCCACTGGCTGATCGGGCAAGTGAATCAACGCGTAGACGGGTTTCATGTCGCCGCCAGTGCCGGCACGTTCTGGACCGGGCTGACTCTGGATGATCTGCAGTACCGCCAGGCAGATGGTCTCTATCTCGATGCGCAACACGTACAGGCCCAACTCGATTGGCGACAATTCTGGCACTTGAACCTGCAACTCAAGACCCTGACTGCAACCGATGTACAGATTCATCTGCCCGCCAGCCCGCAAACCGCCCCAGTCGGCCCGCCGATTGACTGGAATAATCTCCCTCTGGCGCTGCCTGTCGGCGTGCATGTCCAGGATCTGTCCCTGCAGCGGGTAGCCCTGACTCTGGCGGACGGCAGTACCTATCGGCTCGATGATCTGCAAGGCAGTCTGCAGGCCACTCGGAAGACCATCACGATGCACCTGAGTCGCTCCGCCTGGGTATTGCCCCAGTCGGTGCAGGTCTCGATGCAGGGTGATTTGTCGGTAGCGACCGCCAGTCCTCATGCCGTGATGGGGCGAATTCAGACAGGGATTGATCTACCTCAGGGTTGGCTTGAGGCTGCTGTGAATCTGAGGGGGCATCTGGCGGACATCCAGTCGACATGGAGCGCCCAGTGGATCGGCCTGCAGGCAGTCGGCGGTATCAATCTGCCCGCCGCCCAACTAACGGCCTCGGCACGAATCACGCCGCAACGACTCGTGCTCGAACAACTGGCGGTCGATACCCTGGGCGGTACCCTCTGTGTTCGGGGGCAGGTCGACTACGCTTCGGGGCTGAATCTCGTATTGGATGGTCATGCAGAAGCGCTCGATCCTGCGCGGTTGTCGCCCGGCCTGACGGGGCGATTGGGCTTTGATTTTCATACGCGTCTGGAGCAACCCGCCGGGACATCGACACCGGTTGCTCAGGTCGATCTGACACAGGTTCAGGGTACGTTGGATCGGGTGCCGATTCGGAAACTGGACGCACATCTCCACATGGCCGATCAACAGCTTCATCTGGCTATTGCGGGTGCACAGATCGCGCAAGGCTCGCTGAATCTCGATGCGCAGCTCGGTTTGCAGGGCGAGCAACTGTTGTCGCTGGCCCTGACGACGCAGAATCTGAATCTCGCCCCATTCCTGTCCGGCCTTCCGCCCGGTGCATCGACCCGGATCAGCCTCAAGGCGCAAGCGAATGGTCAACTCGGCGCACATCCGAATCAGGACCTGCGGTTGGCTCTGGTCCTGGCACCGGTCGACGCCTCCGTGACCATCCCC
>DATKTJ010000012.1:0-20698 GCA_035531235.1 Halothiobacillus sp. | reverse complement strand
TCCACCCGTTATCGGTTGAAAGATGCGGCGGGCAATACCCGGTACTTCGTCGGCATGCCGTATCGCCTGAATTATTTGTTGGCCGATGCTCAGCATCGGGCACCCTGGATGTTTACCATCCTCGATACGCGCAACGGCAGCGTCATCGGCACGTGGTCCCGAGGGGAGATCCATTTCGATCCGCCTGTTTCTGTGCCATCGGGGAAGCCGGTTGACATTGCCGGCTACCCTTTGACCGTACAGGTTACCTGGCCTGCGGGGTTGGCACGTGCGCAATATTTGAAGGCGGCGCCCGTGCGCTGGGTGTTTGAATTGGGTGCCCTGCTGCTGTTGACCATGGCGGTTTACTGGGTTGTTGCGCTGTTGCGTCAGCGCGCACGGGATACGGTGCGCCTGCAGCGCCTGAGCGATTTCAATGCGCTGTTTGCCCAGGTCAATCGGGTGATAGCCGATAGCGAGCGCGAAGAAGAGCTGCTGCAGACGATCTGCGAGTTGGGCGTTCGCTATGGACACTTGAAGCTGGCTTGGGTGGGGCGTCCCGACAGCGATCAACGGTTCCAGTTTGTGGCGGCCGGCGGCGATATTTCCTATATCGACGGGTTATATATCTCTTCCGATCCGTCAATCCCGGAGGGACAGGGCTCGGCGGGGCGTACCTGGCGAGAGGGGGGGGCGTATTACAGCGAGTCGTTTGATGCCACCCCGATTCTCAAACCCTGGCAGTTGCGGGCGCAACAGTGGGGGCTTCGGGCCAGCGCAACGCTGCCCATTTTTCGCAAAGGGGAAATTATCGCTGTTCTGGCGGTGTTCCATGAAAAATCAGATATCTGGGATGAGGATCTTAGGCGATTGCTCGAAGAGCTCGCGCTGGCGATTTCAAATGGCCTGGACCGGGTGGATGCTGGCCAACGCAAGCGGCAGCTGGAGCAGGATCTGGACAATGCCCATATCTATCAGCGCACCCTGTTCGAGAAAAATGCGGCGGGCATCTTTCTGATCGATCCCGGCCGACTCATCGTTGATGTGAACACTGCGCTTTGCCAGATGACGGGCTATACGCCTGAGGCGCTGATCGGGCGGAACCTGGCGTTACTGTCTGAGGATGAGCATGCGTTTGAGCTTTTTGCGGAGTACTTTGAAGCAGAAGTGCACCGGGATGTATCTATTCAGCGCACCCTCCAATTACGGCGGAGGACGGGTGAATTGCTGACCGTACAGGCGCTGGGTACAGCCATGATTTTGCCACAGGGCAAGACCGGTGTGCTGTGTAGTGTGGTCGATATTACGGCGCTGCAGGAGGCTCGGGAGCAGATTCAGCGCCAGGCCATGCACGATATTCTGACGGATCTGCCCAACCGTCGGGCATTGGATATCCATCTGCCCTTGGCCATCGCTCGGGCACAACGCAATCAAGGTGTTGTTGCCGTGGGCATGATGGATCTGGATAACTTCAAGCCCGTCAACGATACCTGGGGGCATGAAGCAGGAGATCGGCTGCTCAAGGAACTGGGGCTTCGGCTCAGGGAACAGCTGCGGGAAACAGATATGTTGGTGCGTCTCGGGGGAGATGAGTTCGTGATCGTAATCGACGATCTGGATAGCGACCGGGCGACGGCACAGATGTCCCGCGTGCTCGAGCGCGTGCATCAGGCCGTGGAAACGCCCTTCACGGTGGCGCCGGAGACACAGGTTGTCGTGGGCATGAGCCTGGGGATCGCGATGTTTCCCTTCGATGGTGAGGATGGGGATAGTCTCATGCGGCAGGCGGACGCCGCGATGTATCGCGCCAAGCAGAACAAGCAAAACAGGGTGAACTGGTGGCAGCCGAGCGTGGCTGAGATCGACGCGTCGACAGAGGAAGAGATGGAGGCTGCGTTCGACGTATACGGTCCGGGGGCAATTGTCCTGCTGAACAAGGCGCAGCCCTATTTGCACTTGGTTACCGAGCACTTTATCGAGCACTTCTACACCGAACTCAACAAAGAACCCCAGATGCATGCGATTTTGCGTAATTTCACCCCCGATCAGGTGACCTCGCTGATGGTGCAGCAAGCCGGGCATCTGCAATTCCTGCTGGCACCGACGACGACCCAGTCGATGATTCACGAGCGGGCCCGCCAGGTGGGGCAAGTCCATGCATTGGTCGGGGTGACGGCCGTGCTGCTGACACAGACGCTATCGCTTTATCGACGGCTGTTGAGCGAGCAGCTCAAAGAGTTTCTGCTGCCCGCACGAACCCGATACCAGCTTCTGCAGACGGCGGAGGCGCGCTTGCAGGAGGATCTCGAAGTTCAGCTCGACATGCAAGGTCGAGTGCTCAGTACGTATTTCGATCATTTCTCCCGTCCCATGCCACTAATAGGAACGGCATGGACGCAGGCTAGCGCAATCGATGTGGCGTGGCTGGGCGATTTGCCGGGGATTCAAGGTGCCTTGTTGATGCGGTTGAGTCCAGAAGGGATTTTCATGGTCGAAAGTAGCGCGGGCCCACGCTCCGGACGCATTACCGAGATCTTGAGGCAGCCGGGTTTTCAGGCGGTAATCGACCCGGCTTCCCCGCGCGGGCAAGGGCTGAGTGCGCAAGCCTGGCGGAGCCTGCAGATATTGAGTACCGCTTCCTACGCGCTGGATCCTCGTTACCAAGTGTGGCATGCCCTTGCCGAGCCCATGGGGATCCGGTCGGCCTTGAGTGTGCCGATTCTCAACCCGGCGGGGCAGGCGGAGGCAGTCATCAGTTTGTTCGGCGCTTTTCCCAATCAGTTCGAGTCGGCGACATTGCAACATTTTGCGCGGGGTCTGCAGCAACGGTGGGAACAGATCTGGCAGCGTTGCTCCGCACCCGCACCCGTGATGTCCGAGGATCAGGCGATCGAGCTTCGGCAGGCGCTTTTTTCGGGTGGGTTGCGCATGTTCATGCAGCCGGTCGTATCCCTGGCAACCGGGCAGCTCGTCAAGGTCGAGGCGCTGGCCCGTCTACGCATGCCTGATGGCCAAATTATTCCGCCGGGTGTGTTTTTGCCGTTGCTGGGCCATGCCGAGTTGGATCATCTGTTTCGTCTTGGGCTGGAGGCATCCCTGGCCGAGCTGACGCAATGGGATGCGGCGGGTCTGTCGATCGATATTTCAGTGAATCTACCGCCGAGCAACCTACTGGATGCCAATTGTCCGCGCTGGGTGGCTGAAACACTGCATCGGTACGGTATTGCCCCAGGTCGGTTGACCTTGGAGTTGCTCGAAAACCAGAGCATCGACATGGTCCAGCAGGACGAAACCATCGCGGCTTTTCTGGATATGGGGGTCCAGTTGGCCATGGATGATCTGGGATCCGGGTACAGTAGCCTGCTTCGGCTGTCGAAAATCCCGTTTCACACGATCAAGATTGACCAGGGGCTGTTGGTCCATATCCGGGAAAATCCGGTGCAGGCGGTGAGCCTGATTGCCTCGATCCTGCAGATGGGGCGTGATTTCGACCGGGTCGTTGTGGTCGAAGGGCTGGAGGATTTCGGGATGATCGAGGCGGCGGCCTTGCTCGGCGCAACCTATGGTCAGGGGTATGCCATTGCCCGTCCCATGCCTGCCGACGAGGTGATCCATTGGCATCCTCAAGCCGAGTTGGCCGTGAATATGACAGAGATCCGGACATTTCTCGGAGCCTTGGCTTACCTGTGGCGGATGATCCATCAGCGGCGAACATCCCCAGCCCTTCCCGAAGAGAGCTGTCCGCTCACGAATTTTTTGTCGGGTCGCGGTCGGTCAGACCCAGAGGCCGCAGAGTGGTCCGGGCAGGTTCAGTTCGCCATCCCGGGCAGCGATGTGTCGGCCCGGCTTCTTGCGTGGTTGGCGGAACAGGTCCGGGATGAAGTGGTGGAAACAACCAGCTGATGTGTTGGTTTCGTGAGTGGTGCTGCTCCTTGCTGCCTTCGCACGGCCACCGAACGGCCCGCGTTCACCCCGTTGAAGAAGACGCGGGATCAGCCCACATAGGATGGTGACTCGGACGGGGATCGCGGCGGCAATTCAGCGCATGCCCGGAAATAATCCACCGCTTGGGCTGTCAAACCGTGACGGTTTTCTGCAGTTCCTGCAGCACGGCCTCATAGATGCTTGAAAGCTCGATCAGATGCGCCACGGGCACCTGCTCGTCGACCTGATGAATGGTCGCGTTCAGGGGGCCGAGTTCGACCACCTGGGCGCCGGTCGGCGCAATGAAACGGCCGTCCGAGGTGCCGCCTGCCGTGGAGGCCTGCGGTGGCCGTCCCGTAATCTGCTCAACGGCTTGCTCTACGGCCTGAACCAGTTCCGCGCTGCGCGTCAGGAAGGGCTCACCGGATAGTTGCCATTCCAGTGAATAATTCAGCCCGTGCCGGTCAAGCAAGGTGGCGATTCGTTCCTTGATGGCATCCACGCTCGTTTCGGTATTGAAACGGAGGTTGAACTGCACGTTGAGGGTGCCGGGGATGACATTATTCGCACCGGTGCCCGCCTGAATGTTGGCAATCTGTAGGGTGGATGGTGGGAAATGGCTGTTCCCCTGGTCCCATTCGATCGCGGTCAGCTCGGCCAGGAAGGGGGCTGCGCGATGAACCGGGTTGTCTGCCAGATGCGGATAGGCGACGTGTCCCTGTTTGCCCTGAATGACGAGATTGCCCGTGATCGACCCACGGCGACCGATTTTGTATTCATCCGCCAGGGTGTTCTTGCTGGACGGTTCTCCCACGAGGCACCAGTCGATGTGCTCGCCTCGGGCCGTGAGCCACTCGACGACTTTACGGGTGCCATTGATCGCGCGCCCTTCTTCGTCGCTGGTGATGAGTAAGGCCAGCCGAAATGGCGGGTTCGGATACTGGGCCAGAAAGCGCTCAATGGCCGTGATCATGGCCGCGATCGAGCCTTTCATGTCCGCCGTGCCGCGGCCGTACAGCACCTCGTCATGGATTTCGGCAGAAAATGGCGGGTAGCGCCACGCTGTTTCCTCTCCGGTGGGCACGACATCGGTATGTCCGGCAAAACAGAAAATCGGCCCACCATCCCCGCGTTCCGCCCAGAGGTTGTCGACGTCCCCAAAACGGAGGCTGTGTATCGTGAATCCGAGCGCGGCCAGACGTTTCGCCAGCAGAGGCTGGCAACCGGCATCCTCGGGGGTGACGGATCGGCGAGAGACGAGATCTTGCGCGAGGTCAATCGTGGTATTCGGGTGTGGTTGGTACGTCATGACAGTGCCTTGTGCCAGGATTCGGGGTCAAAGCCGATCAATGTGGTGTTTTCGGTGACGAGCACGGGGCGCTTGATCAGGCTCGGGTTTTGCCGTGCCGCGGCCTTGGCGCCGGCTGCATCCATCGCGGTGCGTACCGTCTCCGGTAGCCCGCGCCAGGAAGTCCCGCGCCGATTGATCACGGTTTCCCAGCCGAAGGCGGCGATCCAGGCATCCAGCAATGTCTCTGGAACACCGTGTTTCTTGTAATCGTGAAAGTGGTAGGTCAGGCCGCGCGCATCCAGCCAATCGCGGGCCTTTTTCACGGTGCTGCACTGGGGGATTCCGTAAACTGTCATCATGTTAATTATATGTTTTTGCAAGTTAATTTTATTGGCCTGGATAGGAAGGTTTGATCTTCCTGCATTGCAGGGCGGTCTAAACTGGGTGTGCATCACAAAACGATAAGGCGCCGGGCGACTCGAACAGGTCGAGCTGCACCCGTCTCGCCCTCGAGGAGCGCGTTACCATGAGTGAGTTCACCCAGCTTCAAAATCGCATCGTCACACGCGCCCTGCTGGCGGGCCTCATCCTGGGATTAGCGCTGGTCCAGTCCGCACGGGCCGAACAACACGCCCCAAACTGGGGCGCTTCCCTGCATCAGGCTGAATGTGCCGGTTGTCACAAGGCCCCGCATAACGCCGCGTTCTACGAGTCTCGCCGAGGCAAGAAGCTCAAGAGCCGAGCCAGTGTGTCCACGATGGTTCAGTCCTGCGCCAACCACTTCAATATAGCGTGGTTCGACGAGGAAGTGGACGCAGTGACCGTTTACCTCAACAACACGTACTACAAGTACGAGTGAGCGTGTTTGTACGTCTGGGCTCTGGCGCAGTAGTTCTCCATTACAACGGGTCGAATCGCAAGGACAGGTCAATCGCCCGAATGTGTTTCGTCAATCCGCCGACCGAAATGAAATCCACACCGGTTTCGGCGATCGCGCGCAGTGTCGTCAGGTCGACGTTGCCGGAGGCTTCCAGTTTGGCTCGGCCCTGATTGAGTACCACGGCGGCGCGCAGGCCGTCGAGATCGAAGTTGTCCAGCAGGACCCGTCCAACCCCGACCGACAAGGCTTCATGGAGCTGTGCCAGGGTTTCCACCTCGACCTCCAGCGGCAACTCCGGATGAATCTGCCGACTGGTTTGAACGGCTGCGGTGATCGAACCGGCGGCCATGATGTGGTTTTCTTTCAGGAGCACCATATCGAACAGGCCGATGCGATGGTTATGTCCGCCACCACAGGTTACGGCGTACTTCTGAGCCATGCGCAGGCCAGGCAGCGTTTTACGCGTATCGAGGATTTGTGCGCGGGTGCCCGCCACGATATCGACATACTGACGCGTGACTGTTGCCGTGGCACTCAGCGTTTGCAGGAAGTTCAGCGCGGTTCGTTCCGCCGTCAGCAGCGCGCGCGCGGGACCGGCGATCGTGCACAGTTCGTCGTTCGCATTGATCCGATCGCCATCGTGTTTGTGCCAGTCGACCTGGATGCGATTCGATACCCGCCGAAAGGCGGCTTCGGCCCATGCGGAACCTGCCAGAACACAGTTCTCGCGGGCCAGGATTCTGCCGGCGATATCGCGCTCGGCGGGGATCAGGCGGGCGGATACATCGCCGCTGCCGATATCTTCGTCCAAGGCGCGGGACACATCGTCGGCAATCTGTTGGGGGTCAATCATTTGGGAAGAATCCGTTGGCTGGGTAGGTACTTTACTGCGCGTTGAAGCGTCAGACCAGTTCCTGGTTACTGATGTGGCGATCGATGAGGTAGCCATCGGGGGCGGTATGGGGCGCTCCATGCATGAAGGCTGGCGCTTTTAAATTCTTTGTCATATTGTCATATTCGTGTCATTGCATTGGTGTTTAATGGTCACTACAGTGCAACACGGGTAGCGAGCATGGCGCGCAAGACAATTCTGATCGTTGAAGATGAAAAACCAATCCGTGAGATGGTTGCTTTCGCATTGGGTCGCGCGGGCTACGATCTGGTCGAGGCAGGCGATGTGGCCGAGGCCTTCGAGCAATTGTCGCACAAATTGCCAGATCTGGTCCTGCTGGACTGGATGTTGCCGGGTGCTAGCGGTATCGAGTTTGCGCGACGGATGAAACGGGATGAACTGACCCGTGATGTGCCGATCGTGATGTTGACCGCGCGCGGTGAGGAAGAAGACAAGGTCAGCGGTCTTGAAGCCGGTGCCGACGATTACATCACTAAGCCGTTTTCCCCACGGGAGTTGATGGCGCGGATCAAGGCCGTACTTCGTCGCGTATCCCCGGAGGGCGAAGGCGGCGTCATCGAGGTGGCCGGCCTGCGTCTCGACCCGGAAAGCCATCGGGTGACCGGGGGCGATGTCGATATCGAAATTGGCCCGACGGAATTCCGCCTTCTGACATTTTTTATGACGCACCCCGAGCGCGTATTCAGCCGAACCCAGCTTCTGGACCGGATCTGGGGCCGCAATGCCTATGTGGAAGAGCGGACCGTGGATGTGCATATTCTCCGGTTGCGCAAGGCATTGATGCCCAGTGGATTTGATGCCCTGATCCAAACCGTGCGTGGTGTCGGATATCGTTTGTCGAGCAAGTCCTGACCGAGCTCGGCGACTGTCCTGGCATGCTGATGCCGGGTGTTTCCGAGTTTGTGCCGGAGCACCTCGACGCCTGATCCCCGTTCACCCGGATGAGTTCTCGTTTTGACCCAGAAATCCGTTCCCTATCCCCCAACCTCGTCGAGCCCCGTCGTATCACCTGATACACACACGTCGCCCATGCGTCCGGCGCGCACATTCAGATTGAGTGTGGCGCGCTGGCGCCAGGAGCTGTGGTTGGCATGTTTCTGCGCCGGGCTGGGCGCGGTCGTGTTTCTCTTTCTGCGTGAATGGGGCTGGTCTCTGGCGGCGGCGCTCGGGGCCTATAACCTGTCGCTGATCTACCGGCTGATCCAGTTGGCGCGGAGTTCCCGCCGGCATCAGCGTGGCCTGGCGGCCTACGGAATCCCCGGATTGGTTCAGGATCGGCAACGCCGCATCCGGACGGCCTGGCGGCGCCGGCAGCGGAAACTGGTCGAGTTGCTCAAACGTTATCACCATTCTGCGATGTCGGTGCCGGATGCCATGGTGGTGCTGACCCCCACGCGGGAGATCGAATGGCTCAATGATGCGGCCTGTGATCTATTGAGCCTATCCCGTGGCGATGCGGGCCTCAGGATTGACAATCTGATTCGACATCCGAGTTTTGTGCACTGGCTCAACGAAAACGGAACGAGCCTGGAGTTTCAGTCTCCGGGCGATGAGCAGCGCGCCATCAGTCTGCGGATGGAGCCTTATGGGGAAGATCGAAATCTCCTCATCGGACGAGATGTGACGGCGCTGTACCGACTGCAGGGCGTCCGTCAGGATTTTGTGGCCAATGTCTCTCATGAGTTGCGGACACCACTGACCGTGCTGGCCGGTTACCTGGAAACCTTGCTCGATAGTGAGGAAGACACTGCGGGTGAGATGCACCGGATTCTGACCAACATGCATCAGCAATCGGAACGCATGCGACGGATCGTGGAAGATTTATTGTTGCTGTCGCGCCTGGAAACGACGCATCCCGATGAGGAATATTTCGAATCGATCGACATGGCCGGCTTGTTGGGCATTATCGCGCATGACGCACAACTGCTGTCCGGTCCGGAACTGCATCAGATCGTACTCGAGGTCGATCCGCAACTTTGGCTGATCGGTATCATTCGCGAATTGCATTCGGCACTGTCCAATCTGGTATTCAATGCCGTGAAGTACACCCCCGGCGGGGGGAGGGTCACGATCCGCTGGTTTGCGAATGCCCGGGGGCAACCCGTTTTCGAGGTGCAGGATACGGGGATCGGGATTGAACCGCGGCATATTCCTCGGCTCACGGAACGCTTCTACCGAATCGATGTGGGCCGTTCGCGGGCGCGTGGCGGGACGGGGTTAGGGCTGGCCATCGTCAAGCACGTGATTCTGCGACACGACGCATCATTGGATATAACCAGTCAACCGCATCTGGGTAGCACCTTTCGTGTCACATTTCCGGCACCCCGTGCCGAGCGGCATGGCCTGACACCGCTGATCAACAAGGTCTGAATCGCCACGGATGGAGGGTTCTTCCCGTCCTGTATCAGGCGGCTATTCAACGCCCCATTTGCTGAGCCGGTAGCGTAATTGCCGCAAAGTCATACCCAGCTGCCGTGCTGCCTCACTGCGATTCCATCGCGTATCATCCAGGGCGCTGAGCACCATCCGTTGCTCTTCTGCTTCCAAGGCATTGAGTGGGGAGGGTTGCCCGAAATTGAGACTGGGCAGCGCTGGAAAGTCCGACAGGAGATTCTGGGCGGTTTGTTGCGTTGTGGTCGCCATGAGCGTATCCGCCAGCGCATGTCGACCAAGCTGATCACCTTCACTCAGTGCCATCGCGCGCTCGAGACGATTTTCCAGTTCGCGCACGTTGCCATCGAACGAGAGCGTGGATAACCAGTTCAAGGCGTCTGGGGTCATTTGCATCGGCGTGCGATGTTCACGTATCGCCAGCTTGTCGAGGATGTGCCGACACAGGATTGGCAAGTCCTCCAACCGATCGCGTAGCGGAGGAACCCTGAGTTCGATGACGTTCAGTCGGTAGAACAGGTCATGCCGGAAGCGCCCTTCTCGTACAGCCAGGGCAAGATCCTGATGCGAGGCGGAAAGAATGCGCACGTCGATGGAGATTTCGACGTGCTCGCCTACCGGGCGAACCTTGCGCTCCTGAATCACGCGCAATAGTTTCACCTGAAGACTCAGCGGCAGTTCAGCCACCTCATCCAGCAGGAGGGTGCCCCCTTCTGCGGCACGAAAGAGCCCGCTGTTGGATTGATGGGCGCCGGTAAAGGCGCCTTTCTTGTGGCCAAACAGCTCGCTTTCGATCAGCTCTGCCGGAATCGCGCCGCAATTGACGGGGATAAAGGGCCCGTCCGCTCGACTGCTGCGCATGTGAATCTGGCGTGCCACCAGTTCCTTGCCGGTACCGGACTCGCCCTGGATGAAGACAGGAGCCTGGGAGCGCGCCATTTTGTCGATGGTGGCGCGTAGTGCCTGCATCACGAGTGATTCGCCCAGCAAGGGAGAGGCTGCTGTGGTGCATTTATCAATCGATCCCGTTAGTGTGGCTTCGCTGCCCGCAGGTGCCTTGTCGGCAGCGCGGCGTTTCAGCGCGTCACGCACCAGACGCTTGAGGACGATTTGTTCGATGGGTTTGGAAACGAAATCAAAAGCCCCCGCCTTGAGCGCACGCACGGCGGCATCAACCTGGCCGTGCGCGGTGATCACAGCGACCGGCAGCGTGGGAAATTCGTCACGGATTTCCTCGAGAAGGTCGAGGCCGTCCCCATCCGGAAGGCGCATGTCAGTCAAGCAAAAATCGAGATCGGCGCCCACGTCCCCGAGGATCTGGCGCGCTTCGGCCAGATCGGCTGCCAGGTGGCAAGTAATGCCATCACGACGCAGCGCGAGGGCGATCAGCGTGCGAATATCCGGTTCATCGTCAATGATCAGGCAAACGGGCATGAGCGGCTTCCATGGGTCAGGCAAGGGTGTTTGAGATCAATCATGGTGTTCTTTCCAGGGCGGCACCAACAGGCAAAAGCAGCAGCCTGTTATATCTGAAGTCTGTGCACGGGCATACAACTGAGCGGCGTTGGCCAGTGCGAGCTCCCGGCTGATATAAAGCCCAAGACCGATCCCTTGGGTATGGGTCGTCAGGAAGGGCTCGAACAGGGCGCCCTGAACCTCGGGAGCCAGGCCGGGGCCTGCGTCACAGACACAGATTTCGATTTGATCGGGGTCCTGTTCACCGTGCCGCATCTCCAGACGTAGATGGACGCGACCATCGCCGCTCCGACCATGTCGTTGGGCATTCATGACCAGATTGTCCATGATCTGCCCCAGGTGCATCGGGTCAAATCGTACCACGTACTGCCCGTTGGTCGGATCGGGCGCCGTCCAGTACACGTCATTGGCTGCCCAATCCAACCGGTGCAGATTAACGAATTCCTCGAGCCAGGTAGCCAGATCGATGCGAACCGGTTGGACGTTCGGCCGTCGGGCGACGTCAAGTACACCTTCAACCAGGGTGTTGATGCGTATGCTGTGCCGGATGATGATCGGGATGAGTTGGTTTCGTTCCTCATCATTATGGGTTTCAGCAAGCAGCTCGGCGGCTTGGCGAATGGAGGACAGCGGGTTTCTCACCTCGTGGGCGATGCTGGCAGTCAGACGACCGAGCGCTGCCAGTTTGTTCTGCTGGACGCGTGCGTCCTCAGCGGACAAGTCAACCAGAACCACGAGCGTACGCAGCCCCAGCTCGGTATCGAGGGCATGAAATTCGGCCCGGAATCGCTGGGGTTGGCTTAGCTCTACCGTGGATTGTTTTTGATGACCGAGCTGCCATGCTTGTAACGCCTCTGCGAGGGCGACATGTGCGTCCTGCAATCGCATCGTGCTGGGCGCACGTGCAGTCCCCGGCAGGCCGACTGATTTGTGCTGGCATAGCTCGCCCAATAACTGACAGGCGGCGCTGTTAATGTAGTCAACTCGCCCGTCCGGCTCGCTGATCAGAATCCCGTTGGGTGACTGTTCGATAATCTGCACGGCCAGTGTGGACAGATAGTTGACCTCCTGTTCACGCCGCCGCGTGATGTGCTCGAAACGCCGCGCGCGTTGTTCGAAGGTGGCGACCAGAATGGTCACGACGAAGAGTGCAAAGCCAAGAAATCCAGCTGCAGCGAACTGCCGCTCGGTATGTCCGATCCAGGTGCTGAAGATGGCCTCGCCAAGCACGGCCAGCGAGGCCAGGGCTGCATAACCCACGGCGGCGGCACCGCCCAGCAAGACGGCACTCAATCCCACCGAAATGATCATCAGTAGGGCGATTCCGCCGCCCGGCCCCCCTGATGCATGCATGATGAGTATAAGTATCGTAAGGTCGCCCAGTGCGTGCAGATGCGCCTGGGGTCGATACGGCAGCAGGTGCAGTTCGAGGAGGAACTCAAACCCTGTGGCCACGAACAAGTATCCCCAGGCGGCGAAGGCAAACAGGTATATATCCTGCTGCCCCAGAACATGAGGCCCTCGCCCGGTGATGGCGGCGACGACGAGGGCAAAGGCCAGGAGCACCCGGTAGGCATTGACGAGTCGTATGCCGCGCCAGTTATCGTGATCCTGGCCGAGTGTGACGAGGTTTCGGTAAGGCATCAGGGTGATTTTTTATCGTGCCATTGTTGCGCATGTTCCCAGCTGCAAAAGAACTCGCCTTCGCGCTGGACCGACTTTTCGATCGGCAGATAGACGCCGCATTGACGGCATCGCACCGATTCAAATGTGTGCGGTTGCGGGGGTGCTCGAGTGGGCTTGGGGTGATTGCGTAGACGAAGCCGGTAAGCAATGTACCCAATAAGACCGCCGATCAGGGCGAGCCAGAATAGCAACTTGATCATGATTTCTTCTCGGTCGGTCGCGCAGGGAATAACTCGGCGGGGTCGAGTCTGGTTCGTCGGCGGCCGATGGTCTCCAGTGTGTCACATTTGCCTGATGTCATTCATTCCGATTTCGGGCGGAACCCTGCTGCCAGCCCTCGGTTCAGGTGAGATCATTCAGTAAGGATTGCTGGGCCGACCGCGGCTTGGCGTTATGGTGGCGCTTGACGCGATGATAGGCGCCATCCGTGCCCAGGGTCCACGCACCGGTATTATCTGCCAGATAGCGGTCAAAGGCTTCATCCAGGACACGGGCCTTGATTTCGGGCGCATCGATCGGAAAGCAGCTTTCCACACGCACGAAGAAATTGCGTGGCATCCAGTCCGCACTGGAAAGGAACAACTCATCGTCGCCATCATTGAGGAAATAAAAGACCCGTGGATGCTCCAGAAACCGTCCCATCACGGAGCGCACGTGAATATTCTCCGACAGGCCGAGGATGCCCGGCTGCAAGCAGCAGACCCCGCGAATGATCAGGTCGATGTGCACACCCGCTTGCGAAGCCTGGTACAGCGCCTCGATGATCTGTCGGTCGATGAGCGAATTCATTTTGGCGCGAATCAGCCCCTTGCGTCCGGCGCGGGCATGATCGCTTTCGCGATGAATGCGCTCCAGCATGCCGCTGTGCAGGGTGAAGGGCGACTGCAACAGGCGCTTCAGGCGCATCCCGCGTCCGAGGCCGGTCAGCTGCATGAACAGTTTGTTGACGTCGTCACCGAAAAAACGGTCATCGGTCAGCAGGCCAAAGTCGGTGTAAATACGCGCCGTGCCGGGGTGGTAATTCCCGGTGCCCAGGTGCACAAAACGCTTCAGGCGGGAGCCGTCCCGCCGCAGCACCAAAGCCATTTTGGCGTGCGTTTTGTAGCCGACGATGCCATAGGCGACATAGGCGCCAGCCTTCTGTAGCCGCGTGGTGATGTCGATATTGGCCTCTTCGTCGAAACGGGCGCGCAACTCGACCACGGCGGTCACTTCCTTGCCCGCGCGCGCGGCAGCTTCCAGGGCGTCAACGATGGCGGAATCGCGGCCGGTGCGATACAGCGTCATCTTGATGGCCACCACCTTAGGATCGCTGGCCGCCTGGCGGATGAACTCGATCACCGGCAGAAAGGATTCATACGGGTGGTGCAGTAGGATTGAACCGCGTTGCTCGATCGTTTCGAAGATATTACTGTCTGGCCCCAGTTCGTTTTTCAGTCGGGGTGTGAAGGGTACGTCCTTGAGGTCGGGTCGGGTAACGAGACCGTACATCGCCATCAGGCGGTTCAGATTGACCGGGCCATGTACCTGAAAGACGGCCGGATCTTTCAGTTTGAAGCGGTCGCAGAGAAGGTCGATCATTTCCTGCGGGCAATTGTCGGCGACTTCCAGCCGGACGGCGTCCCCGTAATTGCGTTCGAACAGACCGCCTTGCAGGGTTTTGAGCAGATCCTCGTCATCATCGACATCAATCGCCAGATCACTGTTTCGCGTCACGCGGAATTGATAGCAACCGGTCACGGTCATGCCCGGAAACAGTTCATGCACATGGGCGTGAATGATCGAGCTGAGAAAGACGAAACTATCCACGCCCCCTGCCGCCTCTTCATCCATCTGGATGATGCGCGGAAGCGCGCGCGGCGCCTGCACGATGGCCATCCATGCCTCTCGACCATAATCGTCGGTGCCCTCCAGCGAGACCACGAAGTTGAGGGACTTGTTCAGGATGCGCGGGAAAGGATGGGCCGGGTCCAGTCCGAGTGGCGTCAGCAGGGGCAAAAGCTCCCGACGGAAGAATTGTTTGACCCAGAGTGCCTGGGCTTCGCTCCAGTGGGTGCGGCGCAGAAAATGAATACCGGATTCGGCCAGAGCCGGAATAATTTCCTCATTGAGCGTGTGATATTGATCCCGAACCAGCTCGTGAGCCCTGGTATATACTTGGTTCAACTGCTCGGTTGGTGTGAGGCCCGAGTCGTCCGGCCGGTTGATGCCTGCGCGAATTTGCTGTGTCAGCGAGCCGACTCGAACCTCGAACAGTTCATCGAGGTTGGCCGAGGAAATACACAGGAACTTCAGCCGCTCCAGTAGTGGCAGGGATGTGTCCTGAGCCAGCTCCAATACGCGTCGGTTGAAGGCGATCAGGCTGAGTTCCCGATTGATGAACAGAGGGGCTACCGGGGCGGCAAGGGTGTCAGTCATAATTTCGCAACTTTTTTAGAATAAAATACAGCCGGTTCGCTGGCGGCCGTTGGATTGAGTCGAACTGAACTGAACGCAGGGCAAGATATTTTGTCTGCGAGCCCCCGTTCAGTCCGCCTCCTCGTTCGTCTTGAAACTGTTTGAGGTAGGCGCTCATACGGCCCCAGAGTAATAGACGTCTCAGGATACAAATCTTTTCGCGCTTAAGGCAATATTCTTCATTATGTGGGCCGCAGGTGACAGTACAGTGAAGTACCAATTACCTACGATGGCCCCTTTACACTTGTAACTCTGGAGTATGCAATTTCATGGATCCTTTTAATGGCACCCCCCACTCCCTGACGCGTTACGACGACGATCTCAACGCCCTGCGCACCTTGTTGATGAACATGGGTGGTGTGGCCGAGCAGCATTTTGCCGACGCTATGGCTTACCTGCTGGATGGCGATGCGTCCCGGGGCGTGCGTGCGATCAAGCAGGATTACGAAATCAACCAACTCGAAACCACGATTGATGAACTGGCGATTCAGATTATCGCGCGGTACTCGCCGACCGCCATCGATCTGCGTGGCATCATGTCGATCGTGAAGGCCATCACGGATCTGGAACGGATCGGCGACAAGTCGGAAAAACTGGCGCGTATCGCCGAAGAAATCGGCCCCGTGTTGCGGACGACCGCTTTCCCAGACCACCTGCGCGTCATGGGGCGAATCGTCGGCGGTATGCTGCACGATGCGCTGGATGCCTTCGTTCGGCTGGATTCAGTGGCGGCCGAGGAAATCATCCGTCGGGATACACACGTGAATCAGGAATACAATGCCGTTCATGAAGTACTGCTGAAGTTCATGACGGAGAATCCACATTCGGCCGATACGAGTCTGCGGATGCTGTCCTGCATGCGCGCCATCGAGCGGATCGGTGATCACTGCACCAATATCGCAGAGTATGTGATTTTCCAGAAAAAGGGTTCGGACGTGCGTCACAGCAACATTGCGGGTGACAAGCAACGTACCCAAATCTAGGGTAGTGCCCGAGCTGGCGCTTGGCGCCATCGGCGTCGTCCATCTGCGACCGCCGAAAAAAAGCCCCGGATTACGGGGCTTTTTCAGTTATGCATCTTGGGAATGGTCCGGCTTTGGCCGTATTCCTGTCGCCCCATGCGCAGAGATGGGGCGGCGTAACGCTTACTTCAGTGTGGCGATATAGGCGCCGAGGTTTTCCATGTCCTGATCGGACAGACCAGCGGCATTGGGGGCCATGATGGCGTAGTTCGGGCCGCCCAGGTTGCGCTTCTTCAGGGTGGCCATGTCACCGGACTTGAATGCGGCCAAGGTGGCTTTCACGTCAGTGGCAGACATGCCGGTCAGCTTGGGGAACATGCCCTGACCCTGGGCCTGCATGCCGTGGCATGAAGCGCAGGAAGCGTCAAACAGGGTCTTGCCAGCGGCAGAGTCACCGGCAGCCATCGCAGCGCCAGAGGTCATCAGGCCAGCGGCCAGCATCAATACAGTCATTTTCTTCATCGATTTCTCTCCGGAAGGGTCGGTTGCACGTAGATACACTGAAACATATAGGCCCACGTGAGCGAGCTGTCATGGTTAATTATCCAAGTTTCATGCCAAGGCAGTCATTCTGGGAAAATCCTTACGATAATCATACTTTATCTGGCCCCCGCGTATTCGATTAAGGCCGAGCAGAATTGCAATTTGCACAATTTCGATCTGGTTTGCAACATTGCACCCTGCCCGGTTTGATGATTGGCACCTTAACCTGAGAAATAGCGTTTTTCATCAAACGAGATGACCCAGGTCGGGACGAGTAGGGTCAGCGCCGTCATGATCATGCCATTCACGATGCCTTCCGGAATGGTTTGCAGCAGTGACAGGGCAAGATAACTTTGCCAGAGGGTATCCCAAGCGTAGAGGCCGAGCGCCATCATCAGTAGCGATGACGTGACGGCAGCAGCCAGCACACCCAGCAGTGCGGATAGGAATACATCCACGAACAGATAGACGAAGAAGTTAGCGGGGAGAAAGCGCTGCGCGCTGTGCGAAATGAGAACGGTCACCGCGATGGGCGGTACGATCATGCCCCAGAAATCGATACCCAGTCCGGCCATGCCCGCATATCCCAACAGGACCAGGATTATGAGAGCCAGTGTTCCCGCGATCAGTGCAAATGGCCAGCCGATCAGGAGCGTGACGGCGGTCAGGCCGAGAAAATGCAGCGAAAGGCCCGGCAACGTATCGGCGCGCAAGAGCCACAGGAAAATCAGGAATGCAATACTGGTCAGAATCAGGTGCAACCGGAGCGGTACGTGCCAAACAGATCGCCAGGGGGCACGGCGTGCGGTGAGCCACAAGGCGATCACCAGAGCTAGCCAGCCAATTGTGGCAGATGTATTTGAAAGCAGGCTGTTGGGCAGGTTCATGGCAACTCCGGGGCGTGCGTGCGCAGGACAGGAGATCATTTTGCCGCACCCGTGCCTCGTGCGATAGCGAGAGGCTGTATGCCGTTGTGTGGCTGCGTGCCGAACCCGTGCCAGCCGAATCGAGGCGCTTTCATTCGCTTGGGGCTTGGTGTTTAATGAGGCGCTCGAATCATCCATCCGCCTGACGGGAAACTTCATGACTATCGCTCAAATCACTGTCCATGTTCATGCACTTGCCGTATTGCTTTCCCTGATCGGGTTTGTCCTTCGAGGCATATGGATGCTGAAGGACTCTCCCCGCCTGAAGGCCCGCTGGGTCAAGATTACCCCCCATGTCGTCGATACCGTGCTGCTGCTCAGCGGGGTGGTCGCTGCATACCTGATGTTCTGGCGTCATGGGGTCAACCCGGATTATGTGACGGTCATGATCGTGGGCCTGCTGGTGTACATCGTCTTGGGGCTGTTTGCACTGAAATTGGGTAAAACCAAGGCCGTGCGCGGTAGTGCCTGGGTGGCTGCGATCGTGTTGTTTCTTTATATTTCGGCGGCAGGCGGCATGAAAACAGCGACGCCCTTCATGGCGGCTCCCGCAGCGGCGGCGGTCCAAGCAGGCGCGCACTGATGAGTGGCTCGTCCGTGTCCGAGCCGCTGGTTATCGCGGCAAATCATCCAACCCCGCTGGTTGGTGTGGTCATGGGGTCCCGGTCCGATTGGGAGACCATGCAGCATGCTTGCGCGACGCTGACGGCTTTGGATATTCCCTTTGAGGCCGAGGTGGTTTCTGCCCACCGGACGCCGGATCGACTGTTCAGTTACGCAGCCACCGCCACTGAGCGTGGCTTGCGGGTGATTATCGGCGGCGCAGGGGGCGCGGCACATCTGCCGGGCATGCTGGCCGCCAAGACCCGGCTGCCGGTTTTGGGCGTGCCTATTCAGTCCAAGGCGCTGTCCGGTTGGGATTCGCTGTTGTCCATCGTGCAAATGCCGGCGGGCATTCCTGTGGGGACGCTGGCGATCGGTCGTGCGGGCGCAGTCAATGCGGCCCTTTTTGCTGCTGCGCAGCTCGCGACGACGGATCCGGCTTTGGCTGACCGGCTTGATGCCTACCGATCTGACCAGACCCGGTCGGTGCTGTCCGCCTCCGACCCCCGTGTACCGCCCTTGTCGCTTTGATGTTCCGAGATCCCGCATGAATGATCTGACACTGCCGCTTTCGGGTACCCCGCTCGAGCAAGCGCACATCGGCATTATCGGTGCCGGCCAGCTTGGACAAATGCTGGCTTTGGCCGGGATTGCGCTGGGGCATCGCTTCACGTTTCTGGACCCGGGCGTCCAGCCACCCGCGGCACGTCTGGGACGCCATATCCAGGCCGAATACGATGACGAGCGTGCACTGGAGCAGTTGGCGGTCGAGTGTGATCTGATCACGCTGGAGTTCGAGAATGTGCCGGTCTCGGCGGTGGAAACCGTTACCCGTCACAATCAGATCTATCCCGGTGCTCAGGCGCTGGCCGCGGCTCAGGATCGTATCCACGAAAAGCGTTATCTGGAGTCGCTGGGCGTGCCCGTTGCCGCCTACCGGCCTGTGGACTGCCTTGAGGATGTGCGCACAGCCCTGGCTGAAATCGGTTGCCCGGCGATCCTCAAGACCCGCCGACTGGGGTATGACGGCAAGGGGCAGGCGGTGATTCGATGTCCGTCCGATGCGGCGGATGCCTGGTCGCAAATGGGCGGGCATGCCGCCATCCTGGAACAGATGATTCCGTTTGAACGCGAGGTGTCCATTGTTGCCGTGCGCAGTGTGCGTGGTGAGCTGGCCCTCTATCCCGTGGGGCAGAATCGGCATGTGGCCGGTATCCTTTACCGCACGGATATTCGCCCGGAAGATCCGGCCCAGAGTGCGGCAGAGCGTTACGCCCGTCTGGTGCTGGAAGGGTTGGATTATGTGGGTGTCCTCGCCATCGAGTTTTTTGAATGGGATGGTCGCCTGATCGCCAACGAGATGGCGCCTCGAGTCCACAACAGCGGTCATTGGACGCAGAATGGCGCGGTGACTTCGCAGTTCGAGAACCATTTGCGCGCCATCCTCGGTTGGCCCTTGGGCGCGACGGATCGGATCGGGCATTGCGCGATGCTGAATCTGATCGGCACGATTCCCGAGCGGATGGCATTGCTCGCCATTCCCGGTGTTCATCTGCACGATTATGGCAAGGAGCCACGACCAGGGCGCAAGCTGGGGCATGTCAACATTACGGCGGCGAGCCCAGAACAATGTGCGGAACGGGCTGATGCCGTAGCGCGCCTTATCGGAGGCGAATAAGGCAAACCCGGCCCCGTCCTGTTATCGGAAGCTGGAACCCGAGACGACTCGGCGTGTCTTTTAAGATAACCGCGCGACACGTTCCGTTTGTCGTATCAGGTTGATCATGAATGAAATCATCCGTCAAGGAGGCGTTACGATGAGCACGAAGAACTTACCATCCTTTTTTCAACCCATTCGGCGTTGGGCCCCACTTTGTGTGGGCCTCTGCACATTGGCCGGTTTGCTCCTGCCGGTCGTTCAGGCCGACGCGATCTACAGCTACAAGAACAGCCAGGGCGATCAGGTATTTACCGATCAGCCGACCAAGGGGGCGAAAAAGATCCATGTCGATCCGCCGCCACCGATTCCTCTGACACCGATCAACCTGCCCCCCGCGACGCCTGCTCAGCCGCCTAGCGCACCGGCGGGTGCGCCACTGCCCCCCCCCGCTGCGGTGGAGCCTTCGTCTCCCGCACCGAAAACCCCTTTGGTGCCTTCTGTGCTGATGCGCGCTCCGACGGAATTAGCGCCGGAGAAATTGGCTCCGAAGGTGTCAGCCTCGTCACCGGATGCGGGCGTATCAAAGTCGCCCGCGCAAATCATGCCTGCGCCTAAGGTCTCGGCCTCTGCGCACGGTCATTATCAGTCACTGGTGATCAATGAACCCAAATCCGGTTTGCTTAAGGCGCACCCTGGAGGCACTATTTTTGTGCAGATCAATCTCACGCCCGTCCTTGATGTCACCGCGGGCGACCGGGTTCGTATCGTGATCGACGGGGAGGACAAGGTTGAGGACTCGATTGGGCACCGCTTTATGATCAGTGGTTTGACCAACGGCGAACATACCCTGATTGCCCTTGTGGCCCGGCAGGGAAAAAACATTTTTCAATCCAGCCCGGTGGTTATTCACCTGACGGGCGCGTCCAGCTAGTTCCGTCGAGTAGGGATTCCCCCCTGACGCCTCGCGCACATTCTGGTGCGGGGCGTTTCTTGTTGCATCAATAAAA
>DATKTJ010000011.1:0-14115 GCA_035531235.1 Halothiobacillus sp. | reverse complement strand
GGAAGGATCGGATCAGCATCGTGGCTGGTTCCAATCCTCACTGCTCACGGCCGTGGCCCTCAAGGGAACCGCCCCTTATCGCGGGGTTCTGACGCACGGCTTCACGGTCGACGGACAGGGCCGCAAGATGTCCAAGTCGTTAGGCAATGTCATCGCACCGCAGAAGGTCATCGACAAGATGGGCGCGGATGTCCTGCGCCTGTGGGTCGCCTCGACCGACTTCTCCGGCGAGATGACGGTCTCCGACGAAATCCTGCAGCGGGCGGGCGATGCCTACCGCCGCATCCGCAATACCGCACGCTACTTGCTGTCGAATATCAATGACTTCGACCCGAACACCGACTGCGTGGCCGATGCCGACCTGCTGCCTCTGGATGCCTGGCTCCTCGATCATGCCGCGCAACTGCATCGCGACGTGCTGGCCGATTACGCCAACTACGATTTTCACAGCCTGATTGCCCGCGTACACCACTTCTGCTCGATCGAGTTGGGGGCGTTCTACCTCGACATCGTGAAAGACCGCATCTACACCGGCCAGAAAAACGCCCGCATGCGTCGCTCCGCACAAACGGTGATGTGGCGTGTGATCGAAACCCTGACCCGCTGGATCGCTCCGGTACTGTCCTTCACGGCCGATGAGTTGTGGGCCCATTTGCCCGTGCTCACCGAACCGCGCGCGCCGTCGGTGTTTCTGGCCACGTACACAGACGATCTGCATCCCGTACTGCGCGATGAGGACAGAGCCTTCTGGGCAACCCTCATCGCCCTGCGCGATGTGGTGAACCGCCACGCCGAAACGGCGCGTAACGAGAAGCGCATCAAGGGCAATCTTTCCGCCCGCGTCACCCTGTATATGGATCCGGGCCTACAGGCTTTTCTGGCGCCGATTACCGACGAGCTTCGGTTCGTGCTGATCGTATCCGAACTGGACTTCGCCGCGCTGGACGAAGCCCCCAGTGATCTGGCCCCCGAAGCACTGCCGAACGGCACCGAAGTCGCCGTGGCCATCGCATCCGCTGAAGCGCCCAAATGTGATCGATGCTGGCACCATCAGTCCGACGTGGGCAGCCATACCGCCCACCCGACCCTGTGTGGCCGGTGTATCGAAAATGTCGACGGTGCCGGTGAACAGCGGGTATGGGCATGAACGTGCCAGACCACAAACCCGGCATGCTGTACTGGCGCAACCTGAACTGGCTGTGGCTGTCGTTGATCGTGATCGGTGTCGATTTGGCTGCCAAATGGGCGGCCACCCACTACCTGAGCTATGCCACCCCGGAGGCCATCACTTCATTCTTCAACCTGACCCTGCTGCATAACCATGGGGCTGCCTTCTCGCTGCTGGCGCATGCCAGCGGCTGGCAGCGCTGGGGGTTCGTGGTGCTCGCGCTCCTGATCGCCGTGGGGTTACTAATCTGGCTATTGCGGATTCCCAGCGCGCAATCCGTCGGAACCAAACGGCGGGGGCTCGTCCTGATCAAACTCGCGATCGCATTGATCATCGGCGGCGCCTTGGGGAATCTGATCGATCGGGTGCAGATCGGCTATGTGGTCGATTTTCTGGATTTTCACGCCTTCGGTTATCACTGGCCCGCGTTCAACGTTGCCGATTCAGCCATCACCCTGGGGGTGGTTCTTCTGTTTATTGTTGAGCTGTTGCCTGCGAAATCCTCGCCGAGCACGCAACGGACCATGCCCTCATGAATCCTCCGAGCAACTCGACCTTGCCAACCATCCAGCGTGGAGTAGCGGTTCTACTCCATTATGAGATCCGGCTTCCCGATGATCGGATCGTGGACTCGACCTTCGGCGCCGAACCCTTCAGCTTTACCCTGGGCGATGGCAGTTTCGCGCCGATTCTGGAAGAATCGTTGATCGGCCTTCCGCTGTGCGAACACACCCGCATCCTGCTCACCCCGGAATTTGCCTTTGGCAGCCCCGATCCGTCGATGATCCACGAAATGCCGCGCGCGGATGTCCCGAATCATCTGTCGCTGGCGCTCGACGACGTGGTGGAATTTGATCTGCCGAACGGCGACGCCGTCGCGGGGACGATTCGCGCCATCAACGAAGATACCCTGCTCGTCGATTTCAATCATCCTCTGGCTGGCATGAACATCCAGCTTGTCGTCCATGTGTTGGCGATCGACGGCCAGGCCTGTGAGGAAAACCCGTGAAGATCCAGCTTGCCAACCCCCGTGGATTCTGTGCCGGCGTGGATCGGGCCGTCGAAATTGTCGAACGGGCACTCGATCTGTTCGGCGCACCGATTTTTGTGCGGCATGAAATCGTCCACAACCGCTATATCGTCGATAATCTGCGCACCAAGGGCGCGGTTTTCATCGAGGAATTAAACGAAGTACCGGATGACGCCACGCTGATTTTCTCGGCGCACGGGGTATCACGGGCGATCGAAGAAACTGCGGCGGCACGGGGCCTGCGGATTTTCGATGCCACCTGTCCCTTGGTCACCAAGGTACATATGGAGGTGGAACGCCACGCCCGCGCGGGCAAGGATGTGATCCTGATCGGTCATGCCGGCCACCCCGAGGTTGAAGGCACCATGGGCCATTTCGACCCGAAATTCGGGGGGCATATCTACCTGATCGAGCGCATCGACGATGTCGCCCGTCTCAACCTCCCCGCAACCAAGGGATTGGCCTACTCGACCCAGACAACACTCTCGGTGGATGAAACCCAGGCAATTATCGCCGTCTTGCGCGCACGCTTTCCCCATATCGAAGGACCGCGCAAGGACGATATCTGTTATGCCACGCAAAATCGGCAGGATGCGGTGCGAGCCCTCTCGGAAGAATGCGATGTTGTGCTTGTCGTGGGCTCAAAAACCAGCTCCAACTCCAACCGGCTGCGCGAGATCGCCGAACAAGCGGGCATTGCCGCCTATCTGATCGACGGTGCGGAAGACATTGCCGAAGACTGGTTCGCGTCATGTACTCGCGTCGGCGTGACGGCCGGGGCTTCTGCGCCGGAAATCCTGGTGCAGCAGGTCATTGAGCATCTCAAGATTCGGTTTTCCGCCACCCTGGAAGAAAAGCCCCCACTCGTGGTCGAACACATGGTCTTCGCCGTTCCCAAAGCGCTCCGTGCTGAGGACGGCAGCAGCACTTAAGCACAACCGCCCGCCGCATGACTTGCCCTTACCAACTGACTGCTTGAGAGAACCACTACGATGAAGGGTTTCGCCTATGTCCTGAAGGGATTCGGCCTGATGTGGCGACCGGGGATTCGTCGGTTTACCCTGGTTCCGCTGGCCATCAACATTATTCTCTTTGCTGGCGGCACCTGGGCAGCGTTGCACTACGCCCGCCAATGGCTCGACCACCTGATGCCGGCGTGGCTGAGTTTTCTGAACTGGCTGATCCTGCCCATCCTGTTCCTCAGCCTGATGCTGGTGGTTTTTTTCACCTTCACCCTGGTGGCAAATTTCATCGCCGCCCCGTTCAATGCGATTCTGGCGCAAAAACTCGAAACGCAATTGACCGGGCGGTCGCCCCCCGAAGACACCACGCCGCTGTGGGTGATGGTATTCAAGACACTTGCCGTCGAAACGCGTAAATTCCTGTATTTCGCCGTCCGCGCCATCCCGTTGCTGATTCTGTTCCTGATTCCGGTCCTGAATCTGGCTGCCCCATTCCTGTGGTTTGCGTTTTCCGCCTGGATGATGACCCTGCAGTACATCGATGCCCCGGCAGGCAATCATCTGGTTGAATTCCAGGAACAGCGCAAGGTGTTGCGCGGCATCCCGGTGACCAGTTTCGGCTTTGGCGCCACCATGACCGGCATGACGATGATTCCGATCCTGAATTTTCTCGCGCTGCCGGTTGGCGTCTGCGCGGCGACCTTGATGTGGGTAGAGCTGGGCCCGAAGGAACTTCATGCCCCGTCTGCTGCGGGACAATCGCAAGGCACTCAGCCGGATCAGCCGGCACAAATCACGCGTGATCCCCGTTAAATCGGGAACATGATGCCCAAATCGTTACCGCCCGGACTTTCCACCGCGTCCCGATGACCCAGCCGCCGGCTTGCGCCCCGCACCGGTTTTGGCGGCGGGTTTCGCCGCAGGCCGCGTGGAGAGGGCGCTTTTGCGACCATTGGATTTTACCGGCGTCTTGCCCGACGGTTTGGACGGTGTTTTGCCCGATATTTTGGCCGCAGGACGGGGTGCTGCTTTTGCCGTTTTGGCGGGACTGGTTGCACCGGGCCCTGATGATGCCTCCGCGCGTTCGCGGCGTTCGGCATTGGCTGCCGACTTGCGCTTCATCCCTGCAATTTGACGCTCTTCCTTCTTTTCCTTGAAGCGTTGCAGCGGTGTTCTCGTGTCATAGCGCCCCTCGAAAGGATTGCTGTCTGTACGGAACTCAAGGCGAACCGGTGTCCCCATCAGATCGAATTCTCGACGGAACCAGCCTTCCAGATAACGGGAGTAATTGCCCGGCAAGCGGTCAGTCTGCTTGCCGTGAACCACGATGATCGGCGGATTCGAGCCCCCCTGATGCGCATAGCGAAGCTTAATGCGACGCCCGTGGATCAATGGCGGCTGATGCGCGAAGACAGCACCTTCGAGAGAACGGGTCAGTACATTGGTGCTGATGTCACGCATGGCCGCCGCATAGGCGGCATCCACGCTCTCGAACAATTGACCCACGCCGTTGCCATGCAGGGCGGAGATAAAATGCATCTTGGCATAATTGATGAAGTTGAGCTTGAGATCGATCTGCCGCTTCACTTCATCGCGGGCGTAATCGGTCATGTTGTCCCATTTGTTGATGGCAATGACCAGCGCCCGACCCCGATCATGAATGAAACCCAGCAGATGCTGATCCTGTTCGCCGATGCCTTCGTGCGCATCGCAGACCAGGATCACCACGTTCGCCGCTTCGATGGCCTGCAAGGTTTTTACGATACTGAATTTTTCGATCATTTCCGATACGCGGGCGCGGCGACGCACACCTGCCGTATCAATCAACGTGTAATGCTTGCCGTTCTGCTCAAACGGAATGTAAATACTGTCGCGGGTCGTGCCCGGCTGGTCGAAGGCCAGCACCCGGTCTTCGCCCAGCAGGCGATTGGTCAGCGTGGATTTGCCCACGTTGGGGCGACCGATCAGGGCGACGCGAATCGTGCCGTCTTCAAACTCCGGCTCCGGCGCCATGATGATCGAGTGGGCGGCCATCAGGGCCAATACGCCTTCCCATACCGTACTGATCCCGCGACCGTGCGATGCGGTCGTGAAAACCGGCTCGCCCAGGCCCATGCGGGCAAATTCGGCCTGAACCAGAGACTCGTCCACACCATCGACCTTGTTCACCACCAGCTGAATGGGCTTGCTTGTCCGGCGCAGCTTTTCGGCAACTTCCTGATCGGCAACCGTCAGCCCTGCGCGCGCATCCACCAGAAAGACCACGCAATCGGCTTCCTGCACGGCTAGCCATGCCTGATCCTGCATCAGGGCCTCGATGCCGCCCCGCTCGCCGGTCAACCCGCCGGTATCGATCACGATGAAATCCTGATCTTCATGTCGGGCCGTGCCATATTGCCGGTCCCGCGTGAGTCCCGCAAAGTCCGCGACCAACGCGGCTCGCGAGCGGGTCATCTGATTGAACATCGTGGATTTGCCCACATTCGGGCGGCCTACCAAGGCAATTACAGGTTTCATGTGCTTTTCCAGAAAATGTCGAGGCGCGCCCTTCGATTGGGGCAGGTGCCTGATTTGATGGCGGGGATTATCTCAGTCTTGCGGCCGGAATGTCGAAATATCCGCCGGATTCTTCTGAATTTGCCATCCGGTTGCCGTATGTTCGAAGTTGCCGACCCAGCGGCCTTGCTGGCGCTGCAGCCAGGGTTGCCAGATCCGGGTGAGGTCAGACGGCCATGCACACAGCCAGGCGGCGTCCACCTGCAGCCCCAAGTTCGCCCGCCAATAGCGTACTGCTTTTCTGCGCGAGCTGCCGCGCGACAGATCGGTCTGGTAGCGCGGGCCGAATGCCGCGCCCGCCGCATCGAAGCCTCCATGCGGCCCATGGAACCGAAAGGCGTCCAGACGCACCTCGGCCCGCCGCAAAGCGATCAGGACTTCCGACCACGCATCATGGACACGAGCCTGAGCGAATCCATCCAGAAGGGGCTGAGTCGGGTCGTCCAGACGCAGATCGGGCAACATCATCACAACCCTACTGCCCAGGGCATACAACCGGCTGATGACCTCCGGCTCCGCATCATATAAAGCGATTGTTGTCTGGGCCGAGCCCAAGGGTTTGCCTTGATACTGCACGGCCTCGACAGAGGCCGAACCAATCACATCGCGCAAATTGCCCTGCTGTCGGGAAATTTGCCGGAAACGCAGATGGAGACCATCGACCAATCCCCGATCCTGCGGACCGACCCAGCCCAGCCGCCGAATATCCACGCCGACTTCACCCAACAACCCCCCGAACGGCAAGATGGAATCCGAGTCCAGCGGTGTGTCGGCAACCGAGCGTAGATCGAGGTCGATGATGCTTCGCCCAAAGCGCCAGGTGTTCGCCGGGGTCGTCAGGCGCCAGGCGGGTAAATCGAGTTGCCCTTGCCAGCGTCCGCTGCGTGCATCAAACTTCAGTTGTGCCGAGCCGCTCTTCGGCGATGTCATCGGCAGGTGCATATCGAGCCCCCCCAGCCACCCGATGATGCCCACCCAGCGCCAGGTTTCATCCGGCCAGCGGGTCAGCTGGACCGCGCTGGCGGGGTCCAGCGACAGGCTGAAAGCACCCCAGCCCCACTGATGCCCCGCGCCGGTCGACCAGCCGACCGGTCGGTTCTGTACCTGAAGGGTCGCCAAAATCGGCGGGGATCCCGACGAACCGCCCCAACGGATTTGATAACGCCGTTCATACACGCCCACACGCTGTCGGGTCAGATGCCAACCATCATGATGGTTTACCCAGACGGCGAGCGCCTTGTCGATCTGCACCCCGGCCTGATAGGGCAAGACATAGCCCCACAACAACAAAAGCAGGGTCGCCAAGGGGACAAACCGCCCCATGCTGCGCCAAAAAACAACCTGCCTCGGTTTCATGGGCTTCGTGGTCATGGATGTCGTCCGATGGTGTGTCCCATGCCCCTAGAATCCCCGAACCTGACGCCGACGAAGCACGGCCTTTTCCCCTTCCACCAAGAGGAACAGCAACAGACCCAGCACCACGATTACCGCCCAGGAGGTGACATCCAGCGCAGCGGTCTGGAACACGCGCTGCAGTGGTGGGGTATAGGTAAACAGCCCTTGCAGCACGATCAGCACGAGCCCCATGACCCAGGCGACTCGATTGCCGGTGATCAAATCTCGCCGAAATGCCGATTCCAGGAAATGACGTACATTGAACAGATAGACCAGCTCACCGAAAACCAGCATGTTCACTGCCGCCGTACGCGCTATCTCCAGTGTGCTTCCGCGCGCCAGTTCCCACTCGAAAACGGAAAAGGTAGTCACGACCATCAGCAGGCTGACGAATGCCAACCGTAGCGCAAAGACCCGCGTAATCAAGGGCGTTGAAGGATGTCTCGGCGGTCGGAGCATGATACGGAGACCGGCCGGTTCAAATGCCAGGGCCAATGCCAGCGTGGTGGCCGTCACCGTGTTGACCCACAAAATTTGCGCGGGTGTGACCGGCAGTGCCAGACCCGCAAATACAGCCAACATGATGACACCCGCCTCGCCGCCATTCGTGGGCAACATGAACAGCAAGGACTTCTGGATATTGTCAAAGACCACGCGCCCCTCTCGAACTGCGTTGGCGATGGTCGCGAAATTGTCGTCGGTCAAGACCAGATCGGCCGCCTCGCGGGCGGCATCGGTCCCTTTCTGCCCCATGGCCACCCCAATGTCCGCCGCTTTGAGTGCTGGCGCATCGTTGACTCCGTCCCCTGTCATGGCGACCAGTTCACCTTGAGCCTGCAGCGCCATAACCAGTCGCAGCTTGTGTTCAGGACTGGCGCGCGCAAAGATATCCGTCTCCTGAACACCCCGGCTCAGCGCGACATCATCCAGATGGTCTATCTGCTCGCCGGTCAGAATCGCCAGACTGCTCAGCCCGAGTTGACGTCCGATCGCCGAGGCGGTCACGGCATGATCGCCGGTAATCATCTTGACCCGCAATCCGGCCAAGCGACATTCGGCCACCGCCCGAATGGCCTCTTCGCGGGGAGGGTCTATCAGGCCAACGAGTCCAAGCAGAGTGAATCGCGGGGTCATGTCGGCCATGGCAATCGCCGTGGTACCCAGCGGCATCTCGGCTCGCGCCAGGCCCAGCACCCGCTCGCCGGACACCGCTGCCTGATGAATCAGCGCATCCCAGTCCCGCGCGGCCAGTGACTGCCCGCTGGCATCCTGGATACACCGGGCCAGAACCGCTTCCGGCGCACCCTTGAGCAGCATGAAGACATGGCCGTCGTGATCGTGATGCAAGGTGGCCATGAACCGATGCGCCGAATCGAAGGGCAAGGAATCAATCCGGGGAAATTCGGCGGCGATTGTCGTTGGATCTAGCCCGGCCTTCTGAGCCAGCGTCAGCAACGCGCCTTCGGTCGGATCGCCAACCACCTGCCAGTCCTCGGTCGAGTCCGGACTGCTCGCGCTCGGATTGATCTGAGCGTCATTGCACAGCATCGCACACTGAACCAAAGCACGCAGAGGCTCGTGTCGCGCGGGATCGACGGACATTTCCCCAAGATAAAACCCACCCTCGGGCCGGTAACCGCCCCCGGTTACCTGCAAGGTCTGTTCGGGGAGAATGACCTGAACAACGGTCATCTGATTACGCGTCAGGGTACCGGTTTTATCGGTGCAGATTACGGTTACCGAACCCAAGGTTTCAACGGCCGGCAACCGACGGATGATGGCGTGATTGCGCGCCATGATCTGGGTGCCAATCGCCAACACAATCGTGACGACGGCCGGCAACCCTTCGGGAATGGCGGCCACGGCCAGTCCGACCACCGCCAGAAATATATCCAGCATGGGCATCGAACGAACGAAATGGCCGTAGAGGAAGGTAATCAGGCCGATCACCAGAATCAACGCCGTCATCTGCCGGGCCATTTGATCGAGACGGCGGGTCAGGGGCGTCACCAATGTCGGCACAGTGCCCATGAGGGTACCGATTCGCCCCATCTCCGTGACCTTGCCGGTGGCAACGACCACACCCTGCCCCTGACCGAACGTCACAACGGTGCCCGCGTAGGCCATGCAGGATCGATCGCCAATGGGACGCGATGCCGATACGGGCGCCGTCCCCTTTTCCACCGGAACCGACTCCCCGGTGAGGGTGGCTTCATTGATCTTCAGACTATGTGTCTGCAGTAGACGCAGATCCGCCGGAACCCGTGCCCCCGACTCCAGCCAAACCAGATCGCCTGGCACGATCAGGGCGGCATCGATTTCATGTCGCCCCCCTTCGCGCAGGACAATGGCCCGGCTTGCCAGCAGGGCGCGTATACCATCCAGCGCCTTCTCGGCGCGCCCCTCCTGAACGAACCCGATCAAGGCATTGATCAGAACCACACTGAAAATCACGATCGCATCGATAAAATCCCGGAGCAGCAGGGTCACAATGCCCGCCACCAGCAGGACGTAAATCAACGGATTATGAAATTGAAGGAGCAGCCGCAGCCAGGGGCTGCGTGATTTTGTCACAGCAAGCCGGTTGGGTCCGTAGTGCTTCAGGCGCTTGGCGGCTTCTGCCTGATCGAGGCCTGTATGGTCGTCCGTCACCGACCAGGCCGCCAACACCGCGTCGCGGGTTTGAGCGTGCCAGTCGGGCACGGTATTCAGAGAAGGCGATTGTTCGACGGCCATGGGCGCTCCGCTACAGGTCATGAGAACAAATTACTTCGACCCTCATCCTATCGTTTTTCGGGATCGTTTTCCGGGCAGGGCGGCAAACACCTGATGCACAGACACACAAAAAAGCAGTGCTCTTTCAAGCACTGCTCCATCAATCGTCATCTTGGATAAGTGGCCGAGTCAAAAACCGACTCAGCCCTTGTCCACAATTCAGGGAATCTGGAACACCACCAGCCGCCCGTCGCGCGTTACCGCCGCGACTGCATTCTGTTCGGCACGCATAGGATCGATGATCGCACCATCCACTTGCGCGCGTCCAACCAGCGCACCCGTCTCTGTATCAAGGACATGCAAGTAGCCCTGATTATCCCCGACCACCAGCTTTCCATGATCCAGCACCGGGCCCGTAACACCGCGATGAGACAAGGCAGCCTGCCGCCACAGCGGCTCACCGGTCCGCTGATCAATCGCCCAGACCACGCCATTCGCGTCCGTCACATACAGGGCGTGTTTGCCCAGGCTCATATCGGTATAGCCCGAAAATTTGCGGCTCCACAAGGTTTGACCACCTTGCGCCTGGATGGCCGCCAAACGACCCTGATAGGTCATGACGTAGAAGACGGCATCGCCGAACAGGGGCGTGGAATCAATGTCGACCATGCGGTCGATATCGGTGCGGCCGGTCGGCAACGTCACCTGATTTTTCCACAACACGCGTCCGTCGGCGCGAGACAATACCGCGAATTCGCCATCGTCATAACCCACGGCAACCGCGTCCGGGAACAGCAATGCGCGACTCTGCCCCTGCAGGGTCAGCGCCGGCTCGTTATGACTGATCGTCCAGACGGTGCTGCCATCACTGGCTTTGAGCAGGGTGACCGATCCATCCTTGGCCCGCACTGCGACATCGTGATGACCGACCGACGGTGCCGCTTCAACCGCAGTGGAAACCTGCGCCTGCCAAAGCTTCTTGCCGGTATCGGCGGCAAGCGCAAAAACCTTTCCGTCATCGGTTCCAAACACCACCATATCGTCACTGGCACCACCACCAACGCTCAGACCGACCTTAAGATCCACGGTCCACAACTGCTTGCCGGACTTCAGATCATAGGCGATTACCCGACCCTTAGGGTCAGCCACAATCACCCGACCATTGGCCTCAACCGGGGCAATCTGCTCCAGCTCGCTACTCTGGGCATCACCGGCACTCGCCTGCCATTCGATCTTGGGCGGGAAGCGATTGTCGATCTGGGCCAATGGGGTTGGCTTGACGAATACGCGCGTTTCCGAACAGCCAGACAACAGGGCCAATGCCGCTGGCATCAGCAGGATGATCGCCATACGCGAAGCGCGCGTAGCTCGGCCCGGAATGATGAGGGACCGTGCGTCCATACGCGCCGTTGAGTTCTGGGTAGGGGTGGCATTCATGAAGGAGACTTCTCGGTCGATGGCGCAGAGGCAGATGATTTTTCTTGGGCCGGCAGGTTGTCCAGCTTGATCCGGATAAAGGCCGTGTCTGCGCCCGGACCGGCAAGTGCCTGCTCATAAGCCGAACGTGCCGCCGCCCAGTGTTTCTGACTGGCTTCGATATCCCCGGTCAATTCGTCATACAACGGGACAAAGCTCGCGGGTGGTGTTTGGGTCTTCAGTGTCGCCAATGCCGCATCAGGCTTGTTCTGTGCCCATTCAACCCGCGCCAGGCGAAGGCGCGCGACAGCGACAAGCGCCGGCTCTTTGGTTTGATCGATGATTTTTTGCAAGTAGATCGCCGCCTTGGTGGGATCATTCTGCCCCATGGACTCATGCGCACCCACCAGAAGGGCCAATGCCGCATACACGGTACCGCTATGATCTGCAGCCAACTTGCGTGCCGCCTCGATGGCCTGCTGTGGCTGGTGCGCCGCGCTCAACTGTTCGATCTGATGAAAGGCCAGCGCTGCGTCGGTCTGTTGTCGCGCCTGCCAGGTCTGCCAGCCGAACCAGCTGGCCAAGAGCGTCGCCCCGACAGCCAGTCCCAGCATCAACGCTTTGCCATATTGCGCCCAGAATTCCCTGAGCCTGTCGAGTTGTTCGTCGTCCGCAGCTACCACAGCACACCTATACCTAACGTATTTGAGAAATCGGGACCGGCCCCACTCGCCCGGCGCTGGACGCACACCCGGTTTATGGGGTGCGCGACAGGAACCGCGCCAAAGTCAGCCTAGTCTATCAAGACTTGCCATCAAACGCCCAACCGCAGGACGCCGTTGCCGGCGCGGCCCGAAATCAGGACCGATCGTTCGCTCCCTGCTCGACCAACCAAGCCAACAGGGCCGGGCGATCAAAATTGCGATCCGCGCACTCCGCATCGCGCAAAGCTTTGACGGTCAACCCGGCATCCGCCTCGGGCTGAACCAGAATGGCATAGTCGGCACCGCTACGATCAGCTCGACGCAGTTGACTCTTCAGGCTGCCCCCATCCAGGGCGCACTGGATCCGACCCGTGGGCAGGATATCCCGGATATCCTCGGCAAGCTGAAGCGCATCACCCTTGGAAGCCATATCCGACCACAGGATATAAAAATCTGCCGTCGTGTCGTTTTCTTCCAGCGCCATGAGTTCGATCAGACGCTCCAACCCGATGGCGAATCCCGCCGCCGGGGTTGCCCGACCACCCAATTGCGCCACAAGGCCATCATATCGCCCACCGGCGCAGATGGTTCCCTGTGCGCCAAGGGCCGTAGTGACCCATTCGAAGACTGTCTGGTTGTAGTAATCCAGCCCACGAACCAGGCGAGGATTGACCTCAAAGGGCACATTGGCGGCCGTCAGCAATGATCGGACCTCGTCAAAATTCGCCCGGTCATCCTCGCTCAGATAATCCGTCAGCGCGGGGGCGTCGGCAATCACCGCCTGCACTGCCGGGTTCTTGCTGTCCAGAATCCGCAACGGATTGGTCAACAGGCGGTTACGGGCCTCATCGTCCAGCTGTTCGGCATGGGCCTGAAGATAATCGATCAGCACGGCCCGGTGGGCCGCGCGCGCGGCCGGACTGCCCAGGGTATTGATCTGCAGGGTCACGTCGGTGATACCGAGTTGCCGCCAGATCCGTGCTGCCATCAGCATCAACTCAACATCCAGCTCTGCGCCCGAGACACCGAAGGCCTCGATGCCAAACTGGTGGAACTGACGGTAACGCCCCTTCTGCGGGCGCTCGTGGCGAAACATGGGGCCGATGTACCAGAGTTTCCGTTGCTGATTGTGAATCAGGCCATGCTCCAGACAGGCACGGACGCAACTGGCCGTACCTTCGGGTCGCAGCGTCAGGGAGTCGCCATTTCGGTCCGGAAAGGTATACATCTCCTTCTCGACGATGTCGGTCACTTCGCCGATGCCGCGGGAGAACAACGCGGTGTGCTCCACCAGCGGCATCCGGATTTCCTGGTAGCCATAGGCACGCGCCGTACCGGCGACGATCGATTCTAGACGCGCCCAAGCGGGCGTTTGCGCGGGCAGCACATCATGCATGCCACGCAGCGTTTGCAAGGTTTTACTCATGGGGTAACGGTTTTTTTATGCTGGACAATATGTTCGCGAATGGCCTGTTCGACGCCATCCACCAAATCGTGTTCACTCAGTTTGTGGGCGGGCTTACCATCAATATAGAGCAGGCTGGGCTGTCCACCGGTCAGGCCGATCGCAGCCTCACGGGCTTCGCCCGGGCCATTGACCACGCAACCGATAACCGCCACATCCATGGCCGTGTCGATATCCTCAATGCGGCTTTCGAGCGCATTGACGGTCTTGATGACATCAAACTCCTGCCGGGAACAGGAAGGGCAGGCAATCAGATTGATACCCCGATGACGCAGCCGAAGGGATTTAAGAATATCCCAGCCCACCTTGATCTCCTCGACCGGATCGGCGGCCAGAGAGACCCGCAGCGTATCGCCGATACCTTCGGCCAGCAGCATGCCCAGCCCGACGGCAGATTTCACGGCACCCGCACGCAAGCCCCCGGCTTCGGTAATGCCCAGATGCAGAGGCTGTTCGATCTGCCCGGCCAATTGGCGATAGGCCAATACGGTCATCCATACATCCGAAGCTTTGAGCGAGACCTTGAAATCGGGGAAATTCAATCGATCCAGAATATCGATATGTCGTAGGGCGGACTCCACCATGGCGGCAGGTGTTGGCTCGCCGTATTTTTGCTGCAGATCCTTTTCCAGAGATCCGGCATTGACGCCGATCCGCAGGGGAATGCCCTTGTCGCGCGCGCAGTCAACGACCGCGCGAACCCG
>DATKTJ010000010.1:0-3483 GCA_035531235.1 Halothiobacillus sp. | reverse complement strand
GCCGTCGTAGTTGGAGTCCACCCAGCGCATCCCGGCCAAGCCGCGCGCGCTCAAGTCCACGATGCTGTTGCTGAACAGTTCCCTGCCCGAATCGATGCTGCCGTTGAGGTTGCGGTCGAGGAACAAAAAGCCGTCGTTGTTGTTGAGCCAGGCGGTGTTCTTCATGAAACCCGAATCGTCCACGTCGAAGGCGACGGTACGGGCTGCCCCCGTGGTCTGGACGCCGTCGCCGTTGAGGTCGAGCGCCACCGCCCGGAAGGTCTGGGTGTCGCCTGTCACCGGCGCGGCCAACTTGCCGTTGCGCCCGGCGCGCTCTTCCTCGGTCAATCCGGCCTGGGGGTCACCGTATTGGGTCTGGATGGCGGCGGTCTGCACTTCCCACATCGGGGCGACAGCGCCTCTTGCGAGGGCGACGCGGATGAAGCGTTCGGACAGGGATTGGCTGGCCTGGGCGCTTCCCGGCGGGGCGTTGTAGGGCCGGCCGGTGAGGTCGTATTTGATTTCCGGGTTGCGCTGCACGCCGGTGATCGGGTCGATGTCGGTGAGCTGGAAGCCGGAGTAATTGCGGTAGGTGATCGACGGCAGGCGGTTGGCAACCACGCCGATAGCGCTGCCGGGGTTGACCGATTGTTCGTAGGCGGCGAGCGAATTCAACTGAGCGATGAACTGGTTCAGGGTGCCCTGAGCGGCTTCATAACCGCCATGTTCGCCTGCGGCATTGGCCACTGCGCTGAACCCGGCCCAGCCGGCCGCTGCACTACCCCAAGGCTCGGGTGGCGGGTCTTCGTCGCCAAAGAGGCTGGAAACGATGCTGTATACCGCGTAGGCCCAGCCGATGTAAGGCACTGTGTACACGGCTGCATCCATGAGAACCATGTCGGTCACGGCTACTGCTACGCCGATTTCATCGCCATGGGCGATGGAGTTGACGAGGTTGAGGTAGGGCAATGCCTGGTTCAATTGCGAAATGGCGCTGTCTGCACCGAATGCGGCTTGGATGGCTTTCCCACCATCCAAACCGGTCGCAAAGTTCGCATAAGCTTGCGCGCCGAAACTAATCGCTTGTGCCCCTGCCGTAACCGCAGCCAGGGTGTCGCCACGCTGTAATGCCTGCTCAAGGCTCAATACGCTCAGTATGCTGCTCCCGATGCTGGCAGCACCGCTGAGATTGTAGTTGGGAAGGTCGGCAAGGTTGCTGATGTCGTTTGCCAGCCGCAGGCCGGAGACGGCTATCGGCAGGGGGTCGCCGGATTGGATGGCTTTGATGATGGAAAGGGCGTCGATGAGGGTGCCGCCGTATTGGTTGATGGCGTTGGCGAGGGTTTGGGCGCCAGTGGGTTGCATGGGGTTGAAAGCGGTGTAGAGGCTCCCGACGTCAGTGCCACCTGATGGCGCTTGGCCATCGGCAAAATCCCATACTGAATAGCCTTGGGTGTTCAGGACATTGGCAAACGATTCGGCGCTCGCCGGGGCTTGCCCATCTACGGTGAGTACACGCGAGGCTTTGAGGTCGCCCCATTCGTCTTCGACAAATTCGACTTTGACGCGATGGCCGGAGATGTCACGGTCGACGGTCATTGTTAGCTGACCGGCGTCATTGAGGGTGACACTGGAATGGGAAATCCCGATTTCGAGGGTTCGGACGGCGGGCAATACTCCGATCTGGCGCATCAAACGATTGCCCCTTGTGCCATATTCTTCCCAAATCTTATTTCCGTAGCTGTCCATTCCCTCCGTGTGTATGTTGACCGGCTGATCAGCGTTGAATTGCCGTTCAGGCGGAACGTCACCAATGGCGAGACCGGCGTTTCGAAAGAAACTGGTGGCGCCTTGCAGGGCGAACGCACCCAGGCCTTGATCGTAAAACCCGCCTATATCGCCATGGTTGCCAAGGAAGCCGATGGTTCTCACCCGAGGATCGGCGGAATAGTCGTCAACCTTGAACATCACGCGGTATTCGTCCAGTGCCTGCACCGCGACAATGTTATCCGAGTTGACGTTAGGCGGAATGCCAAGATCGCCGATAAATCCCGTCGAGACCGAATCGAACAACAGCATGGCTGACACACCGACTTGGCCCGGCGGGATGAGCACGTTTCCGCTGCGGGGGTCAATCAGTCCATTTTCGTTGAGCAGTTGGGCAAAAACGACTGCTGCAGGACCACCTCGGCTGAAACCTGCCATCGCCGTGGTGACCGAACCGCCGGGATTTGCGTCAAGCCACTTTGCTGCTTGATCGGCAAAATCGTTGTACGCCTGGTTGGCCGTGTTGATCGTCTGCTGAGTAACTTGAGAGGGTAAGAAGGTAGAGCCGGTAAGAGTGTCAGGGGTTCCTGGACCGGGGTAATAGCCGGATGCAAGGTTCAAGTTCAAATTGGAAGCGGCATCAACTTGGAATGCCAACTGTCCTACGTTGGTGCTCTGTGGATCGCCTGAGTACGCCGGATCGGTCCGGACGTTGTTGGTGCCGTCAAATGCCGCGAAGAAGACGAACTGGCCGGCCTGCACCGCTGATGTTGATGCCGCAATAGCCTGCGCCTGTTGCTGCGCTTGTTGAAGCTCTTCCGGGGTTACGATTCTCTCAATGCTCATGGTTTGTCTCCCCTATTTGGATTCTTGTGGTTTGGGTTGATCGGGATAAATGGTGATGATTTTCCGATAGCAATACCTCGAAAAAATCCTGTCGTCAGGCGCATCTGATACTCCTAATCTGCGTAATTCCTCACGTGGCGGGCAGGGATTAGGATTTAGTTTTTCCGGGGAAATCAGATACACATTCAACTGCGGCCCCTTGATGATGAAGTAGATGCGATGCCGGGTGATGTCGTCGGGCAGGCGACTCTTCAAATCCACTGTGTCTTCGAATATCTCTTCGGTCGATTTGATGCGCCACTTCACATACAGCGTGTCACCCCTTGGGAAAGGGCCGTTGATGTTAGTCATCTGCCCAACCTGCCCCTGCCGGAGTTGATAAGCCGGGGCGCGAGTCATCACATAGTCGCCATACCGATAATCCAAAACTTCAACATCCTTGCTGTCCCATCGGGCATCGAAGCTAAAAGCATGATCGGTCAGCCTCGGGCCTGTGGCACAGGCCGACAACCCGACGAGCGCCAGCCCGAGAATGAGCCAGGCTAGCCAGCGTAAAAAGGCCGGTCTCAACTTTATCGTCAACCTCATGCCGCCATCCTTTCGCAGAAATACAGCGGTTCATTCGCCACCTCAACCCCATCGCGGTTGGCCTCGATCACTGTCCGGTCGTCGATGCGCGTGACCAACAAGCTGGTATGGCCGCTGGTTGTTTCCACGACGATGCCCTCGGGTACAACGTGGGTGCGCGTACCGGCGGTATCCGCCGCGAGGTCGGGGGAGCTCATTTCCTGGAGCTGGCCGTTCTGCTCGAAGCGCCCCATGGCGTAGTCGAGCGCCGTGATGCCCAGGGCGGAGAGCGTTTGGGTCTCGCCCGCTTCCGCCTGGCCGTCG
>DATKTJ010000009.1:0-20709 GCA_035531235.1 Halothiobacillus sp. | reverse complement strand
TTCCCGGTATTTTCCCCCGTGATTCATGATGTCGCCTGCCGGTAGCGTCGATACAGGGCTGCATAGGCCCCGTTGCGTTCAAGCAGCTCGGGATGGGTGCCCCGTTCGACGATTCGGCCCCCGTCCAGATGGATGATCTGGTCGCAGGCCTCCACCGTGGTGAGCCGGTGCGCGATGACGAGAACGGTCCGGTTCCGGGCCAGCCGCGTAATGGCGGCGGTGATCAGGCGTTCGCTTTCGGGATCGAGACTGGCCGAGGGTTCGTCGAGGATCACCAACGGCGCGTCTTTATAGAAAGCCCGGGCGAGGGCGATGCGCTGGATTTCTCCCCCGGATAGCCCCTGGCCACGATCGCCCACCACCGTATCGAAACCGAGCGGCAGTCGTTCGATGAAGTCCAGCGCATGGGCGTTTTTTGCGGCTGTGCGCAAGGCGGCCTCATGCCCTTCCGGCTCCTCCAGTTTGGGATCGAGCGCGATGTTCTCCGCCAGCGTACCGAGAAACAGGGTGGGATTTTGCGGCACCCAGGCGATGTGGTGGCGCCAGTCCTCAGAGTCGATAAGGGCAAGGTCGTGCATGCCTACCCGGATATGCCCGCCCGTCGGCGCGAGGAATCCCATCAGCAGCTGGCCAAGGGTGCTTTTCCCCGAGCCGCTGCGGCCGACCAAGGCGGTGATCGTCTCGGCCGGTAGGGTCAGACCGAGTCCCTGGAACAAGGGATCGCTAGCGGGGTAGGCAAAGTCGACCTGCGCGAAGACGATGTCGGGTAGGCCGTTCGATAGCGCTAATGCCGATGGTGTTGCCGTCGGATGGGGTGGGACGTCGGTCTGCAGCAGTTCGATGATCGGTTCGACCGCGCCCAGCGCATCCATACGGGCATGGAACTGGCTACCCAGGCTGCGCAGTGGAAGATAGAACTCGGGCGCCAGCAGCAGCACGAAAATCCCATTGAGAAAATGCATCTCGCCGTACATCAGCCGGAAGCCGACATACACGGCGACCATCGCAATGCCGATGGCGGCCAGAAACTCCAGCACCATCGAGGAGAGAAAGGCCACGCGCAACACCTTCATGGTCTGCTGGCGATAATCCTCGGCAATCAGGCCGACCAGGCGTGCCTCGCGCCCTGCGGCGTTGAACAGCTTGAGGGTGGTCAGGCCTTCGATCAGATCGAAAAAATGGGCGCCCATGCGGGCCAGGCTGCGCCATTGTCGCCGATTGAGCTTTTCCGTCTGCCCGCCGATGAGGATCATGAACAGCGGAATCAGCGGGGCGGTGATCGCCAGGATCAGGCCGGATACCCAGTCGGCCGGAAACACGAAGACGAGGATCGCGACCGGGACGATGACGGCGAGCTGCATTTGCGGCAGGTACAGGCTGACGTATTTGTCCAGTGCCTCGACGCCATCCACGATCCGAGTGGCCAGATCACCGGAGCGCTGGTTTCGGCTCCAGGCGGGGCCGAGTTCGTCGATTTTGGCGAATAGCCGGGCGCGCAGGTTTGTGCGCAATCGGGCACCGGCCTCGAAGGCAAATCGCTGACCGGCATAGTTGACGCCCGCGCGAAGAAAAAACAGGGCCGCGATGCCTGCCACATACCCCCAGACGGTCGCCAGCGACTGGTGGTTGATCGCCGTGGCATTCAGGGTTTGCGCGAGTAGCCAGCACTGGACGATGAGCATAAATCCGTTGAGTCCGCCGAGTGCGACGGCGGCCTGAAGCGGATTGCGAACGGTGACGGATTCGGCACGCAACCAGTGGTCGAGTCGACGGGTATGTTCCTTGTCCTGGGGAGCCATGGGGGCGGTCATTGGAAACCTGTTGATGCTGTTGACTGATTTTTTTGTTCGAAAATCAACGAGACCCCGTACTGTTCAATAGCCTTCTCATTGTTCGTCTGCGGCTGTCCGCGCTCACGTATGCTGGGCAGGCGTTAACCAGCGATTCTTTTACTCATTCTGGGTGTCGTAGAGGAACCCGGCCGCAGCCGAGGTCAGAATCAGCAACCCCGTGCCGATAATCCAGGCGAAATACCAGGGGGCAGCATCGCCGAGGATGATGGCCAGTGCAATCAGGAGCATGGCCAGTACGAAAAACAGCAGAAAATAACCGATGACTTTCATTGTGTTCTCCCGGAATCAATAGGCGTGCGGATTATCTTCGATTTTTTTGGTGTCCACTTTGCCGCGCATTACGTAGAACGCCCAACTGGTGTACCAGAGAATCAGCGGGACAAAGACCACCGAGAAGCCGGTCATCCACAGCAAGGTGCCTTGGCTGGAAACCGAGTTCCAGAGGGTCAGGCTTTGGTTCGGGTTGGTGCTGGACGGCATCAGAAATGGGAACAGGCTGATTGCCGTGGCGCCCAGCACGCCCGCCCAGGCCAGGATGCCGAACCACCAGGCGATGGCGGGGCGGTGCGCATGCAAGAGTACGCCACCGCCGATCATGCCGAGCAGACCTGTCAAGGGCACGAGCCACAGAACCGGATGCGCCATATAGTGGGCGAGCAGGCTGCCGGCAACCCGCACGACGGTCTGGGTCAACGGCGTTTGCGCCAAACCGGGCGCTACCGAATGGGTCAGAACAAAACCGGGCATCACGCTGACCCAGACACCGCCAACCGTAAAGAGAATCGCAGCCACCACCACGGCGAGCGTGCCAGCTGTGCGCGCACGTTTGGCCACTGCCCCTTCGGTTTTGATCATCATCATGCTGGCGCCCATGTAGATGGCCAGCGAAAGGGAGAGGATGCCCGCAAGAATGGCAAATGGATTGAACAGGCTGATGAAGCTGCCGGTGTAGTAGGAGCGCAGATCCCAGTCAAAATGGAACGGCACGCCCTGGAGCATGTTACCCATCGCCGCACCGTAGATGATCATGGGCAGCGCGCCGGACAGCAGGAACACCCAGTCAGCGACGTTACGCCAGGTTGTGGACGGAATTTTCGAGCGATACTCGAATGCCAGCGGGCGCATGATCATGCTCCACAGCAACAGCAGCATGACGACATACAGGCCCGAGAAGGCGGTGGCATAGATCAGTGGGAAGGCGGCAAAAATGGCGCCGCCGCCGAGGATGAACCACACCTGATTGCCGTCCCAGTGCGGGCCGATGGCATTGAGCATGCTGCGCCGTTCCAGATCGGTTTTACCGATCACCCGCAGCAGGGCGCCGACGCCCATGTCCATGCCCACCATCACGGCCAAGCCCAGCAGCAGGACGCCCAGTAGCAACCACCACAATACTTTCAAGAATAGATATAGCTCCATCTCACACCTCCTTGGCTGAAGATTGATCGCGCACGAGCATCTTGGCGTGCGTGGACTCATAGCTAGCGCCGAGAACCGAGCCGCCGATTGAAGACGCTCTGGCAGGGTTACCCGAGGAGTCGTCATGATGGGTATCGGGTCCGTGCTTGATGGCGCGAACCATCAGGAACATTTCGATGATGATGAAAATCGTATACAGACCGACGAACCCGATCAGCGAGAACACCATGTAGCTGACGCTATGGCTGGATGCCGACATCCAGGTTGGCAGCAGGCCGTAGACCGTCCAGGGTTGACGACCGAGTTCTGCGGTGAGCCAGCCCATTTCGCAGGCCAGGAACGGGATCGGGATCAGCCAGAGCGAGAAACGCAGGAACCACGGATGGTTTTCGATATCGTTGCGCAGGGAATAAATCACGCCGAACACAAAGAAACCCAACATCAGGAAGGCGAGCCCCACCATGACGCGAAATGACCAGAAAATCGCCCAGACATCGGGGATCGTGTCCTTGGCAGCCTTGGCAATGTCCGCATCGGTTGCCTTGCCGGCATCCTGATCCGGCGCATAGCGCTGAACGAGGAACCCGTAGCCCAGATCCTTTTCATGTGCCTTGAACTGCGTCATGGCTGCGGTATCGGTTGGATTGGCCGACAGCTGTTTCAATGCCACCACGGCGGGAATCCCGTTTTTGATGCGCTGGGCGTTCTCCGCTTCAATTTCGTCGATGCCCGGAATCTTGGTGTTCATCGTGTGGGTGAGTAACGGGGTGAGCAGATAGGGAATCTGGATCGACCAGGAATTATCTTCCTTGGACTGATTCGGCCAGGCGACCAGATTGAACGGGGCGGGTGTGGGTTCTGTTTTCCACATCGCTTCCATGGCCGCGATCTTGGCGGGTTGCGCATGTGCACCGATAAAGCCGAGTGCATCACCCAGCGTGATGACACCGATGGTCGAGAGCACGCCGAATATGGTTGCCATGCGAAACGAACGTTTTGCCAGGTCCATGTGGCGCTTGCGCAGCATGTAGAAGGCACTCACGCCTGCCACGAAAATCGCAGCGGTGACATAACCGGCGATGCTGGTATGCACGAATTTGGCCTGGGCGTCGTGGCTGAAGATCAGTGCCGAGAAGCTTTGCAGCTCCATCCGCATGGTGATGGGGTTGAACGCGGCCCCTTGGGGATCCTGCATAAAGCCGTTGGCCACCAGAATCCACAGGGCGGACAGGTTCGAGCCGAGGGCGACGAGGTAGGTCACGATCAGGTGCTGGTTGCGCGAGAGTTTCTCCCACCCAAACACCATCAGGCCGATCATGGTGGATTCCATGAAAAATGCCATCAGACCTTCGATGGCGAGCGGCGCGCCGAAGATATCGCCCACAAAACCGGAATAGAACGACCAGTTGGTGCCGAATTCAAACTCCATCGTGAGGCCGGTGGCAACCCCCAATGCGAAGTTGATCAACAGCAGCTTGCTCCAGAATTGGGTCATTTCCCGGTAAAGCGGTTTGCCGGTGACCACATACACCGTTTCCAGTGCCGCGAGAAAAACGGTCAGACCCAGCGTGAGGGGCACAAACAAAAAATGGTAAAGCGCTGTGGCTGCAAATTGCCAGCGCGATAATTCCACCACGGTATCGTTAATCATCGACGTCTCCCTAGGTCAGGTTGGTCTGAAAACGGTGCATCGGCAAGCAATTGCCGGGGGCTGGCAATCCATCGTGCGGGTGCTGAGATGATGGTACGCCCATGTAGATAGCGTTGTTAATTGTTTTTTAATGGGATGCCGGTGCGGCTCTGATTTAAGCCCATCACGGCAGAGAGGGCGTTCTGTGTGATTTTTAACGGAAATACCCTGTTTTCCCCGAGCTGCACTGGTGATTACCTATGGATGCCATTCATTCTTCTCCCGGCTCCGTAGCGTCCTCTTGGGGGGCTATTCCCGGAACACGTTTGCAGTGCCGGGTGTCTGTTTCGACCAATAGGGTGCGGTCCCGGTAATCTCGAAGAAATTCCGCGCGAACCCGGCGGAACAGAAATAGGAACAGACCGGCCATGAGCAGCCCCATGCCGCCTGCTTGCCAGCGCAAGGCCACGGGTAGGCCAAAGATCAGGTCAACGAGCACGACGCCGAGCGCGGGTCCCAAGGTGAAGAGGGATAGCGCCCGCAATTGCCACAGCGCGCGCAGGGTGGGTGATGAGCGCATCAATGAGATTCGTAAGCCGCGAGCCGATGCAGACGCGCCCGAAACACCCAGGCCTGATAAAAGTTGTAGGACAGCATGACCGGGATGAAGCCGAGCATGGAGTAACTGAAGGCGGCGAGCGAATTCGAGGGATTGGCCGCATCGAAGAGGGTGAGCGTGCCCGGCACGAACCAGGGATAAAGCGTGGCCATCATCGCCCCGAAATTGATGAACACGATCATGCCCAGCCAGAGCATGGCCGAGATGTCCTGCTGCTGGTGAGAGGCGCGGCGCATCGACCAGGTCGCGAACAGCACCACGGCACCGGCAAGCATGAACACCCACCATTCGGGACCGAGCCAGCGCGCCTGGGCCCAGGGGAATTTGAAAAAGGACCAGATTACCGTGCCCAGAATGGCGACGAGCGCGAGATAGAACATCGCATCGGTCCAGGCCATGGCTTGGGCGTAGATGCTGGAATCGCGCTCGAACCGGGCGCGCAGATAGATGCCACCGGCCAGGGCTGCGGCGATCACGGCCGTGACGCCCGTCCACAGGCTGAAGGGTGAGAGAAAATCCATGGCGCCGCCCTGGAAGGTGGGTACTTGTCCATCCGTGATCGGGAAGCCCTGCAAAAACGCGCCGAGTGCGACCCCGGCCGCAAAGGTGGTGACCAGGCTGCCGATGCCGAAGCCCCAGTCCCAGATTCGTCGACTGCGGTTGGACTGATGGTGAAATTCCAGCGATACGGCCCGCAGAATAATGCCCCATAACACCACCATGAGCGGAATCATCAGGTAGTGGAACAACGAGCCATAGGCCAGGGGGAAGGTGCCGAAGATTGCCCCGCCAGCCACAACGAGCCAGGTTTCGTTCGCATCCCAGGTGCCGGCCATCGAGGCCATGATGGCACCGCGCTCGTCGCTATCCGGATGGAACAGGGAAAAGATGCCCGAGCCGAGATCGGCGCCATCCAGAATGATGTAGAGCACTACAAACAAGCCGATCAGCAGCCACCAGATTACGGTAAACCACTGGTAGGCATGGGTGAGTTCCATGATGTGCGTCATTGGTGAACCCTCGTATTTCTTGTTGAATCAGGCGCGGGGACGGATGAATGGTGGGTGTTCCGCCGTACTATCCGGGGTGGGCAAGCTGCCCAGTCGGTCCGGCGGGTACGCCTGGGACAGCGGCGCGTCGAGGTCCGGGCCCTTGCGGACCACCTTGCTGAAGAAGTACCAGGTACCCGCCCAGACGACGAGATCGAAAAAGAGAAAGCCGACGAACCAGACGATTTCTGCCGCGATGCTCATTTGGCTGACGCCTTCCGAAGTGCGCATCAGACCATGCACGAGCCAGGGCTGGCGAGCGATCTCACGGGTCCACCAACCGGTCCAGATGGCAATGAACGGCAGGAGGGCACTCAGGAACACCAGCCGGAGAAACCAGGGCCGCTGCTGTAGACCGGCAACCGAGAACTGACCACGCAGTTTCAGCAACAGCGCCCAGAATGCGATGAAGAACAGGGCGAATCCGGCGGCGACCATGATGCGGAACGAGTAGAAGGGGATGACGACCGGCGGACGATCTTCCGGTTTGGCTTGATCGAGGCCGGGAACGACACTCGTCCATCGGTGGTCTTCCAGCAGGCTCAGGACATGCGGGATGCTGATCTCGAAGGCATTGGTGCCTCGTGCGGGGTCCGGCCAGGCCACGACATTCCAGCTCGTGTTGGGGCTGCCGTCCGGGCGATAGGTATGCCAGTGCCCTTCCATTCCGGCCAGGGCGATCGGGTCATGCTGGGCGACCGACCGACCCAGGCTGTCGCCAATGTAAATCTGCAGCGGGGCGACGATCACCAGCGCCATCAGCGATGCGGTCAGACTGCGCAGGAAGAGCGTGCCGTGCCGATTCTTGTACATCATCCAGGCCGACACGCCCGCCACGAAGAACAGGCCGATCTCGAACGAGGCCACGAGCATGTGCGGGAAACCGGTCAGGAAATTGGGGTTGAAGATGGCGGTGGTCCAGTCGTCGACCAGGAACAGTCCCTTGTCCAGGTGCACACCGGTGGGCGTCTGCATCCAGGAATTGGCCACCAGGATCCAGAAAGCCGAAAGAATCGAGGAAAACGCCACGTTAAAGGTGGCGAACAGATGCATTCTGGGACTGATCTTGCCCCAGCCAAATATCATCAGACCGATGAAACCGGCCTCGTACATGAAGGCGGTGATGGTCTCGTAGCCGAGGATATTGCCGAAAAACGGGCCAGCGGCCTGCGAAAATGGGCCAAACAGAATGCCGAAGGCCATTTCCATGGTGACCCCGGTCGCCACGCCCGCCCCGAAGTTGATGATGAACAGTTTTTCGAAGAATCGCGTCAGGCGATACCAGCTTTCGTCCCGCGTTTTCAACCACTGCAGCTCGGAGAAAAACAGAAACACCGCCAGACCGATGGTCAGGGGCGGATACAGGATGTGCATGGTGGTGATCCAGGCGAAATCGAGTCGAGCCAGATCCACCATCAGTGTCGGGTCAGTCATCGTGCGTTCTCCTGTGATTCGCCAACATTCAGGCCCGGCCCTGCTCGTTTTGGGGGGCAGGGCGGGACCGAGTGCTGAGATCAGCTGTGCAGGTTCGCATCTTCATTTGGGCTGAATACCGTTTTCTGAAGAATCATAACCCGGGTTAATGGTAATATCGGGCCTTCGGTTGATCCTGTAAGCGTGCGTAGCGCGGGGATTTTGAAAACCTTTCGGCGGGGCTTGATTGCTCCCGTCTGCCCCTCGACTCTTCAAGCTTGGCTCAACCCGGCCCGTATTTCTATGCCCGCCGCCCTCTGGTCTGTATGACAGGGTATCCCGCACTATCCAGCAGATGATCGATTGATTTCATGACGCCCATTGAACTGATACGGAAATTTTTACAGGAGCGGTCAGATATCGATCCGGCACTCGTGCAGCCCGACCGGTTGCTGGCGGATTTGAATCTGGATTCGCTGACGTTGCTGGAACTGATTTTCGAGTTCGAAGAGCAGTGGCAGGTGGATATCCCCACTGATGCCGTTACGCCGAAAACCGTGCAGGATCTGATCAACATTGTCGAAAAATGTCTTCCTGACGATGGAACGATCGCCCCTTGATTGTGCCCCTGCCTCGCGTGGCCGTGACCGGCCTGAGGATGGCGCGCCCGTTCGGTGGCTGCAACGTCGTGCTTGCCTTCCGCCGGGCGAATACTTTTTAATGCCCCTCAATTTTATTTGGGACAAGGACTGCATTTTATGACCACTGGAACACCGAATAACGATCTGCCCCTGATGCGTGAAGTGGCCGAGCTGATTGTGTCGTCCTTGAATCTGGAGGTTCAGGCTCAGGATATCGATCCGGACGCCACCCTGTTCGGGGATGGCCTGGGATTGGATTCCATCGACATTCTCGAAATCGCCATGGTGATCTCCAAGCGTTATGGCTTTCAATTGCGCAGCGACAACGAAGACAATGTGCATATCTTTTCGTCTCTGCGCCACCTGACCGAGCATATCGCCGCCCAACGCGCACAATGAACGCCCGGCCAAGCCCTCTGGTGAAAACGATCGTGATCGTGCTGCTGGTCGCGCTGGATATGGCCATGGCGCACTATCTGAGCCGTCAACCCACGGTGCAGGACTGGGCGGTGGTGTTGGCGCTCCTGCCGATGTCGGTCGCCCTCTTGGGTCTGATCCGTCGCGCGGCGGGAACCGTGCTCTGCTGTGCGGCACTGGTGGGCATGATTGGTCTGCTTGTCGTCGGGCTGCCACTGCTGAAACATCATGTCAGCTGGGTGTATTTCATTCAGAACGTGACGGTGAATCTCCTGCTCGGATTGTGGTTCGGCCTCAGCCTCACACAAGGTAATGAGCCGTTGTGCACCACGTTCGCCGGGCAGTTGCACCCGGTCATGCACCCCCTGTTGCGATGGTACACGACGCGCCTCACACAGATTTGGACCGCCTTTTTCTTCCTGATGATGTCGATGTCGATCGGACTGTTTTTCCTGGCGCCCGTGACGGTATGGTCCGTTTTCGCCAATCTGTTGGCCCTGCCGATCGCGATGCTGGTGTTTGTGATTGAATATGCCGTCCGAAAACGCATCCTCCCCCCCGAGGATCTTTTGGGGCCGACCAGCGCCTTTCGCGCCTATCGCGATCGGATCAAACGCCAGCACGCGGCGCATCCGTCTCCAGATACACCGCCGGGTACGAAGGGATGAATCCGGAATCCACCGCGTATCCACTGATTGATTATCCCGATCTGGATCGGATCATGGTGTATCGCCCCCACGCCCGGATCACGGCTGGCCGGTTTCTGGCTGAGGCGCGGTATCTGGCCGGGCAATTGGGTTCGGCCGCCCATGTCCTGAATCTCTGCCAGGATCGCTACCATTTCATGGTGGGGCTGGCGGCGGCCATTCTGGCGGGCAAGATCAGCCTGCTGCCGTCCACCCACACCGATGACACCCTGCGTCAGCTGTTCGAGACCTTTCCGGATACGATCTGCCTGCACGATCTGCCTGACTGGCCTCATGTCTATCCACAGATTGCCTACCCGGTTGACGGGGTCGAGACTGCCGTGGATGCGCCCGCGCAGACTATTCCACGGATCGACAGTGCCCAGCCGGTGGCTTATGTGTTTACCTCCGGTTCGACCGGTCATCCCGTCCCGCATGTCAAAACCTGGGGCAAGCTCGTGCTGAATTCGCGGACGGCGGCCAAGACGCTGGGGATCTACGCCGACCCGGTCTCCATCGTGGGTACGGTGCCGCCGCAACATATGTTCGGCTTTGAGTCGACGGTACTGTTGTGCCTGCAGGGGCGATGTCCGCTCTGGTCGGGCAAACCGTTCTATCCGGCCGATATCGTGGCGGCGCTTGCCGAGATGCCCGAACCGCGCATGCTGGTATCAACACCGTTTCATCTGGAGTCGCTGCTGGACAGCGGTATGGTCATTCCGCCGATTGCCCAGCTCCTGCTGGCCACGGCGCCCTTGACCCCGGCCCTGGCCGAGCAGGCCGAACAGCGTCTGAACGCACCGCTCCGGGAAATTTACGGCTGTACGGAAACCGGCCAGATCGCCATCCGTCGCCCGAACGAATCACCCGCCTGGGCGCTGTTTCCCGGCATTACGCTCGAAGCCGATCATTCCGACGGCGAAACGGGGCTATACAAGGCGAGGGGGGGGCATATCGAGGTGCCGATTGTGCTCTCCGATCGGCTGGATGTTCAGGCCGATGGTCGTTTTCTTCTGCTGGGCCGGTTGGCGGATCAAGTGAATATCGCGGGCAAGCGCAGTTCGATCGGCTTTTTGACGGCGCAGATCAAGGCGATTCCCGGCGTGACGGACGGCGTGTTCTTCCTGCCGGAGGCACGCGCCGGGCAGGCCATTTCCCGGCTGTGCGCGCTCGTTGTCGCCCCCCAGCTGACGCAGGCCGAGATCATGCTCGCCTTGCGCGAGCGACTCGATCCGGTCTTCCTGCCCCGGCCACTCATCCTGGTGGATGCACTACCGTACAATGACACGGGCAAACTGCCCCGCGCCTCGTTGCAGGCGCTGCTCGACCGCTACCGGGAGTCATTGAACCGATGAGTGATGCCACGACCCCCAACTTGACGGACGTCACCGCTTCGCGATGCCTGCCGGCTGGCCATCCGGTCTTTGCGGGACATTTTCCCGCGCAGCCCATCGTGCCCGGCGCCTTGCTGCTGGACATGGTGATCCGCCACGCGGGCCGGCAGCTGTCCGTGGCGCCGACGGATATCCGGATCGATCAGGCTAAGTTCCTGCGACCGGTCGGCCCTGACGAATCCATCGCTCTATCACTGGATGATGGGGTCGGTACGACATCGCATCGATTTACGCTACGTGTCGGCGAAAACACGGTCGCCAGCGGCACAATCACGGTCATGGGTGCCATCACCGCATGACATCACCGCGCAGCGCGTCGAAAACCGAGCAGGAAAAATCCGCCAACTGGACCGCTCGCCCCGAGCGTGGCAGCCGGTTCATGCTCCGGTTGATGCTGTGGTTGTCGCGGCGGCTGGGGCGATCCGTCAGTCGGGTCATTCTTGCGGGAATCAGCCTGTACTTTCTGCTGTTTGTACCGAAGGCGCGCCGCGCCTCGCGCGATTACCTTCAGCGCGTACTCGGCCGATCGCCGGGATGGCGGGATCTGTACCGGCATGTACACACGTTTGCCAGCACGGTGCACGATCGGGTGTATCTGCTTGATGACCGCTTCGATCTGTTCGATATCGAGGTGGTCGACAATGGCCTGTTGAAACCGGGGCAGGGGATGGTGCTGATCGGTGCGCATTTCGGTAGCTTCGAGGTGATTCGTGCCATCAGCCGACAGCAGGTGGGTTTTCGGGTCAGTATGCTGATGTATCCGGAGAATGCACGCAAGATCAATGAGATACTGTCAATCGTCAATCCGGAGGCGGTCAGCGACATCATTGCGCTGGGCGAGATCGAATCCATGCTCACGGCGCAAGAGCGGATCGCCAGCGGCCATCTGGTCGGCATGTTGGCCGATCGGACGTTGCGGCAGGATTCCACCCGCGACTGTCGCTTCCTGGGCGCGCCGGCTTCCTTCGCGCTGGGGCCGTTTCGCATGGCGGCCCTGCTGCGCTGTCCCGTGGTATTCATGACCGGCATCTACGAAGGCAAGAACCGGTATACGGTTCATTTCAAGCCCCTGGCGGATTTCACCGATCTGGCGCGATCCGAACGGGCGGCGGCCATCGCCGATGCCCAGGACCGCTATGTGGCGATTCTGGCGGATTTTTGCCGAAGCCGGCCCTACAACTGGTTCAATTTTTTCGATTTCTGGTCGAACGACAACGGCAGCTCGGCGGAATCCGACCGCCGTGCGCCGGGGAAATCGACCGAGCACCCCGAGGAACTGCCCCGATGAGGATTCGATGGATGCACGCCGTGCTGTTGCTGGGCCTGATATCCTCAGGGCCGTTTTGCGGGCGCCTGCTCGCGGCCGAACCGGATGCCGCGTCAACCCCGGTGCCGTGGGGGGTCACCCCGCTCATGCAGGGGCTGGCAGCGCATCAACCCCGGCAGGCTGACTATGTCGAGGAAAAGTATCTGGGGATGCTGGATACACCGCTCGTCTCCTCGGGCAAACTGATCTATCGCGCCCCCGACTATCTGGAGAAAAAGACCCTCTCGCCGCGCCATGTTGTCATGATTCTGTCGGGCGAAACGCTGACGCTGACCGAAGATAACCAGACACAAACCATTGATCTGAGTGCGCACCCCGATGCGGCAGTCTATGCCGACAGCATTCGTGGATTGTTGTCGGGCAACCTGGCCCTGCTGCAAAAATCCTTCAGTCTGCAACTGACCGGCGATCGGGATCACTGGAGCCTGGTGTTGCGTCCGGCCGGTGGTCGGATCGGCGGCTTGATCGACAGCATCAGCGTGACCGGCTCCGGCAACATTATGCGCAGGCTGGAATATGACCAGTCCGACGGCGATCGCTCCATCATGACCATCATCCAGCCAAAGGCCCGGCCCTGATGCGGCCGGTATCGCGTGCGATCGTGATCTGGCTGGGGGTGATCGCGCTCAGCGTGGTCATCATCCTCAATACCCGATTTACAGCCGACATGTCGGCCTTCCTGCCCGCACATCCCACCGCGGAACAGGCCTTTCTTGTCGATCAGCTCAAGGGCGGCAGTTTTTCCCGAATGATCCTGATGGGCATCGAGGGCGGCAACGCCCGGGAACGCGCGCAATTGTCGCAGGCGCTTGGCAAGGCGCTGCGCGCCGATGGCCGATTTTCGATGGTGCGCAACGGAGATGGCGCATACCTGAAAAATGATCAGACCCTATTGTTTCAGGATCGCTATCTGCTGAGTCCCATGGTGACACCCGAACGATTTACTCCGGCTGGATTGCACGCGGCGATTGGTGACAGTATCGATCGGCTCAATTCGCCGATCGGCCTGTTCACCAAGAATCTGCTGACCCGCGATCCGACCGGTGAATTGATGGCCTTGCTCCGGAGTCTGGATTCCGGTCATGCGCCACGCACGTCGGAAGGCGTCTGGGCGTCGCCCGATGGGCAGCGCAGTCTGCTCATGGCCCAGACGCGCGCAGACGGCTCGGATATCGACGCCATGCAGACGGCCATCGATACGATTCGACACACCTTCGATACGGTCCGGACGGCAGCAGGCGGTGCGGCCGAGGCCGATCGGCCTCAATTGATCGTGACAGGTGCGCCCGTGTTCTCGGTCGAATCGCGCGCGACCATCAAGGGCGAGGTCAAGCGATTCAGCATCATCAGCAGCGTGGCCATCCTCCTGCTGCTGTTGCTGGTCTATCGGTCGGTATCGATGCTGTTGCTGGGGATGTTGCCGGTGCTCTCCGGTGTGGCCGTGGCCATCGCGACGGTTAGTCTCGGTTTCGGCACCGTGCATGGCATCACGATCGGATTTGGCACGACCCTGCTCGGCGAATCCATCGACTATTCGATTTACTATTTTATTCAGACCCAGGGGACGCAAGCGGCCGTGACGCGCTTCTGGTCTACGATCCGGCTGGGCGTCATGACATCCGTGATCGGTTTTGCGGCCCTGTTGTTGTCCGGGTTTCCCGGGCTGGCACAGATCGGTCTGTACTCCATGGCGGGATTGATCACGGCGGCGGTTGTCACCCGATTTGTGCTGCCGCGCTTGCCGACACCGACGTTGAATACCCGCCCCCTGCGCGGCATCGGCGAACGGCTCCTGCCCATCTTCCGGCACTTGCCCCGGCTGCGGGGTGGCGTGATCCTGCTGGCACTGATCGCCGTGGTTGTGCTCGGGTTGCGGCATGCCTCGATCTGGCAGACGGGGTTGTCGGGCCTGAGTCCCATTCCCGAGGCGGCCAAGCAGGTGGATGCGCAACTCAGTGCGGACATGGGTGCGCCGGATACCCGCTATTTTGTCGTCGTTCGCGGCAAAACCCAGGAGGCTGTTCTGCAGCAGGCAGAGCAGGCCAGCCATGCCTTGCAGCCTCTGGTTGATGCCCACGTACTCGGCGGTTTCGATTCGCCGAGCAGCTTTCTGCCCAGCCGCTCGACCCAGGAAGCGCGCCAGCGGGCCTTGCCGGATGCCGCGACCCTGAAGGCCAACCTGGATCAGGCCGTGCAGGGCCTGCCGATCCATGCGGACAAGCTCGCGCCATTCGTTGCGGCTGTGGAAGCGGCCCGGCACCAGCCGTTGCTGACTGTCGCGGCGCTCAAGGGCAGCTCTTTCGGGCTGGCGCTGGACAATCTCCTGCAGCATCGGCATGGCCAGTGGCTGGCCCTCATGCCGGTACGGATGGCTGCGGCGAAAGCCCCCCAGGATGCGGTGGGTACGGCGGGTCTGCAGGAGACCCAATCGTCAATCAGGCCGTCAATCGGGCCGTTGATCGAAGGGGCGCTGGCGGCGAGCCAGGTGCATGATGCCTTGTTTGTCGACATGCTCGGCGAGTCCAGCCGGCTTTATGGCGGCTATTTGAACAACACGATCACGCTCTCCTTGCTCGGCGTGCTGGGCATTGTGATTCTGCTGGCCGTGACGCTTCGTTCGCCGAGGCGTCTGGTTCGTGTGCTCACCCCGCTCGTGATTGCGGTCGTGCTGGTGATGGCCGGGCTCAACCTGCTGGGCGAAAAGCTGACCCTGCTGCATCTGGTTGGCCTGTTGTTGATCGTCGCGGTGGGTTCGAACTATGCGCTGTTTTTCAACCGGGGTCAGACGCCGGATGCTCTGACCCTGGCCTCGCTGATTCTGGCGAATCTGACGACCGTGATTGCCTTTGGCACGCTGGCCTTCTCGCAGTTGCCGATTCTGCAGGCCTTCGGCAGTACCGTCGCGCCGGGTGCCTTCTTTGCCTTGCTGTTGTCGGCGGTATTTGCCGCGCCCGAGAAGGAAACGCCCCCATGACGTCAGCCGTTTTGAATCGATCGGAGATTGCGGCCCTGATTCCGCATGATGGCCGTATGTGTCTGCTGGATCGGGTGGTCGATTGGCAGGATGAGATCATCCACTGCATCGCTGTCAGTCACCGGGATGCCGACAACCCGATGCGGTTGGATGGCCGATTGGGTGCGGTGGTCGGGATCGAATATGCCGCGCAGGCCATGGCGATTCACGGCGCTTTGCGCGCCCGTCGGGAATCGGCAGCCAAAAAAGGGTATCTCACGCGGGTGCAACAGGTTCAGATGCACGTTGAAACCCTGGACGATTGCGCCGAACCGCTGTTCATCGAGGCCCGGCTGCTCATTGGTAATCACCAGATTGTGCGGTATGCGTTTTCGGTGACGGGCGGCGATCGGCTGCTGCTGGCGGGTCAGGCTACCGTGATGCTGGATGCGGCGATCCTGGGCTGATTTTCCAGAATTCTATTTCCCGCGGTACGGTCTTCAAGGCGGTCCGGGTCGAAGTGCTGTAGCGAGTACCCCTGCGCCAGCAGGCAGTCGATGACGTCGCCCAGATGGTTGACGGTCAGCGGCAGGATGTCGTGAAAGATCAACACCACCGGTGCCTTGTCGTTCTTCGGGCTTTCCATCAGATTCAGCACGCGCTTGAGCACGTCCTGCACCGTATGTTCCGGGGAGGCGTCGCCCACGGTTTCTCCGCCGATGATTTGATAACCGAGTGCCTGCGCGACCCGCGTCAGTTCAGGCGTGTCGGCGAGATAGGGCGTGCGAAACAGGCGGGGTTGGTCGTTCCAGGGTGACGGGTTCGGATACTGCTCGGCGGCTTCATGGGCGATCGTCTCCCAGGCCTGCAATTCGACTTTCAGACGCGCTTCGGCGCGGAACCAGGGCCAGCGGGGCCAGATATGGTGCGTGGTGTGATTGCCGATAAGATGACCGGCCGACCGTACGCGGGCAACCATCTCCGGATAGCGGCGCATGCTGCCCTTGTGAATCCAGATCTCGTAGGGCGCGTAGTAGCGTCGTCCCGCCCAGAAGCCGATGGGCGCATCACCGACCATGAAGAAGCCCGCCCGAACCGGCTGGCCGTCCTCGCCCCGATAGCGGCTCAGCGTCGCGAGCACGGCATCGGTTTTCCCGGGTACGGGGCCATCGTCGAAGGTCAGCATGAAGCGGCGTGGGCCAGTCGCCGGAATTTCCGAATGCACCGCGTCGGTGGTCATCACGCCATACCGCCATTCACCGAGATGACCTGACCGGTGATGTAGCTTGCCCGGTCGGAGGCCAGAAAACTCACCAGATCGGCCACGTCCTGCGGTTGACCCGCCCGTTTGAGCGGGACGATCTGGCCGATGCGTTCGGGCGTGAAGGCGGATTCGCTCATGGGCGATTCGATAATGCCCGGCGCGACGGCGTTAACCAGCACACCGCGCGAGGCGACCTCCTGGGCCAGTGCCTTGGTGGCGCCGATCAGGCCCGCCTTGGCCGCCGAATAATTCACCTGACCCCGATTGCCCATGATGCCGGCCACCGAGGCGACATTGATGATGCGCCCCCAGCGGGTGCGGATCATTGGCAGCAGCAAGGGTTGGGTGACGTTGTAAAACCCGTTGAGCGAAACGTCGATCACCGTTTGCCATTGCGTTGGCGACATGCCGGCGAGCGGCGCATCGTCGTGGATACCAGCATTGTTGACCAATACCTGGATCGGTTGATCGTCGGCGAGCAGCCGTTCGATGGCATGCGCGGAGGCCTCGATATCGGCAACATCGAAGCACAGCGCTTCGGCGGAACCGCCGCCCTCCTTGATGCGCGCTACGACCTGTTCGGCCCGGTCGAGTCCCCGGTTCGCATGCACGAAGACATGCAGGCCATCGGCGGCCAGTTGCTCGCAGATCGCCCCACCAATGGCGCCGCTGCCGCCTGTGACCAGAGCGCGTTTCATGCTCGGGCCTCGGTCTTCGCGTCAAGGAGCGGGGTGACATCCAGTCGCAGCCGGTTCGGGGCGATATAGTCCAGGACTACCGTAGAGGGTTTCTCGGCGGCTAGTGCTTGCAACAGCGGCAGTATCCGCGCGGCCGCCACGCCACTGCGCAGCGCTTCCAGCTCCGGATCGCGCATCGAATCGGGCAGGGTGGCTTCGTCGGCCGTCAGGTTCAGTTCCAGTCGGGCCAGACTGTGCGCACTGCGTTCATGGCGCAGCAGAAAGCTCGCGCCGAAGACGGTCGTGATCGGTTCGGCGGCATCCAGCGGCGGCGGGAAGGGAATGTCGTAGATGGCCAGCAGGACTGGGATGTGCTCGGTCACGGTCTGGGTGGCCGCTTCCAGCAGGCCCGCGCTGGCCGTCAGTTCGTGCAGGGCGATGGCGTTGGCCGGTTGCCGCGAACCCACCGCGATGGTCCAGTAGCCGGAGGCTGCGTTGTGGACAGAGTTATGGAACCGCATGGGGGAGATCATCCGGTCTTCGGTCGCCAGGGCTGCACAGATATGGGTGAGCACCTCGGTGTCGCCGCTGGTCGAGGCAAACACGATGGCCGGTTCGGTCGGGTCGATATTTGCCGCGCGAATGGCCTGACCGGCCAGATCGACGGCCAGTTTGATCGATTTCCCGGCGCGTCGTCGCTCGGTGGTGGGCAGCATGGCGTGATCGAAGGCGGGGAGTTCTCCGCCCTCATAGGGTTGCCGCCCGCGAAACAGATCGATGTGATCCGTCCAGCCGTGCAGGCCGGGCCCGAAAAGGCCGATGCCGTCGATATACACGTTCATCGCTCGACCCTGCCCAGAATCAGGCTGGCGTTGTTGCCGCCGAAGCCGAAGGAATTGCTCAGTACATGGCGAACGGGCTGCTGCCGGTTCGCCAGTTGAATGGCGCTGGTGAAGGTCGGGTCCACGGTTTCGGTATTCAGGCTGCCCGGGATGAATCCGTTTTGGAGGCACAGGGCGCCGATCAGGGCTTCCGTGATGCCTGCGGCCCCCAGGGTGTGCCCCGTCCAGCCCTTGGTGGAACTGCAGGGCGTGGTCGTGCCGAACAGCCCGCTGACGGCCTGATCTTCGGCGCTGTCGTTGGTGCGCGAAGCTGTGCCGTGCAGGTTGATGTAATCGATATCCGAGGGGGTCAGGCCCGCCCGGTCCAGCGCGCGCTGCATGGCCAGCCGGGCGCCCAGCCCTTCGGGATGCGGGGTGGACATGTGGTGGGCGTCGACGCTCTCGCCATAGCCGAGCAGGGCGATCCCCTGATCGTCGGTCGGTTTGCTCCGTTCGAGCAGGGCAAACCCCGCCGCTTCGCCGATGGAAATCCCACTCCGCGCGGCATCGGCAGGACGGCACGGGCCGGGGGTCACCAATTCCAGGGAGGAAAAGCCGTACAGGGTCGTCAGACACAGGCTGTCCACGCCGCCGACAATGGCCGCATCGCACAGGCCCGCTTCGATCAGGCGCCAGGCACTGGCGAAGACCTTGGCGCTGGAGGAGCAGGCGGTGGAAATCGACAGCATCGGTCCACTCAGTCCGAGATAGCGGCGCGTGAATTCCGCCACCGAAGACAGCTCGTGGGTTTCCCGGTAGTGCAGGGGAACGGGCAGGGCGCCCGTTTCGGGATCGCGTTCGCGAAAGGCGAGTTCGGTGTGGAGGATGCCGGAGGTGCTGGTTCCCATGATTACGGCCACGCGATCCGCGCCATACCGGGCTTTTGCGGCGCGGGCGGCGGCTTCGAAGTTGTCCTGTTGCAGGGCCAGCTGGGCCAGTCGGTTGTTGCGGCAGTCATAGGCGGCCAGGGTGCCCATCACCGGCAGATCTTCCAGGTCCGCTACGCGACCCAGCCAGGTGTCGAGGGCGACATCGAGAAAATCGCAGGGGGCCAAGCCCGTCCGGCGTTCGCTGAGTGCAGACAGGGTCGCATCCACCCCCGTGCCCAGGGCATTGGTCATGGTGTAGTGACTTAACCGGAGCGGGGACATGGGGCGGGGGCTCATACCGCCCTCGGGGAGAAATTCAGTGGTTCCATGGTCGGCCATCTTAGTTAGACGAAAGTCATTCCCGGAGCGCCCGTTTTTGGCTATTCGGCTGTAACCAGGCCAGGGAAAGCAGGGCCACGATGATGCCGAGCAGGCCGCCCGCCGCGACGTCCAGAAACACATGCTGCTTGGTGGCCATGGTCGAGTAGACGATTGCCAGACACCAGAGGGTGTTGATGATCTGAAAATAGCCGGGGCAGCGCATGTCCCGCAGGAGTCGGCTGAGCCAGATCCCGGAAAAGACGGCTGTGGCGACGTGCAGGGACGGGCAGGCGTTGCCGGTGCCATCCACGCCCTTGAGCAGGTGAAAGTCCGGATATTTCGCCCAGTCGATGTGCGGTGTCGGTACCGCAGTCGGAAAAAACAGAAAGATCAGCAGTCCGATGACGCAGAGCCCGGCAATCGCCAGCCCGTATCCGACGAGGATCTGTCGGTTCGGGAGCAGCGCCGGGGGGAGGGAGACATAAACCCACAGGCTGAGGTAGAGCATCAGCGAGGAGGGCTCGAACACAATCCAGTGGTCCACCGGTGTCAGGGGCATGGTGGTGACGGCGAAGACGGGATCATGCAGCAATTGCAGATAGGCCATGAAGAACAACACCATGAAAAACATGGTGCCGAATGCCTTCAGCGGTGCCAATATGAGAAAACGCTCATACAGCGCACCCTGCCAGGACTGTTCCGGGGTCTGGTCAGAAGGTAGGGCCAGCGCAGCGACCTCTACCGGGCAGGGTGGGCGTTCCGGTGTGTTGGGCTGGCTCAATGATGCCTCGTCGCGATGGTGCTGATTGCCGGAATGACTCATGTTCGGGGTTCTCGTTGCCCGTGCCGTCCAGCTTGAGCGAGCGGGATTCAGAAGCAGGCATGGGGGATTGTGGCAGTGAATGGCCGGGCATTCCAGACGGGTCTGCATGGCTGTCTGTTTTAAAACCTCTAATCGCAGGCAGGGGCGTACCCGTCCTGCCAGCTTTCCGATGCCCTATTCTACCGAATATTCTTCGGGTGCCGGTTGTGGAGAACCTCTGCGCATTCCCCTCGCGTCATGCTGTAGATTGCACTCAAAAGGTTCCTTAGGGCAGGGGAAAGCCGCTAACATGGCTGGTGACATGACTGGGGCTGTGCGTTATGAGCCGCGTGCGATGGGCCAAACACCTTACCGATGAATACGAATACCACAAATTCACCCGAATCAGAGGTGGAAAAGGAAGCTATGAACAGGGAACAGGCAGAGATCGACGAAACACCCTGCGATGTACTGGTGATCGGCGGCGGCCCGGC
>DATKTJ010000008.1:0-18941 GCA_035531235.1 Halothiobacillus sp. | reverse complement strand
TCGATCTTGATCTGGTTGATCAGGTCGATGCCGAAGTTCATGTGGATGGATTCGTCGCGCATGATGTACTGATATTGCTCGGCGATGCCGGTCATCTTGTTGCGGCGACCCAGTGAGAGGATCTGCGCGAAGCCGGTGTAGAACCACATGCCTTCGAAGACGACATAGAACGCGACGAGGTCGCGCATGAAGTCCTGTGCGCCTTCGGTGGTGCTGGTGTCGAAATCGCCATCGGCCAGGTTCTTGGTGTACTTGAGCGCCCAGGCATCCTTGGCGGTGATGGATGGCACTTCGCGGTACATGTTGAACAGTTCGCCTTCGGCAAGGCCGAGGCTGTCGACGATGTACTGGAAGGTGTGGGTGTGTACGGCTTCCTCGAAGGCCTGGCGCAGCAGGTACTGGCGGCATTCGGGGTTGGTGATCTGCTTATAGATCGCCAGCACGATGTTGTTGGCGACGAGGCTTTCGGCGGTGGCGAAGAAGCCGAGGTTGCGCATGATCATGGCGCGTTCGTCGGCGGTGAGGCCATCGCGGCTTTTCCAGATCGCAAGGTCGGCCTGCATGGAGACTTCGGTCGGCATCCAGTGGTTGTTGCAACCGGCGAGGTATTTTTCCCAGGCCCAGGTGTACTTCATCGGCAGGAGCTGGTTGACGTCGGCGGTGGCATTGATGATGCGCTTGGCGGATACGTCGACGCGACCGGCGTTGGTTTCGATGCCTTCCAGACCGGTGAGGGCGTGGTGGGCGGCATCGGCGGCAGCCTGTTCGGTGGCCGTGAGGTTGCCTTGCGCTTCGGCGGTGTTCGCCGGATCGTTCTGTTCGTTGGCGCCGAAGTTACGGCGGGGGGCGGCTTCAGTGGTATCCCAATTCAGCATGCGTGTGTTCCTCATTCTCTTGTTTGTTTCCTACCTGTGCGGGCCGTTGGGGGTTTTGCGCAGGTAAGGAGGTGTCTTTATCCGTGACGGTGATCCGAAGATCACGGTCGATCAGGGGCTGATCTTATTGGCAGGCTTCGCAACCCGGATCGTCGATCAGGCAGGCCTTCGGTTCGGCCGATGCCGCCATGGAGGAGGTGGCAAAGGCGGCGCTGACGCCCTGCAACTTGCCGTCCAGCTTGGTCATCGTGGTTTTTTCCACGCGGGTCTTGGAGGACGCACGCAGGTAGTAGGTGGTTTTCAGACCGGCGAGCCAGGCGTTCTTGTACATCTGATCGAGCTTCGGACCGGAAGGATCGGCCAGATACAGGTTGAGCGACTGGGCCTGATCGAGCCACTTCTGACGGCGCGAACCGGCTTCGATCAACCACTTGGGCTCGACTTCGAACGCGGTGGCGTACAGGGCCTTGACGTCGGCCGGGATGCGGTCGATCTGTTGCACGCTGCCATCGAAGTACTTGAGGTCGTTGACCATGACTTCGTCCCAGATGCCCAGTTTCTTGAGATCGCGAACGAGGTACGGGTTGACGACGGTGAACTCGCCGGAGAGGTTCGATTTGACGAACAGGTTCTCGAAGGTGGGTTCGATCGACTGTGCCACGCCGCAGATATTGGAGATGGTGGCGGTGGGGGCAATCGCCATGGTGTTGGAGTTGCGCATGCCCTGGATACGGACTTTCTCGCGCAGGGCAGCCCAATCCAGGCTGGTGTCGCGGTTCATGACCAGATACTTGCCGCGTGATTCGGCCAGCAGTTCGATGGAGTCGATGGGCATAATGCCGCGGCTCCACAGTGAACCTTCGTAGCTGTTGTAGCGGCCCCGTTCGGCGGCCAGATCGCTGGATGCGCCAATGGCGAAGTAGCTGACGGTTTCCATCGAGCGGTCGGCGAACTGCATGGCGGCATCGGAGGAGTAGGGGATCTTCTGGATGTGCAAGGCATCCTGGAAGCCCATGATGCCGAGACCGACCGGACGGTGGCGCAGGTTGGAGTTGCGGGCCTGCGGCACGGAGTAGTAGTTGTACTCGATGACGTTATCCAGCATCCGCATGGCGGTCTTGATGGTGCGGGACAGTTTTTCCTGATCCAGACCATCGGCGGTGACGTGATGCGCCAGATTGACCGAACCCAGGTTGCAGACGGCGATTTCCTGATCGTTGGTATGCAGGGTGATCTCGGTGCACAGGTTGGAGCTGTGAACCACGCCGACGTGCTGGTTGGTGTAACGGATGTTGCAGGGGTCCTTGAATGTGATCCATGGGTGGCCGGTTTCGAACAGCATGCCGAGCATCTTGCGCCACAGGGCGACGGCCTGGATGCGGCGGTAATGCTTGATCTCGCCGCGGTCGGCCAGCTCTTCGTAGCGGGCATAGGCTTTGGCGAAGGCGGTGCCGGTCAGGTCGTGCAGATCCGGTACGTCGGACGGGGAGAACAGGGTCCACTCGGCATCTTCGATCACGCGCTGCATGAACAGATCGGGCACCCAGTTGGCGGTGTTCATGTCGTGGGTACGACGACGGTCGTCACCGGTATTCTTGCGCAGGTCGAGGAATTCCTCGATGTCCATGTGCCAGGTTTCGAGGTAGGCACAGACTGCGCCCTTGCGTTTGCCGCCCTGATTCACGGCCACGGCGGTGTCGTTGGCGACTTTCAGGAAGGGAACCACACCCTGGGATTCGCCGTTGGTGCCCTTGATGTGCGCGCCGAGTGCGCGAACGCGGGTCCAGTCGTTGCCGAGGCCGCCCGCGAATTTGGAGAGCAGGGCGTTGTCTTTCACGGCGGCGAAGATGCCGTCGAGATCGTCCGGCACGGTGGTGAGATAGCAGGAAGACAACTGCGGACGCAGGGTGCCGGAGTTGAACAGGGTCGGGGTGCTGCTCATGAAGTCGAAGCTGGACAGCAGGCGGTAGAACTCGATGGCGTGGGTTTCACGGTCGATTTCGTTGATGGCGAGGCCCATGGCCACGCGCATGAAGAAGGCCTGTGGCAGTTCGAAGCGCGTGCCGTCGCTGTGCAGGAAGTAACGGTCATACAGGGTTTGCAGGCCGAGGTAGGTGAACTGCAGGTCGCGTTCCGGCTCGAAGGCCGCCGCCAGACGCTTGAGGTCGTACTGCTTCAGGGCCGGATCGAGCAGTTCGAGCTCGACGCCTTCCTGGATGTAGGCGAAGAAGTAGTTGGTATACAGATCGGCCATTTCGGCCTGGGTGCATTCGGTGACCGGCTGCTTCAGGAAGCGCAGGGCTTCGGTGCGCAGACCGTCGAGCAGCAGGCGCGCCGCCACATAGGAATAGTTCGGGTCGTTTTCGATCATGGTACGCGCGCTCATCACCAGCGCGGTGTTGACTTCATTCTCGGCGACACCATCGAACAGGTTACGCAGGGTTTCCTGGGTCACGGCCTCGTTGTCGACATCCTTCAGGCCACCGCAGGCCTCGTCGACCAGGGCGCGGATGCGGGCCTGATCGAGCGGTACGCGGGTGCCGTCGGCGCGGGTCATGTGCATCAGGCCGGCAACCGGCGCATCGACCGGATGCTCGGCTGCGCGCTTCTGGGCCTGCTGTTCGCGATAGAGCACATAGGCACGTGCAATCTTGTGGTGACCTTCGCGCATCAGGGACAGCTCGACCTGATCCTGAATGTCTTCGATATGTACCGTGCCGCCGCCCGGCATCCGGCGCATCAGCGCCTGGGTGATGCCGTCCGTCAGGTTGGCAACCAGATCGTGAATCCGCATGGAAACAGCCGCACCGCCGCCTTCAACAGCCAGAAAAGCCTTGGTCATGGCGACCTTGACCTTGGTGGCATCGTAGGCGGTGACCTTGCCGTTCCGCCGAATGACGCGCATCTGGCCGGGCATGGTGGCCGCGGTTTCGAAGTCGTTATTCATGCCGGATGCGGCAGTTCGGGCGATGTTCGACGGGGTTGTTGGGCTGGTTGACTGGGCGGTGGCGGTAGTTTGGGGCATGGTTCATTCCTTGGGTCGTCGTCATAGTTATGCAGATCAGTCGAGCGTGGCTGCCTGCGGCCGGGGTAGTTGATCGGGGCCACCAGGGGACACCCGGCAACAGACAACAGGAAACGATCAACACCCGAAACGTCTCCGGCGATTCTTGGTCAAGGCTGGATTATTGTCAACCGTGTAAAGCACAAAAAGATGTGTCGGTGATTTTTATAAACCACTACATATGGGTGTTGGTGTGAATTATCAAGGTGTGTGCACCGGTGGATTTGCTGTGGACAACTGGTGGGAGAAACCCCGTGCAGCAAGCACAATCAGGCGCTTAGCGAGATGACGATTCGATGACCAAATCGGTATGAGCGGCGTCGCTATCTTGTAGTGAAAAAAGGGTAGGATTCCCTCCTTTGCGCTGAATTTTGTCCGTACAATCAGGTCAGTGATTGGTCATGATGACCGCGCCTTGCGACAAGGCTGAAATTGGAGTTTTCCGTATGCATGTATTGGTGACCGGTGTGGCCGGTTTTATTGGTTCATCTACCGCCATGCGCCTGCTGGCGCGCGGCGATACCGTGATCGGGATCGACAATCTCAACGATTACTATGATGTGGGGCTGAAAAAATCCCGTCTGGCGCGTTTTCAGAATGAACCTGCCTTCACGTTTCTCCAGCTCGATGTGGCGGATCGGACGGGGATTGCGGCGCTGTTTGCCGATCACAGGATCGATCGGGTGGTGCATCTGGCGGCGCAGGCCGGGGTGCGCTATTCGATCGAAAACCCGCTGGCCTATGTCGACAGTAATCTTGTGGGGTTCGTGAATATTCTCGAAGGCTGCCGTCATTCAGCGGTTGCGCATCTGGCCTATGCCTCGTCGAGCTCGGTGTATGGCGCGAACGAAACCCTGCCGTTTTCGGTGCACGACAACGTGGATCACCCGCTGTCGCTCTATGCCGCCACCAAGAAAGCCAACGAGCTGATGGCGCATACCTATTCGTCGCTCTACGGTCTGCCGACCACCGGCCTGCGGTTTTTTACCGTGTACGGCCCCTGGGGGCGACCCGACATGGCGCTGTTCAAGTTCACCAAGAACATTCTGGCCGGCGAGCCGATCGACGTGTACAACTTCGGCAAGCATCGGCGCGACTTCACCTATATCGACGATATCGTCGAGGGTGTAATCCGTGTGCTGGATCGTCCGGCACAATCCAATCCGGACTGGGATGGGATGAAGCCCGATCCGGGCAGTTCGCGGGCGCCGTGGCGGGTCTATAACATCGGCAACAGCGATCCAGTGGAATTGCTCACCTATATCGAATGTATCGAGCAGGCATTGGGCAAGAAGGCCGAACTGAATCTGCTGCCGCTGCAACCCGGCGATGTGCCGGATACCTTTGCGAATGTGGCCGACCTCGTGCGCGATGTGGGCTACCAGCCCGCCACCCCCGTGGCCGAGGGCGTGCAACGGTTCATCGACTGGTATCGGGATTATTATTCGGTGTGATTGTTGCGCCGAGGGCGGAAAACCATGATCAGAATACCGACGCCCGCAAGGGAGTAAGCCAGGCTAATGACATAGACCGCCGCCGCTGCCAGGTGATGGGCCGCGTGATTCATGCTGTTCAGAATCACGGTGAATACGAGAAGCAGACTGAAAAGCACCCAGGCCACCAACCCCGCAAAATACAGCAGGGAATTTCGCGCCATGCCCTGCATCAGCAGGTTCAGGGATTTGACCAGCAGAATCAGCCCGACACCGAAGAGGACGATGAGCGACCAGTTGGCCAGAAGCGTCAGGAGGGTGGTATTCATGGTCGCGCATTCATGCTTTGTACCCTGTGAGATATCCCCTGAAGGGGGTACACCGGCGTCCGACGCTTCAGGGGCGTGACGGTCCTTTGAGTGGTCGCCGTTTGGCGCTGGGCTCATAGAAACAGGCACGTCCGCGCCCGGCTTCCTTGGCCAGATACATGGCGGTATCGGCGTCGTTGATCACCAGATCGGAAACCAGTTCATTCCAGCCCAACATACGGATGCCGATACTGGCACCGACATGTAGCGTCTCACCCTGGTAGAAAACCGGTGCGCTGATTCTATCGATGATCTTGTTCGCAATGTTCTGCGCATGGGTTTGGGCTGTTGCCAATTCCGGCCCCAGGCGATGCAGCAATACCACAAACTCATCACCCCCCAGGCGCCCGATCGAGTCCTCCTCTCTGAAGAGCAGGCGCAGGCGTTGGGCTATGGCAATCAGCACCGCATCACCTGTTTCATGACCAAAATTGTCATTGACGGCCTTGAAACCATCGAGGTCGAGCAAGAGGACGGCACCATACTCGTGGTGCCGGGCGTTGGCGGCGATGGTCTTCGCCAGGTCACGCATGATGAGTCGGCGGTTGGCCAGTTCGGTCAGGGGATCGGTCAGCGCCAGATGATTAAGTCGCGCCAGGGCCGAGTCTCGCTCATTGACAAACGGTTTGATGACCCAGAAATAGATGGCGGGTGCGGAAATCAGGCCCAGAAGAATGGCATCAAGCGCGGCCACCATATAGGGTCCGCTTAAATAGGGATGGGGCGGGGCCATGCGAAACAGCAGCATGATGAAGAATTCTGCGAGGGCAATGATCACGACAATACGTATCGTGACCTGTCCGGTCGAGAGCGTCGTCATGGTAATGAACGACCGAGCGTTTGCATGTCATTGGTTCGGTGCATGGTGTTATTTCAGAAAATTTTAAACAAGCTCGGTCACTTATCGAAGAGTGTATATAGCCAGGAATTATTTGTTCAAGTTACATGTTTATATGACGTTCACGTTACATTCAGCACCGAAATTAGGCAAGTCTAAGTTTTATGAGTATTAATTTATAAGTGGATGCGAAGAAACTAAACTTGTAACAAGTGACATCCACATCTTGATAAAACCATTTATTGAAAAGGTTTTTCGGATTACTCATCATAATGGGGGTATTTCGCCTTTGTATGTTTAAGCGATCAAGAACCTGCGATAAATCAGTAAAAAAACGTTAATAAATAGCTGGTTACGATGGATGGCATCGATTCGCCGCCACTGGATATTCGCATCGACGGTTGCTGGATTCGATGGGTATTATTTATCTGGTGATGATGGTTGATTGGGAAATGGGTTGTCGTATCCGTTGATGTGGATCATTTGATCAATAATGGTGCAATTGCGGCGACATTCAATAAAAACATTAATGCTCTGATCACACGAATGGCTAGCCAGGTATGCCCGACCCTGGGTTTGAGTTTCTGTCTTGGGTTGTTCTATATCGATGCCCTGTCAGTCCCGTTACGCGCGCATGTTTTGCCAACATGGCTTGTCTATGAGGCGATGTCGGCAGGTTCCGGAATGGATTTGATCGAGCGGTTATTGGATCGCATCGCGCGGTGACGCGGGGAATCAGATGCTCAGCCAGGTTCGGTCGAGCCGCTGTCCGGGTCTGGATCTGCATCCGCGTGCAACCGCAGAAACCGGATGAAGGCTTTCAACGGAGCGGGTAGCTGGCGATGACCGGCATAGTACAGGTACCAACTGTTGTAGGCCGGTGACCATTCAGTCAGTAAGGGGACGAGTCGTCCTTCCCGCAAATCATCGACGATATAGGATTCGGCCATGTAACCGATGCCGATTCCGTCCCGCGTGGCCTTGATCATCAGATCGACATCGTTAACGATCAGGGACCCGCTCACTTCGATTTCCATTATTTTGCGGTTTTTCTCGAAGGTCCAGGGCAGCAGTGCCAGACTTTCGTATCGATAGCGGATGCAGCGATGGTGCTGCAGATCCTGTGGAGTCTCGGGGACGCCGTACTGGGCAAGATACTCGGGCGATGCCATGGCAATGAGGCGTGAGGGCGGGCAGGCTTTCACCAGCAGCATGTCCTGAGCGATGCGTTTGCCATAGCGAATGCCGGCGTCGAATTTGCTTTTGACGATGTCGATATCGGCATCGTTCACCGTGATTTCCAGAAGGATGTCTGGATAGGTCGCGAGGAATTCCTTCAGGATCGGGGCAAGAATCATCTGCGCCGGGATTGTCGAAACGCTGAGGCGCAACGTGCCCATCGGCGCATCGCGAAAATCATTGATGGATTCAACTGCCAGACTCAGTTCCTCGAAGGCAGGCCGAACCCTGGCGAGCAGATGTATGCCGGCATCGGTCAGAGAAACACTCCGCGTGGTTCGATGGAGTAGTCGGACGCCCAGGCGTTCTTCCAGTGAGCGGATGGTCTGGCTCAGCGTCGACGGCGCAATGCCGAGATGGATGGCCGCGCGTGAAAAATTTTCGCGTTCGGCCACAGCGACAAACGCTCTCAACTCGGTGAATTCCGAACCGCGCATGCAATAGGTCTCTGGAAGTTAACGGGAACGCTGGAAACGAGTCGATCATTATTCGCTTCAGCCGAATAACGTATGTTGATTGTGGCGCATTATCTTCACAATCTGGGCAGGCTACAATAGCCGCATCCCCTCATACTGAGCAATGCTTACCAATGGAAGATCCCGTCTCTGAGAATGGCTGGCTGGAACGACATCGCCGTCTACTGCTGCTTGGCGGCGTCGTGGTCATTTTACTGGTCGCCGGATTCCTGTATCTGACCGGCGGCCGTTTCGTTTCCACGGATAACGCCTATGTCCGGGCGGCGCGCGTCGAGGTCAGCGCGAGTGTTTCCGGTCGCGTCACGCAGATCGATGTGCGCGACAATCAGGAGGTGCATCGGGGGCAGACGCTGTTTTGTCTGGACGATCGCGATTATGCGATCGCCGTCAATAATGCCAAGGCGCAGTTGGCGAGTGCCAAATTAAGAATAGCCGCGCTCAAGGCAACTTATCGGCAACATCTGGCGGTTGTTCAGGCCGCACGGGATACGCAAACGTATCTGGCACATGAACTGGTCCGTCAGAAAAAAATCACCGCCCAGGGTGTTTCTTCCCAGGCGAAACTGGAGCAGGCGAAGTACGCACTTCAGGATGCCGGCCAAAAACTGAATGAGGCCGAACAGGCGCAGGCAAACATTCGCGCTTCGCTCGGTAATGATCCGGCGATCAATATTGATAAACACCCGGATGTAGAGGAGGCGCAGGCCGAGCTTGACCGGGCGGAATTGAATCTCTCCTATACGGTGATCAAGGCGCCGATGGACGGCATCGTATCCAAGGTCGATCAACTCCAGGTCGGTGCATACATTCATGCGGCGGCCCCCGTGTTCGCGCTGACGTCGGACAAGAAAGTTTGGGTGGAGGCGAATTTCAAGGAAACGGATCTGACCTACCTGCATCCGGGGCAAGCGGTTTCGATCCGGATTGATGCCTATCCCGACCGGAAATTTCGGGGACATTTAGCGAGCCTGTCCTCCGGCACCGGGGCGAGTTTTTCCCTGTTGCCTGCGGAGAACGCAACCGGCAACTGGGTCAAGGTGGTACAACGCCTGCCGGTACGGATCAGCATTGACGATTTCGATCCGAAACACCCTCTACAGACTGGCCTGAGCGCCGTTGTGGACGTCGACACTCATCATAGCCGTCTCAAGGGGCTTTGGTGATGGCGGATTCTCCCCGTGAAAACCCGTATGAAGAAGTCATTGAAGAGGCCGGGGAGGGCGCTGCGGCCTCGGCCACGCCCCACACGAAGCCCAGTCCTACCGAGACGCTGAACCGGCCGCTGATCACGTTTTTTGTGATGACGGCGACAATCATGCAAGCCCTGGATTCGACCATCGCCAACGTGGCGCTGCCCGAAATGCAGGGGACGCTGTCGGCGACACAGGACCAGATGGCCTGGGTACTGACCTCGTACATCATCGCGGCCGCCATCATGATTCCCCTGACGGGGTGGCTGGCCGGGCGTTTCGGCCGCAAAAGGGTTTTTCTGATATCGATCGTCGGGTTTACCGTGGCATCGGCCCTGTGCGGCATCGCCGCGACCCTGCCCGAGATCGTGTTGTTCCGGTTGCTTCAGGGGATTTCCGGCGCCGCCCTGGTTCCGCTGTCGCAGGCCGTGCTGTTCGACATCAATCCCCCCAAAAATCACGGCAAGGCCATGGCAATTTGGGGGATCGGCGTAACCCTGGGGCCGGTAATCGGCCCGGCGCTGGGCGGCTGGCTGACCGAGTACTACAGTTGGCGCTGGGTATTCTTTATCAATGTGCCGATCGGGGTACTTGCCTTTGCGGGCCTTTCCGCTACGTTGTCCGAAACCGAATCGCATACGAATCGCTTTGATTTCTTTGGCTTCACCACCCTGGCCATTGCCATCGGCGGGTTGCAGCTGATGCTCGACCGAGGGGAACTCAAGGACTGGTTCGGTTCGACGGAAATCATGCTGGAAGCCCTGGTGGCAGGCATCGCCTTTTATCTGTTTCTCGTCCACACACTCACGCACCGGCGGCCGTTTTTGAGCCCGTCACTTTTCGCCGACCGAAATTTCGTGACCGCCAACATCTTCATCTTTCTGATCGGGGTGGTGCTGTTCTCGACCCTGGCGCTCTTGCCGCCCATGCTCAAGAACGGCCTGGGTTACCCGGCGGTAACCACCGGATTGGTCACCGCGCCGCAGGGCATGGGCACCATGCTCGGCATGATGCTGGTCGGTAAGCTGATTGGCCGCTTCGATGCCCGGCTGATCATGACGGTGGGATTGAGTCTGGTGGCCTTTTCGCTCTGGCGAATGACGAATTTCAATCTGCTGATGGGCGAGGACTCCATCATCATTGCCGGGATGCTTCAGGGGCTCGGTATTGGCCTGACCTATGTGCCACTGTCGACCATGGCCTTCAGCACCCTCGCGCCGATTCACCGAAACGAAGGGACGTCCTTTTTCAATCTGATGCGAAATATCGGGAGCGCCATCGGCATTTCCGTCGTTCAGGCTCTGCTGACGCGAAACACCCAGGTCATGCATTCGAGTCTGGCTACGCAGGTGACTCCCTACAATGCGGGGAACTATGCCTATGCCGCCAACCACATCGATCCGCTTACCCAATCGGGCATCAGCACGCTCAACGGCATGATCAATCAGCAGGCGGCGATGATTGCCTATATCGACGACTTCAAACTGATGATGGTCATCACGATCGTCGTGATTCCGCTGTTGATATTCCTGCGTCCGCCGGTGCACTTGCGAGAATCCAGAACATGAACGCGTGGACGATGAAATCAGGCAAACAGATGATCATGGGGTTGGCTACGGCAGCATTCCTGTCGGGGTGTTCTGTGGGGCCGAATTTCACGCCTCCCGAGGCGCCCGCGGTAAGCACCTATACATCCGCAGAGGATGCCCTGCCAGTCGCGCAGCGTGTTGAACTGGGCAAACACATCGAGTCGCAATGGTGGCGGCTGTTTGCGTCCAAACCCTTGAATGCACTCATTCGACAGGCGGTGACGAGCAACTACTCCTTGCACGCAGCGCAGCAAACACTCGCTCAGGCGCAGGAAGCGGCGCGTGCGCAGAGCGGCAGTCTCTGGCCGAATGTTTCTCTGGGGGCCACCTCGGGCAGACAAAAATACGGGGTGGCCCTGTTCGGCCCGGCGGACTTTGCCATTCCGGCGTTCAGTTACGATGAAATCGGACCGACGGTGAGCTGGACGCTTGATCTATTTGGCGGCGAACGCCGCAAGCGCGAACGGATGCGTGCGTTGGTCGACTATCAGTCCCGACAGCTCGATGCGGCCTATGTGGAATTGACCGGCAACGTGGTTGCGATAGCGCTCGGCATGGCTTCGGCGCAAGCCCGGATCGATGTGATCAATCGGATCATTGCCGAGGATGAAAAAACGCTGAAACTCGTGCAGGCATCCTTTGATGCAGGGGCCGGAACCCGGGTGGATATTTTGAGCGCCCGCAGTCAGCTGATTGCCGATCAGGCACAGATCCCGCCGCTGAAACAACAGATCAGCACGAATCGGCATGCACTGGCCATTCTTCTGGGCAAGCAACCATCTGCCTGGACGCCGCCACCACTGACCCTTGATGAATTTACGTTGCCCCGGTCATTGCCCGTGCGTCTACCTTCCGAACTTGCTCGGACCCGTCCGGACATCATGGCCGCTGAAGCCAATCTGCATGCGGCCAGTGCGGCCATCGGTGTGGCGACGGCTAATCTCTATCCCAAGATCACGCTGTCGGCCAATTTGATGCAGGAGGCGCTGAATCCGGCGGGTCTGTTCCATGCAGCCAACGATGCCTGGTCGGCTGCCGCCGGCCTGAGCGCCCCTCTCTTCAACGGCGGCGAACTGTCAGCGCGGAAGCAGGCGGCAGAGGATGCCTATCGGGGGGCACTCGATCAGTATCAACAGACGGTCCTGAACGCGTTTGGCCAAGTGGCCGATGCGCTGACGGCCATTGCCCATGACGAAGAACTGATCGCGACCTGGCAGCAGTCCGTGGATACGGCGCGTTCATCGCTCGATCTGGCGCGCAAAAGCTATCAGGCCGGAAATACCGGTTTGATGCCGATCGAAGATGCCCAGCGGCATCTTGCTCAAGCGCAACTCGGGATCACCGAGATATCGAGCCAGCGTTATCTCGACTGTGTGCGACTCTTCGTCGCATTGGGCGGCTCCCCCATGAGCTAGTTCGTGGTTTCCACGAAAAGTCGGCAACCCCTTAAAATAACATGGATCTAAGCGTGTTGACCGGCAACCCAACCCGATGACCAGGCCCACTGAAAATTGTATCCCCCCAGCCAGCCGGTGACATCCACCACTTCCCCGATGACATACAGGCCCGGTACGCTTTTGGTTTCCAGCGTCTTGGAGGAGAGTGCGTTGGTATCGATACCGCCCAGCGTCACTTCGGCCTTGGCATAGCCCAGGGTCCCCGCAGGCATGATTTTCCAGGCTGTCAGGGCGTCCAGCATGGCCGCGATATCCTTGTTGCTGTGTTCCGCCATTGGTTTGTGCCACTGATGCAGTGCGCACCATTCCTGCGCAAAGCGTTTCGGCCAGAAGGCGCTTAACAGGGTGCTGAGGTTTGATTTGCTCTGGCGATGTTCCTGAAGCCAGCCCGACACATCGAGATCGGGCAGGAGGTTCAGGCTGATCGGCTGTTTTTTATTGCCCGGCTTCTGGCGGGATTTCGCCGTGCCATAGGCCTGATTCTGCCAGTAGCTCGATATTTGCAGGATGGCCGGGCCGGACAGGCCGCGATGAGTGATCAGCAGCGATTCCCGAAAATGCGCCGATTGGCCTTCGCAGTGGCTAATGACGTCGATGGCCGTGCCAGACAGTGTTTTCAGCGAATCCAGGGTTTCCGGTGCGAGGGCAAGCGGTACCAGGGCCGGTTGCGGCGGAATGATCGGCAGACCGAATTGTTCGGCAATTTTGTAGCCGAATGGGCTGGCGCCCAACTGGGGAATGGCGAGCCCGCCCGTGGCGATCACGAGCGACTGGCCGGTGAATTCCCCCTGATCTGTGGTGACGGTAAATCCTTCCGCCGAGGCGCCCACACCAGCGCGAACCGTGTGAACCTGACACGGCTGCGCCCAGTGCACGTCACCCAGATCGCATTCGGCACGCAGCATGTCGATGATCTGTTTGGCCGAGTCATCGCAGAACAACTGGCCGAGCGTTTTCTCGTGATAGGCAATGTTGTAGCGTTGAATGAGTTTGATGAAATCGAACTGAGTGAACTGCGCCAGGGCCGAACGCGCGAAATGCGGGTTTTGCGACAGGAAGTTCTCGGGACGAATATCCCGGTTGGTGAAATTGCAGCGCCCACCCCCGGAAATGCGGATGCGCTCGCCGATCTTGGCCGCATGGTCGATCAGCAGAACGTGGCGCCCGCGCTGCCCGGCTTGTGCCGCGCACATCATGCCGGCGGCTCCGGCGCCAATCACGATCACGTCAAACTGCGTTGCCATTGTTCGCCTGCCTCAGGATTTGCCCAGCATGGCACGGATGCTGGCCAGATGTTCCCGCCCCTGGGCTTGCGTCACGGCCTTGGGCTGTTCGATACCGACACCTTGCCAGTTCAGCAGTTCGGCGGGAATTTCGTCGAGGAAGCGACTGGGCAGGGTATTGAGCCACTCGCCATAACGCCGTCGCTTTTGGGTGAGGGTGAACGTGAGGCTGATCTGTGCGCGGGTAATGCCCACAAAACACAGCCGTCGTTCCTCATGGAGCCGGTCGTCGTCCACGCAGTCGCGATGCGGCAGGATTTCCTCTTCCATACCTGCCAGAAACACATGTTTGTATTCCAGCCCCTTGGCGGCGTGCAGGGTAAGCAGGGAGACGGCATTGCTGTCTTTTTCGCGGGTTTGCTGGTCGAGAATGCCGAGCAGGGTCATGCGCTGGGCGAGCGCCGGCAGATCCATCACCTCACCCTTTTCGGCACTGTCGCTGGCGATGCGGCCCAGCCAGTCCAGCCATTCGGTCAGGTTCTGCCAACGGCGCTCGGCGGCTTTGGCGCTGGTTTCCTGCTCGTGCAGATAGCCCAGATAATCGATATCGGCAAAAAGTTGCTGCAGCACGACGACAGCATCGGTGCCCGGCTGGTTACGGGTGGCATCGAGCCATCCACAGAAGCGATTCAGGCGGAAATAAGCACGCTCTTCCAACGTGGACTGCAGTCCAGCTGAACGGGCAGCCTGATTCAATGAGCTGCGTCGTTCGCGGGCATAGCGGCCGAGTTTTTCGAGGGTGGTCGGGCCGATTTCGCGCCGGGGCGTGTTGATCACGCGCATCATGGCCGCGTCATCGTCCGGATTGACCAACAGTTTCAGATAGGCCATCGCATCCTTGACTTCGGCCCGATCGAAAAACGACTGGCCGCCCGTCAGATTGTAGGGGATGCTGAGTTTGCGCAGGGCCTGCTCGATGAGGCGGGCCTGGTGATTGCCGCGAAACAGTACGGCAAAATCCCGGTATTCGGTCTGATTGCGAAAATGCTGATGCAGGATCTCGGTGGCGATGCGTTCGGCTTCTTCTTCGGCCGTGGCGCAGACAATCACCCGATGCGGCTCGCCGATCCCGATCTCGCTCCAGAGCTGTTTGGGCTGGGTGGTCGTGTCGTTGGCAATGAGGTGGTTTGCCGCCTGGAGAATACTGTTGACCGACCGGTAGTTCTGTTCGAGCTTGAGCGTGGTCAGATTCGGGAAATCGCTGGCGAGCCGGATCAGGTTTTCCGGCCGCGCGCCGCGCCAGGCGTAGATGGACTGGTGATCATCGCCCACGGCGGTAAAGGCGCCGATCGAGCCGGTCAGCAGGCGCACCAGTTCATATTGGGTGGTGTTGGTATCCTGATACTCATCGACCAGCAGATACCGCACGCGCTGCTGCCAGCGTTCGCGCACCTCAAGGTTTTCGCGCAGCAACTCCACCGGGCGACCGATCAGGTCGTCGAAATCCAGGGCATTGCAGGCCTGCAGCTGGTTCTGGTATTGGTCGTACAGCCGCGCCATGGCCTGTTGCTCTTCATCCACGGCGGTATTGAGGGCGGTGCCGGGCGTCAACAGGTCGTTCTTCCACAAGGACATCTGCCACTGGGCGGCCTTCGGTTCGATCACATCCTTGTATTCACTGTGGTTGATCAGGGATTTGATGACGGCGAGGCTGTCTTCGGCATCCAGTACGGTGAATCCGGCGCGCAGGCCCATGGAGGCGAATTCACGGCGAATGAAATTCAGCCCCAGCGTATGGAAGGTGGAAATATTCAGGCCACGACGGCGCTCGGCGGGCAGCAGCGAATCGGTGCGTTCCTGCATTTCCTTCGCCGCCTTGTTGGTGAAGGTGACAGCGAAGATACCGCGCGCCGGGATGCCCTGGCGCTCGATGAGATGCACGATTTTCTCGGTAATCACTCGGGTTTTGCCCGAGCCTGCGCCGGCCAGTACCAGCAGCGGGCCATCGAGGTGCTTAACCGCGCGGGTCTGTTCGGGGTTCAGGCCATGGACGCCGGATTGGTCACTCATGTCGCCACCTGTGTCGACCACATGGGTTGACTGCGCGCCTCCAGCAGGGCTGCGCCCAGGATCAGGAAACCACCCATCCAGACATTGATGGTGGGCTGTTCGTGCCCGATCAGAATGGCAGAGGCACTGGCGACCAGCAGCTCCAGGGTCATCAGGATGGCAGCGCGCCCGGCCGGTATCCGTTCGACCGCATATTGTGTCGCCAGCATCGCGCCGAGGAGGAGGGTGCCGCCATACAGGGCGCTCTGGACCACGCCCACCAGCGTGATTCGGGAACCGGGTTCGGGCAGGATCAACAGGAACATCAACCCGAAAATCACACCGCCCACCTGCATCACGGAGAGCTTGACCAACATGGGCTCATCCTGAAGATACCGGAACAGCACATTGGAGCCCGCCAGTGCGATGCCAGCAATCAGGGCCGCCAGATCGGCAAAGGAAAAGCCCCATTGCACATCAGGGCCGAGAATCAATGCCGCACCCGCCAGGGCCAGCACAACCGCCGTGATTCGAATGCCGGTCAGCGCTTCGCGCAGAAACCAGTGGCCGAACAGCACGCCCCAGGCGGGAATCAGAAAGAACAGCAGCATGGACCGAACCACATCGCCGTAGACCATCGAGATGGTGAAACCGATGCCCGCCACCCCGCTCAAAAAGGCGAGCGGCACCAACCAGCGCCAGGGCAAAGGATGGTTGGCGCGATTGGGCCGCCAGGTTTTGATTAGCCAGTGCAGCGCCCAGGGCAGCACCATCAGGAACTGCATGCCGTAGGCAATGATGGATAGGGTGATCGGCCCCATGCCGAGCTGATCGATGGCCTTGAGCCAGATCCAGGTCAGGCCCCACAGGGTGGAGCCAAACATCAGAATCAGGGTGGGGGGGAGCCGAGTCAGCCAATGCCCCGGCGTATGCACAGTCATGCGGGCCTAGCCGATCCAGTGGCGGGCATTGCGGAACAGACGCAGCCACGGCCCTTCGCTGCTATTGCGATCACCGAATTGCTCCGACCAGGTTTCCGGCGCCCAAGAGAGCTGGCTGCGCCGCCAAACCCGTTCCGGGTGCGGCATCATGATATTGAAGCGACCATCCGGTGAGGTGAAGCCGGTCTGACCCCAGACCGAGCCGTTCGGGTTTTCCGGATACTGTTCGGTGCCAATGCCGTGCCCATCGACATACCGCAGTGTCGCGAAGGATTCCTCGGCATGCATCGGATGGCGGTAGCTGACCTTGCCTTCGCCATGTGCAACGGTAATCGGCAGTAGACTGCCTTCCATGCCCTGCAGGAAAATCGAGGGGGTGGGCAGGATCTCGACGAGCGACAAGCGGGCCTCGAACTGCTCCGAGGTATTGCGCTCGAAGCGGGGCCAGAATTCCGCGCCGGGAATCAGGTCGTGCAGTTGCGAGAGCATCTGGCAGCCGTTGCAAACGCCAAGGGCGAAGGTGTCGTCCCGATTGAAGAAGGCACTGAAGGCATCGAAGGTACGTGGGTTGTAGCGGATCGCATGCGCCCAGCCGGAGCCGGCACCGAGTACATCGCCATAGGAGAAGCCACCGCAGGCCACGATGCCCTGCATGGTCGACAGATCCACGCGGCCAGCCAGCAGATCACTCATGTGGACATCGACGGCCATGAAGCCAGCGCGGTCGAAGGCGGCCGCCATTTCAACCTCGCCGTTCACGCCCTGCTCGCGCAGAATGGCGATCCGGGGCCGAAAACCCGTGGCGATCATCGGCGCCGCCACGTTTTCCCGCACGTCGAAACTGGCCCGTGCGGCGCTGAGGCCCAGGTTGCTGTCGTCGACGATGCGGTCAAAGGCGGATTGGGCGCAATCGGGGTTGTCGCGCAGGCTGGCCATGAGGTAGCTCGTTTTCGACCAGATGGCATGCAGATCGCTGCGCTTGGCCTTCAGGACGGACTTGCCCGCCCACTGAATGTCGATGGTGTTGCCGACAACGGCTTTACCCAGCTCGTGGACCGCATCGGCCAGGCCGGCCTGGGCAAACTGCTCACGCACGAAGGCGACATCTTCGGCGCGTACCTGGATCACAGCGCCAACTTCTTCGGCGAACAGGTTGCCGACCACGTCGTGTCCCAGGCTGTCGAGGTTGATGTTCAAGCCGCAATGGCCGGCAAACGCCATTTCAAGCAGGGTGGTGATCAAGCCGCCGTCGCTGCGGTCATGATAGGCGACGATATGACCCAGTTCGCTCAGCAGCTGCAGGGTGTTGAACAATGCCTTGAGCGGCTCGGCGGCGATGTCCGGGGCCGTTTGGCCAATATGACCGTAGACCTGGGCGAGTGCCGAACCACCCAGACGGTTCTTGCCCTGACCCAGGTCGATCAACAGCAGGCGGGCTTCCAAGCTCGGTTGCAGTTGCGGGGTCAGAACCCGGTTGATGTCGGTGACCGGTGCAAAGCCCGTGACCACAAGCGAAACGGGTGAAACCACTTCCTTGGCGGCGCCATTCTCGCTCCAGCGGGTCTTCATCGAGAGCGAATCCTTGCCGACAGGAATGGCGATATCCAGCGCCGGGCAGAATTCCATGCCCACGGTGCGCACGGTGGCGTACAGGGCGGCATCTTCGCCGGGATGCCCGCAGGCCGCCATCCAGTTGGCCGAGAGTTTGATGTCAGCTGTCGATTTGATCGGTGCTGCGGCCATATTGGTCAACACTTCGGCAATCGCCATCCGGGCCGATGCCGGGGCGTCCAGCACGGCGATCGGCGCGCGTTCGCCGAGCGCCATCGCCTCGCCGGTCTCGTTATAGAAATCGGTGGCAGTCACGGCACAGTCGGCAACCGGTACCTGCCAGGGGCCGACCATCTGATCGCGCGCGACAAGGCCGCCCACACTTCGGTCACCAATCGTGATCAAGAAGCTCTTGTCGGCTACGGTCGGCAGGCTCAGCACACGGGTGACGGCGTCCATTACATCCAGATTGGCTGTGGAGAACGGCGCAAAATGCGCGGTCAACGTCTTGGCATCGCGGTGCATCTTGGGCGGATGGCCGAACAGCGTGCTCATGGGCAGGTCGATGGGCCGGTTGTCGAAATGCGAATCGTTGACCACGAGCTGTTGCAAACGGGTGGCGTGCCCCACGACGGAAAACGGGGCGCG
>DATKTJ010000007.1:0-2939 GCA_035531235.1 Halothiobacillus sp. | reverse complement strand
TGCTTCATCGTATACAAAACCACAAACCACACATTGCCAGACTTTCATAATGTTCTCCTAAGATTAAGCGTTTACTTTTGCCAACATGGCACTATATTGATTGGCGTGGCGTTCTTCCACTTTGGCCAATGCGGCAAAGCGCTTCGCCGCCTTCTGCAGCATCGCCTGGAATTGTTCCGCGTGTTGCTTCGATTCGCCGATCTGCTCGTTGATCTCTGCAACGGCAGCGGCATTGCCTTCCTGCTGCGCCGTTTTGAGGAAACCGGGGTACATTTCGGTATATTCGTATGTTTCACCCTCAATCGCCATTTCCAGGCAATGCGCGGGTGTCATGGTTTCCTTCGGGTAAAGCAGATCGAGATGCCCGAACGCGTGCTGTACTTCCTGGGCGGCTGTCTCTTCGAAAATATGGGCCGTTGCCTCGTCACCTGCGGCGCGCGCGATCTTAGCAAAATAGCGATACTTGATGTGCGCCATCGATTCCCCGGCAAATGCCGATTCGAGGTTGGCGACGGTTTTGATTTCCGGTCGTTGCATGATGCTCTCCTTTAATTGATCACGTGGTTGATGTCCACGGATGCAATTTAAGGCTTGTTCATCTATAAATCCAATTGATTGTTAATACCGTGTCGATATGTATTTTAAATCGCATGGCGCGGGAGCGCGGATGGCCGGATCGGCCAGGGTTGGTCAGGCGGGATCAATGACCGTGACGGGAAACGCTGGAAGTTAATGCAACGATGGATGTGACTTAGCCCTGCAAGTCGCGCAACAGGGAAGTGCGGGTCGCAGGTGGAACGGGATCTGTTGTGGCCTGATAGTTCGGGTGATCGACACCCATGCTTAAACCGGCTTCTTGCTTCAGGGCGTGCGACATCTCAGCACTAAGTTCAAAGCGCAGGAAATGGACCGCAGAGGTTTTTTGTTCGTTTGAACGTTCCAGGTCTTCGTCGGCAATCGCATAAACGCGTTCGAAACCAGCCACTTTTACCCACACGCGTTGTTCGATATCGATCATCCGGGCAAGCATGCGGTGGCGTTCATCGACGTCTTCGTATTCGATCAACATGGTGGCTTTCCAGTTGCTACCATCGGGGATAAGCGGGTTGTAGGCGTCGAGTTCTTCCCGGATGCCGTCCTCCTCGAATATCTTTTCCGCGCGCAGCATCTCCTGTACCTGATAGCGAATCGTCAGCTCGTCCTCGAAGATCAGCGTGACATGATCACCCAATGCAATGTTGCGATTTTTCTTGTGCATTATCACGTCGGCGCGGATCGAATCGCGCGCCTTTGCGTAGGCTTCCAGCGTCATCAGTTTATCGGGGGTGAGTTTTGCCATGATTTTAATGCTGGCCGGCGATCGGCCCCTCCTTGAACAGGTTGTCCTTCAGTTCATGATCGAACGCCGGGTCATGGCGGCGTATCCACTCCAGCACCATTGCGGCGTGTTCCTTTTCCTCGTCGCGATTGTGGGCAAGTATCTTCTTCAGTTCCGGGTCGGTGGCGGCATCCACGCGCTGGTTGTACCAGTCCACCGCTTCCAGTTCTTCCATCAGGGAAGTGATTGCACGGTGCATGTCCATGGTGGCGGCCGATAATTTCTCGACTTGCTCGTGATAGCCTTCGTTTGCCATTTATTTCTCCTTGGTCGATATGGTGGTTTATAGCCCGTAGGCGATGCGGATCAGCGTGAGCGGATGCAGTTTTTGCGCCGTGGTTTTGCCGATGCCCTGCATGATGTGCCGCCCGGCGATGGCGCAGTCCGAGCTGACATAGTCCGGCTCGCTTGAAGCCATCTGCTTGAACACCGGCTTGCCGATCTTCATCGATTCTGCGAAGAATTCGCTTTTCACTCCCCAGGTGCCGTCGTGGCCAGAACAGCGCTCAACCGTATTGACCTCGGTTCCGGGCACCAGTTTCAGCATTTCCCGGGTCTTCAGGCCGAGGTTCTGCACGCGCAAATGACATGGTACATGGTAGGAAATTTTGCCCAGCGCGTTCTTGAAATCGGTCTTGAGCAGGCCGTCCCTGTGGCGCAGCACCAGATATTCGAAGGGGTCGTACATCGCTTCCGCCACCGCTTTCACATCCGCGTCATCCGGGAACATCAACGGCAACTCCTGCTTGTACATCAGCGTGCAGGAAGGGACCGCTGTCATGATCGCATAGCCTTCGCGTGCCAGCTTCACCAGGTGGGGGATGTTGGTCTCCTTGAGGCGGGAAACGGCTTCGAGATCGCCCAGTTCGAGCTTGGGCATGCCGCAGCAGGCTTCTTTTTCGACCAAACGTGCCGGTATCTCATTGTGGGCGAGGATGCCGAGCAGGTCGTGGCCGATGCCCGGTTCGTTGTAGTTGATGTAACAGGTTGCATAGATTGCTACTTTGCCGGGCGTGCGCTCGCCGTCCTTGACGGGGAATTGTTCGCCCGGCACGGCATTGTTGCGGAACGGATGGCTGCTGTATTCGGGCAGCTGTCGATCCTGATGGATGCCCAGCACACCGTCCATCACTTTTCGGGCGGCAGAATTTTTGTTGACCGCGTTGACCGTTTGGGCGACGACTGGAATGGATGCCAGCTTGCCCATCAGGTCGGTGCTGGACAACAGTTTGTCGCGAAACCGGGTCTCGCCCTTTTTGAATTTGACCGCCTTGGCGCGCAGCATCAGATGCGGGAAATCAAGGTTGAACTGGTGCGGTGGCACATAAGGACATTTGGTCATGAAACACATGTCGCACAAGTAGCACTGGTCGACGACCTTCCAGTAGACCGTTTTTTCGACGGTGTCGAGTTCGTTCGACGGGCTTTCGTCTATCGCGTCGAACAGGGTGGGAAATGCATTGCACAGGTTGAAGCAGCGCCGGCAGCCATGACAGATGTCAAAAACACGGTGCAACTCCCCCATCAGCGAGGTTTCGTTGTAGAACTCGGGATTTTGCCA
>DATKTJ010000006.1:0-10380 GCA_035531235.1 Halothiobacillus sp. | reverse complement strand
TGCCGCCAGAGATCCAATTCCTCGATCGAGGTGTTGACGATCTGGGTCTGTTTGAATTGCTGCCAGGTCTGGCTCACGATAAACCCAAGCTGCTGGCAGAAAGACTGGCGGAAAGGCGTTTCGAACATGTTGGGGAACGCGCCGTACAGGGTCAGGGCTGCCTGCGGCCGGCGCTGGTCATCAATAATCGGTATACCGACAGAGCTGCGAATCCCCACACTCAACGCGGCTTCGCGCCAAGGTTCGGCTTCGGCTGCGGTAGAAAAACTATCGATGGTGTGTATTTGAGCCTGACGAAAAGCACGTGCTGCCGAGCCCGACATCTCCGGTTCGCCCGGCGCAATCTTCGGCATTCGAATGGCCCCATAATGCGCCTGCATGGCTTCGGTGAAGGGTTCCACGCCTGCGCTGAAGTTGATGAGGAAGACGCCATCGGCAGCCGGCGCGCCAATCCAGCAGGCTTGAATGCCCGGACACTGATGCAATTTGACCAACAGCCGCTCGTTGAACTCCTGCCAGGAGAGTGGTTGGCGCCCCAGGGCGTCGACATCGAGCAGAATCTGCTGGTATTGGTTGTTGATTTGATGCTCGGACTCTAGTTCTTCCGACAGCTCGATACTCAGTCGTTCCGTCAGGACGAGTTCGAGTCGGGAATGATCGTGGGGCGACAGGCGGTGTTGCGCGATCAGAATATCAAACTGGTGCAGGTAAATGGTGATGGCCCGAACCAGGCTGCTGGCCGAAAGACCGATCAGGGCATGAACTTCGCCGACCCGTTTTGCCGTCCGTCGATGAGTCTCTTCGGTGAGGTCCGGGTCCAGTAGTTGACTCAGATGAGCCGATTGACGCGCTTTTAGATGGGTGAATTCATCTTCGTTAAGCTGTTGGATGATTTTCCCGGCATCCAGATCGGCCTTGAGTTCGGCGTAGAAATGGTCGACAAAATCATGGACCAGGCTGGTGAGCTGCGGAACAAAACGTTGCAACAGGTTGGCTGCGGCCACGCCGTAGGGCGGGGTATGGAGATCCGTTGCGGGCGTTTTTTCCAGCGTATCGGTCGTGTGATCGTTCCAGATGCACCAATTGCTTTTTCGGGTTCTTTTTCTGTTTTTGCTTAAATAAAGCGCGGCATCGGCATGCCGAACCAGTTGCTCCGGCTCGCAATCGTCCTGTGGGAACAGGGCAACGCCCATGCTGGCACGAATGCAGGTAGTGCCTTCCGGCAGCTCAAGCGGTTCGGTCAGCACGCTATTGATGCGTTCCAGGGTTTTTTTCAGGTGTTTTTTCTGGTCGATGCCTTCGAGCAGCAGGAGAAATTCATCGCCCCCCAGCCGAGCGGCCAGGTCGGTTTCACGGAGTGTGGCCTGGATGCGTTGGGACAGGGTCCGTAGCAGGGCATCGCCGGTTGCATGCCCGAAGCGGTCGTTGATGGGTTTGAAATCGTCGAGGTCCAGCATCACCACGGCCAGTTTCTGCTGGTTGCGTCGTGCGCGCGCTATGGCTTTGGGCAGTGCTTCATCGATGCCGCGGCGATTGGCCAGACCCGTCAGCGCATCATGGTGGGCGAGAAAGGCGGCGTGCTCACGCTCCTCGATCAATCGGCTGCGCAAATCAAGCTGCGTGAAGGCATTGGACAGGAGGTCGCCCAGACGGCCCAGCATTTCGGCCAACAGACGATCCAATCGACCTTCATGCTGTGCCACCACGACCAGAACTGCCCAAGGTTGTCTTGCGCGCGCGATGGGCGCAAAGATCAGGGTGCTCGAAAATCTGGGCAGAATCAGGTTCTGCCAGGGCATGAGTAAACGGGGATCCGTGCCCGGATCGACCAGGGACTCATGCGCGGATTGAACCTGATTCAGGCGTTTCACCCAGGCAATTTGTTCCTCATGGGTGATCGCAGACAGGACGGTTTGTCCCTCGCCGCCTGCCGCCAGGATTTTCCAGTTATCTGGGTGGGCGGGGTCCGTTTGGGCGATCCACGCAGCGAGAAATAGTCCGGATGCCAACAGTTGGGTGCAGACGATGTCCAGCAGTTCCTGTTCGTCGTTTGCCGATATCAAGGTGCCGATTTGCCCCAGTAAGGACTGCATCAGGGCTTCTTGACGTTCCAGTTGTTCCTGAAGACGCTGAATTGTTGCTGTTGCCAGTGGCGATTCGATCCGGTCAGGTTCGACAGGTTGGTTGAGCGGGGTGGTGATGGTCACAATACGTTTGGTATCCAATCGAAGGCGAACAGGTACGGCGGGCGATACGTATGAGTCGTGTATTCGACCAGCATATCAAATGCGCACCCCGATGGTTACGGCCTCGATTTGAGCCTTTATGGCCCAACAACTCGATGGGCCAAGCCAGTTGATGTGTCGCACGAGGGCGTTAATCAAGAGGCCCTGTAGATTAAACAAGCCCATCAGGCTTGTCTATATTGCTGGGGAAGACGATTTTGGCAGGATCGCGCGAGCGTTGTGCAAGGGGCATGTGGTGTTACGCCTGTTGAACCATTGGCCCTATACGCTTCAGCCGTTTTCACTCAGAATGTCGACCCTATGATGAACCAGAATCCCCCGCCATCCTCGATCACCGCCGCGACGGTCGTGCCCCCCGTCGAGATGACGGATGAACGCACCGAACTGCTCATTGGCGAAGATGGGCTGTCCAGGCTTCGCGCGGCGCGCGTGCTGGTGGCCGGGTTGGGCGGGGTAGGCGGCGCCTGTGCAGAATCGTTGGTCCGTGCGGGCGTGGGGACGGTGTATCTGCTCGATCACGATCGATTTGGCCGTTCCAATCTGAACCGGCAGATGCTGGCGACGGAAGCGGTGATCGGGCAATCCAAGGCAGAGGTGGCCGTTGCTCGGTTCGCCTCGATTCGCAACGATATCACCACCATTGCCTTGCCGATGTTTCTGCAGGAATCGGCCGTGGTCGAATTCCTGACCGAGCATCCGGTTGATGCCATTGCTGACTGTATCGATTCGATCGGGGTGAAGGCTGTTTTGCTCGCCGAGGCGCGGGCGCGCGGCATCATGACGATGACGGCACTGGGTGCCGGCAACCGGATCGATGCGCGCGCCGTGCAGGTGGGCACTTTGGCCGAAGTTCAGGGCTGTGGGTTGGCGCGGGTGTTGCGATCCCGGCTACGCCGTTTGCAGTCGCCGCTGGATGTGCCGGTCGTTTACTCGACCGAGCTGCCGAGCAAACCCGCCAAGCATGTACCGACCACCGATGGGGTCCGCCCCCGTGCCATCAACGGCACGATCAGCTACATGCCCAATATTTTCGGGCATATCGTGGCCGGCGAAATCATCCGGAAATTGCTCACCAAAAAATAGGCGCCATAAAAAAGCCGACGCACATGCGCGTCGGCTCTTGGCATCCCGGCGCTAAGCCGAGATGACGCACACTCGGTGAATTACTGGTCGTCGTCTTCGAGATCGAGCTCGTCGTCGCCGATTTCCTCAATCCGCTCCAGATCCATGAAGCCTTCGATTTCATCGGCAAAGGCCACGGCGGTGTCGGCCCAGATCATGGGGCGCACTTCGGTGGTCACTTCGCCGTCTTCGTCCGTCTGTACCAGCGCAAAGCAGGTGAGGGGCTCGTAACCGGTGCCCTCGTCTTCATCGGAAATCAGGGCGTACCAGTCATCAGCAGGCATGATGCTCAGAATTTTCGTGGCCATGGGGCGTTCTCCATTTGTGGGGATTGAGGGGCGATTGAATGCATGATGACAGTGGGATATGACGCTTTCATGGCGCACTGCCACGCCGAAAGACCTGTTTTCCATTGACCCAGGTGGCCTGGATTTCATGACGGAAATCCCAGCCGAAAAAGGGTGTGTCGCGGCCGGCCGAGTGCAACGTCGAGTCATCCAGCGTCCAGAATGCATCGGGGTCGATGAGCGCGATATCGGCTCGTGCACCGATCTCGATGCGACCGGAATCGGTCAGTCCGAACAGGTCGGCCGGGCAGCGGGTCAGGGCTTCCAGGGCGCGTTCCAACGTTAGCACCCCGTCATCGACCAGTTTCAGCATCAGTGGCAGCAGTGTTTCCAGTCCGGAGATACCCGGTTCAGTCTCGGGGAAGGGTGCCAGTTTGGCATCCGGTTCATGCGGCTGATGATCGGAAATGACGCAATCGATCACGCCATTAGCGAGGCCTTCGCGCAGGGCATCCCGATCCCGCAGGCTGCGCAGGGGCGGCAGCACATGAGCATTGCCGCAGAAGGCGTCGGTATCCATCTCGGACAGCCACAAATGATGGGCACTGACCGATGCGGTGATGGGTAGGCCGTCTTCCTTGGCCTGTTCGATCAGTCGAACCGCTGCGCGGGAAGACACATTGTTGATGTGAATGCGGGCACCCGTCTCCGGCAAGATGGCCAGCAATTGCGCCAGGGGTGCCGTTTCGGCCGACACCGGAATGCCGGGCAGCCCCAGACGGGTGGAGATGACGCCTTCATGGGCGCAGCCCCGCTTGCTGAGTGACGGGTCCAGCGGCTGCAGGATGACCTGGATATCGAAGGTGGCGGCGTATTCGAGTGCGCGGCGCAGCAGACGCAGGTCTTTCAGGGGGTAGTGGGCATTCGTGATGGCCACACAGCCGCCTTCGGTCAACTCGGCCATTTCCGCGAGCAACTCGCCTTTCAGCCCTTGCGTCATGGCGCCGATGGCCACGACCCGCGCACGACCGGCCAGTTGGGCGCGGCGCTTGATGAACCGGGCGACGGCAATGGTATCGAGTACCGGATCGGTATCCGGCGGCATGCAGAGCGTGGTAATGCCCCCCGCTACGGCCGCCAGGGTTTCAGTAGCGATGGTGGCCTTGTGTTCCTGCCCGGGCTCGCGCAGGCGCGCCCAGCCGTCGATGATGCCGGGAATCAGCCAGAGCCCGTCGGCCGAGATCGTGTTGACAGCACTGCTCGGGAAATGGGCCGGCTCTGCGCCGATTCCGACGATCTTGCCCCCTGCCAGATAGAGGTCGGCGATTTGATCCAGTCCACTGGCCGGATCGAGTACCCGGGCGCCGCTGATTCGCCAGGTATCGCAATCGATGCCGGGGCGGCAGCCGTCGGGATGTCGAACCGGGTCGAGGTCGATACCGAGATTGGGGGGATTTTGAATCATTATTCCGTACTCGCACTCATGCACAGGGCCATGACGGCCATCCGCACGCCAATCCCGTTGGATACCTGTTCCAGAATCACCGACTGAGGACCATCGGCCACGCGGGATTCGATTTCGACACCGCGGTTGGCAGGGCCCGGGTGCATGACGATGGCATCCGGTTTTGCCCAGCCCAATTTCTCTTCGGTCAGACCATAGAGCCGATAGAACTCCTGTTCGGTGGGCAGCAGACCCGACTCCATGCGTTCCCGCTGCAGGCGCAGCATGATGATGACATCCACGTCCTTGAGACCGGTGCGCATGTCGTGAAACACACGCACGCCCAGGGGTTCGATGTCATTCGGAATCAGGGTGCGCGGGCCGATGACCCGCAGTTCGCCGACGTTCAGCGAATTGAATGCATGGATTTGCGAGCGGGCAACGCGGGAGTGCCGGACGTCGCCCACAATCGCGATGCGCAGCGGGGCGAAATCCCCTTTGATCCGTCGAATCGTGAAGGCGTCCAGCAAGGCCTGGGTCGGGTGGGCATGCCAGCCATCGCCGGCGTTCAGCACCGAGACGTGGGGGGCGACATGGCGCGCGATGAAGTGTGCGGCGCCCGATTGATCATGCCGCACCACGAACATGTCTGCCTGCATGGCCTCGATATTGCGCAGGGTGTCGAGCAGACTTTCACCCTTGGTCGTGGCCGAGGTCGACAGGTTGATGTTCAACACATCGGCCGACAGGCGCTTGGCGGCCAGTTCGAAGGTCGTTCGGGTTCGCGTGGAGGATTCAAAAAAAAGGTTCACGACGGTACGGCCCCGCAACAGGGGGACCTTTTTGATCTCCCGGTCGGTGACCGACATGAACCCTTCCGCCGTATCGAGAATCCGCGTGATCCAGGTCGGCCCCAAGCCTTCGATGGTCAACAGATGTTTCAGATGGCCCTGACTGTCGAACTGGATGGCCCAGGGGTCTTTGGCCAGCTTGGGTATGATCGGACGCACGAAATTCACGGCCATCAGTGCGTATCCTCACGGGTCACGATGCGGGCGGTCAGGGGCGTCGGTCCATCCACATGGATCTGTTGCTGGGGATTGAGCTGCAGGCGCTGGCCGACTGTCTGCGCGGCAATCGGGAGTTCTCGCCCGTCGCGCTCATATAAAACCGTAAGCCAGATGCGGGCGGGCCGCCCATAGTCGAATAGTTCGTTGAGGGCGGCGCGGATCGTCCGGCCGGTATACAGCACGTCGTCGACCAGGATGATGTCCCGGCCGTCGATATCCACCGGCAGTTGCGAGGGGGCCACCTGCGGGTGGAGTCCGATGGTATCGAAATCGTCCCGGTAGAAGGTGATATTGAGCCTGCCCAGCGGGTCGGACAGATTCAGCCGCTGGTGCAGCGCCTCGGCAATCCATACCCCGCCGCTGTGGATGCCGACCATCAAGGGGTTGGTCAGTTGCCCCTGATCAATGGCGTGCTGCAGATCGCGATAGATCTGTGTCATCAGATCGTCGATCGGATTCAAGGTAGGCGTATCCGGCATTGATTGCATCATGATCGGCACATCGTTGAGTTAGGGCTGTGGGACGGAATCAACTGCGGTGTCCTGATTCTGACTGAAAAACGAGTCAAGAATAATCGCCGCGGCCTGAGAGTCAATCAGCCCCGGGGTTTTTTTAACCGCCAGCTTACCGTGACGCGCGGTGAGCATCTGTTCTGCCTGTTCCGAACTCAGTCGCTCATCCACGTAAAACACCGGCAGGTTGAAACGACCGTGTAATCGTTGACCGAAACGACGAATGAATTCGGCCACCGGATAAGTCTGGCCATCGTCGGTCAGTGGCCAGCCCAAGACAAGACCGACCGGTCGCCATTCGTCCAGCAGGCCGGCGATGGTTATCCACTCGATCTGATGGGCATTCCGGTGCGTAATGGTGGTGAGCGGGCGCGCCGTGCCGATCAGCTGTTCGCCCACTGCAATGCCCATGCGCCATGCGCCATAGTCGAAGGCGAGCCAGGTGCCGGTTTTCGCAGACATCGGAGTCACCACGCACGCGCTCAGGCGTGCCCGGCCTCGCCAGAAACCAGGTTCATGTCGATACCCAGGGTTTTGGCCGCCGCCGCCCAGCGTTCGGTAATCGGTTGATCGAAAATCAATTCGGCGGTGGCCTCGACGGTCAGCCAGGTGTTTTCGGCAATCTCGGATTCGATCTGACCGGTTGACCAGCCCGAATAACCCAGCGCAATCACCGCACGTGCGGGGCCGGCACCATCGGCCAGTGCCTGCAGGATATCCTTGGAGGTCGTCAGACCGATCTCTTCGGTGACTTCCAGCGTGGATTCCCAGCCGCCATGGGGGGTGTGCAGCACGAATCCGCGCTCCATGGCGACCGGGCCGCCCATGAACACCGGGCGACTGCGGACGGCCGGGTTGGTGCAGGTGATTTTCATGTGGTCGAGAATATCACCGAGGGTGACGTCCAGCGGCCGGTTGATGGTGATGCCCATGGCCCCTTCATCGTTATGTTCGCAGACATAGGTGACGCCGTGACTGAAATTGGGATCCAGCACGTTGGGCATGGCAACCAGCAGATGATTCTTCAGATCGTGGTTGTTTTCATAGACGATGGTCGAGTCTGAGTGGCCTGTACGAGCGGGCTGGGCCTGGGTGGCATTCTGTTCGGTGTCCGCATCTGGGTCGGATGTGCTGGAATGGGGGTATTTAATCATGCGGTGAAAAGTCGCCTGTAGGCCGGATGCGGGGCATCCAGAAAATAAAAGAGGCCAGTCGCACTATTTTAATCGTTCCGGGCAGATTCTGCCCGGGTTTGATCGTGCGGGATCAGGATCGACCCCGGGGTGGTTTTCGACCGGGTGTGCCGACACGTGGTTCGGAGCGCCGTGGACGGGGTTTCAGTCGGGACAGGGTGCTTCGCGGGCCGGTGGCGCCTTCGGCACTCTGTTCCGTGCCCTGCCGAGTGCGTGGTGTGGATTTGGTTGCAAGGAGCTTTTTATGCGGGTTTCGCTCTAAGGTCGCCGACCGTTTGGTCGCGATTGGCTTTTCGTACGGGATTAGCTCCGGGTCGGCCGGCCGTTGGGGCGCGAGCGGTTTTTTATGCGGCATCCGCTCTGGGTCGATCGGCCGTTTGGGCGCCGATTCCTGGACGCGTGCCCGGTAGGGTTTCAGCGCCCGTCGCTGGGCATCGTCATCCAGTACCTTGCGGCGGGTCTCCGGCCGCAAGCCGACAAGGCGAACGAGTTGATCTTCGAGTTCGGGCGGCAAATCCTGCGCACGGCCCGGTTTCAGGCGGGGCGGTAGGGCAATCCCGGCGTAGCTGATGCGGATCAGCCGGGATACGGTGCCTTCCACGGCCTCGATCATCCGGCGAATCTCCCGGTTGCGGCCTTCGCGCAGGGTGACGTGATACCACTTGTTGGCCCCGGTGCCACCGGCCTCGGACAGTTGTTCGAACGCGGCCGGGCCATCGTCCAGTTGGACTTCGGTCGTCAGTTGTTTGATTTGCTCTTCACTCAGCCCGCCCAATACCCGCACGGCGTAGGTCCGCTCGATCTGGTTGCTGGGATGCATGAGTCGATTGGCCAGCTCGCCATCGTTGGTCACCAGCAACAGGCCGGAGGTGTTGAAATCGAGGCGTCCAACCGTAATCCAGCGCCCCTGGCGGATGGACGGCAGGGAGCCGAACACGGTCGGACGGCCTTCCGGGTCGGACGCAGAGGTGATTTCGCCCTCGGGCTTGTGATAAATCACGACGCGCCGCACCAGCCCTTCCGTCGGGACGGTTATTTTCTGGCCGCGCAGGTCGATGACATCACCAGGTTCGGCTACGGTGCCCAGCTGGGCAGTCTCGCCATTGAGCTTGATCTCACCGGCACTGATCCATCCTTCGATGGTGCGGCGGGAGCCGAAGCCCAGGGTGGCGAGGATTTTTTGTAGGCGTTCTTTACTCACGCGGGGGATACTCTGCAATTAATGACGGGTGGAACACCGCACTTTGTTAAACAGAATGATAAGCTCCTAGGCAATCATCACCAAGGGATACTGATCGACGCACCATGACTTCGGCTATCCACGCATCACGGTTGGACCATGCGCCGCCGCAGGCCGACTGGTCATCGGACCCGGAATCCACGACCCTGACCCTGACCGGAGCCTGGACGGTACACAGCCTTCAGCATGTGCCGGCCCTGCTTGTGCCTGCTACCCGGACGATCCAGGTGTTGAGCCGGATTTCGGCCTTCGACAGCGCCGCCGCCATGGTCTTGGCGCGATGGCTACGGCAATGGCGTGCCGCCGGTATTTCGGTGGATGTCAGTCAATTGCCCGAGCGTGAACGGACCCTGCTCGAATTGTTGGACGCCCGACTGGTGGACACGGTTCCAGACCGTGCACCTAATAAGTCCCTGCTGGCGCTGATCGGCGAATCTGCCGTTCGGCAGTGGGACGAGGCGCGTCTTTTTCTCGGCTTTCTGGGCGAACTCATCTGGCGGGGCGGGGCGCTGACCTTGACCTTCTGGCGGATTCGCTGGTCTGCTGTCCTGGCCGAGATCGAGGCGGCGGGCGTGCGGGCCTTGGGCATCGTCGGCCTTCTGTCCTTCATGATCGGGATGGTCATGGCGTATCAGGGCGGGGCAACGTTATCCAATTACGGGGCCAATATTCTGATCGTCAATCTGGTCGGGATCATCACCCTGCGGGAAATGGGGCCGCTGCTGGCCGCCATTATCGTGGCGGGGCGAACTGGCTCGTCCTACACCGCCCAGCTCGGCACGATGCGGATTACCGAGGAAATCGACGCCCTGCGCGCCATCGGCGTGCCGCCGTTCGACATCCTGGTGTTCCCGAAGGTGATTGCCTTGGTTGTGACATTGCCGCTGCTGTCGCTCTTTGCCGACTTGATGGGGCTGTTGGGCGGGGCTGTGGTGGCCAATTACGGCTATGGGGTGTCGTTTGCCGTGTATTTTGACCGCATCCCAGAGGTGATCACGGTAACGACGCTTTGGCTTGGATTGATCAAGGCGCCGGTGTTCGCGATCGTGATCGCCCTGATCGGCTGTATGCAGGGGCTGCGCGTGCGCGGGAGTGCGGCCGAGGTGGGGCGCGCCACGACGGTGAGTGTCGTGCAGGCCATTTTCATGGTCATCGTCATCGATGCGGCGTTCTCCGTGTTGTATAACTTGTTGGGTTACTGATGATGGATGCTCATCCCGATTCCGACCTGGTGATCGATGCGCGTGGTCTCATCAACCAGTTCGG
>DATKTJ010000005.1:0-21622 GCA_035531235.1 Halothiobacillus sp. | reverse complement strand
TGCCGTAAAATAGGGAACCCTTGCACATCCAGCACGGCGAACTGACCCGGTTGATTAAGCATGAGGGTATGACGGGACAGGGCCGAGATGCCCAAGCCGGTCAGGATAGCCTGCTTGATCGCCTCATTACTACCCAGCTCCAGACGGGGTCGAATCGTAATGTTCTCTTCGCCAAAACAGCGTTCGATGGCGTTGCGGGTGCCGGAGCCTTTTTCACGCATCAACCAGGGCTCCTGCGCCAGGCGCTTGAGGCTGATGTTTTTCTCGTTGGCCAGGGGATGATCCGGCGCAGCCAGTACCTCAATGGGGTTATCCATGATCGGGGTGGACACGATGTCCATATCTTCTGGGGGTTGGCCGAGCAGGTAGAGGTCGTCGAGATTGTTGGCGATGCTCGCCAGCACCTGCTCCTTGTTGGTGACGCGCAGGCTCACGTCGATGCCCGGATAGAGTTTGGCGAACTCGCCCAGCAGGCGCGGGGCGAAATACGAGGCGGTGGTAATCGCCATCAGCCGTAGCTCCCCTTTTTTCAGCCCTTGCCGCTCGGCCACCGACATGATGTACCGATCCATGATGCCGAAGACTTCCCGCGTGGCCTGGGCCAGCTCTCGGCCATCCGGCGTCAGGTGAATTTTTTTCCCCACCTGCTCGATCAGCGGCACACCCACCATCTCCGACAGTTTTTTCATCTGCATGGAGACGGTGGGCTGGGTGAGGAACAATTCTTCGGAAGCGCGCGTAAAGCTACCCAGACGGGCGATGGCCTCGAAGATTTCCAGTTGGCGGAAGGTCGTGTAATGGCGCATGGAACTCACTGTAAAATAGAGTATAACGGGATCTGTTCTGCGTTATGATCGGATGTCGTCACCCGAATCATCATAGATAAAAATATATACTTAAAATAGAAAAAATCGACTGTTATTGATGATTCGAGGGCGGCATGATGCATTGACGTGTGAAGCCGTTGGGGCATTTCACGGATAACAGACCCCTTTGCAGGAGGAACTCATGGCAGTTAAGAAATATAGCGCTGGTGTTAAAGAATACCGGCAAACCTATTGGATGCCCGAATACACCCCATTGGATACCGATATCCTGGCGTGCTTCAAAATCACCCCACAACCCGGCATTGACCGTGAAGAAGTTGCTGCAGCGGTAGCCGCAGAATCATCAACCGGCACCTGGACCACCGTGTGGACCGACCTGTTGACCGATCTGGACTACTACAAAGGCCGTGCGTATAGCATCGAAGACGTACCAGGTGATGATACCTGCTTCTACGCCTTCATTGCCTACCCGATCGACCTGTTCGAAGAAGGTTCAATGGTAAACGTACTGACCTCTTTGGTTGGTAACGTGTTCGGCTTCAAGGCACTGCGTGCCCTGCGTCTGGAAGACGTTCGTTTCCCGATCGCTTACGTCAAGACTTGCGGCGGCCCGCCAAACGGCATCCAGGTCGAGCGCGACAAGCTGAACAAGTATGGTCGTCCTCTGCTGGGTTGCACCATCAAGCCCAAGCTGGGTCTGTCTGCAAAGAACTACGGCCGTGCCGTATACGAAGTACTCCGCGGTGGTCTGGATTTCGCGAAAGACGACGAAAACGTCAACAGCCAACCGTTCATGCGCTGGCGTGATCGCTTCGACTTCGTGATGGAAGGCATCCTGAAGGCTGAAGCTGAAACCGGCGAGCGTAAGGGTTCTTACCTGAACGTGACTGCGCCTACGCCAGAAGAAATGTACAAGCGTGCAGAATACGCGAAAGAAATCGGCGCGCCGATCATCATGCACGACTACCTGACCGGCGGTTTGACTGCCAACACAGGTCTGGCGAACTGGTGTCGTGACAATGGCATGCTGTTGCACATTCACCGCGCCATGCACGCCGTACTCGACCGTAACCCGCACCACGGTATCCACTTCCGTGTACTGACCAAAGTATTGCGTCTGTCTGGTGGTGACCACCTGCACTCCGGTACCGTTGTCGGCAAGCTGGAAGGCGACCGTGAAGCCACTCTGGGCTGGATCGACCTCATGCGCGATTCATTCGTTGCAGAAGATCGTTCACGCGGTATTTTCTTCGATCAGGACTGGGGTTCAATGCCTGGCGTATTCCCAGTTGCGTCTGGTGGTATCCACGTATGGCACATGCCTGCGCTGGTAAACATCTTCGGTGATGACTCCTGCTTGCAGTTCGGTGGTGGCACCCTGGGTCACCCATGGGGCAACGCCGCTGGCGCGGCCGCAAACCGTGTTGCACTGGAAGCCTGTGTTGAAGCACGGAACGAAGGCGTTGAGATTGAGAAAGAAGGCAAATCCATTCTGGAAAAAGCAGCGAAGAGCAGCCCAGAATTGAAAATCGCCATGGAAACATGGAAAGAAATCAAGTTTGAATTCGACACCGTCGACAAACTGGATGTTGCACACAAGTAATGCCTTTCCCTTGGGCCTGCTCAGGCGAGCCCAAGGTAGCCACTAATTTTTAGGAGTTATTCCATGAGCGAAATGCAAGATTACAAATCGCGTTTGAGCGACCCGGGGAGCCGCAAGTTCGAGACCTTCTCGTACCTGCCAGCCATGAGCAAAGATGAGATGAAGAAGCAGGTTCAGTACATCGTTGATCGGGGCTGGAACCCGGCCATCGAACACACCGAGCCAGAGCACCTGATGGATTCGTACTGGTACATGTGGAAACTGCCGATGTTCGGTGAGACCGACGTCGACAAAATCCTGGGTGAAGCGGAAGCTTGCCATAAAGCCAATCCGAACAACCACGTTCGTCTGATCGGCTACAACAACTTCACGCAGAGCCAAGGCACTTCAATGGTCATCTACCGCGGCAAGACCGTGTAATTGACCCGATAAATTCAAGCGATTGAATTTGACCCGCCCTACGGGGCGGGATTTCCAGGAAATCCTTCCTGAACCACTTTTTCTGAACTGTCTGCGTACAGAGTGACTTGAAAACCAGTCAATCTGCCGGTTTTTCGCGCCGACCATTCAGAAAAAGTGATTCCGCAAATCAACAGGAGAGCCGTCATGTCTGATCTTATGGACCAATATCGTGTGCAAAATCAGCCCTACTATCGTCCGGTAGCCGACGAGGTAGAACTGTACGAAGCCGCTTATTCCGTTCGCATGCCCATGATGCTGAAAGGCCCGACCGGCTGCGGCAAGACCCGTTTTGTCGAATACATGGCATACAAGCTGAACAAGCCGCTGATCACCGTGGCCTGTAACGAAGACATGACCGCCTCCGATCTCGTCGGCCGCTTCCTTCTGGATGCTCAGGGCACGCGTTGGCAGGATGGCCCGCTGGCCCTGGCCGCCCGTCATGGTGCCATCTGCTATCTGGATGAAGTCGTGGAAGCCCGTCAGGACACCACGGTCGTCATTCACCCGCTGACCGATGCCCGCCGCGAACTGCCGCTGGAAAAAAAAGGCGAGTTGATCCATGCGCACCCGGATTTCCAACTGGTCATCTCGTACAACCCCGGCTATCAGTCCCTGATGAAGGATTTGAAACAGTCCACCAAGCAGCGTTTCGGTGCCCTGGACTTCAACTATCCCGAGCACGCCACCGAAACCGAAATCGTCTCGCACGAAGGCCATGTCGATCCAGAAGTTGCGAGCAAGCTCGTCTCTATTGCCGAACGTGCCCGTAACCTCAAGGGCCACGGTCTCGACGAAGGCATTTCAACCCGGATGCTGATTTACGCAGCGTCCCTGATCTCCAAAAATGTCGATCCGGCGTCTGCCTGCCGCGTTGCGCTGGTTCGTCCGATTACCGATGACCCGGATATGCGCGATGCGCTGGATGCAGCGGTATCAACCTTCTTCTGAGCCATCAGGCTGCATTTTTGGCTATCGGTCCCAATATCTGTTCTTTGGTGGCACGGGTTAAAGCCGATTAAACGCTGCCCGGCCGGCCTCCTGGAGGAGCATCATGTCCATTCAACTGGATGAGTACGAGGAAGAACTCGGCGCGCTTTCCGAGCATTCCCGCGAAATCCTGCACGCTTCATGGCAGGAAGCATCACGCGTATTCAGCCCAATGGGGCTGGACACCTATCTCGGCGGCGCACTGTCGCTGAAAAATCTCGGTCGTGGTCAGGAAATGGTGGCCACCTTCATCCAGAACGCGCCCGGCATTGCTCGTAGCCTGGGTGAAGACGTCATCCCCGTCCTCATTGAATCGGCCATGATGATGGCCTCCAAAACCAGTGGTACCGTCATCGAACTCGTGCTGGCGACGGCGCCCACCGCGGCGGAACGTCTGGGCGATGCCGATCTGTTCAAGAAGTATCTGCAACTGTTGAATACTCTCGTGGCCACTGCGCCCCGCGGTATTCGACCGATGCTGGAAAACCTCGACACCCTGTTCGCGCACCTTACCCTAGGCGGCCTGCGCCGCTGGTCGAACTGGGGCGCGCAGGTGCATCGCACCAACTATGCAGAACAGTTGCTTTATTTCGGCCTCCAGTCGAAAGAATCTCTGGCGATGATGCAGCAGGAACGCAAGGGCACCCTGTTTGTCGACGTTCAGCGCCGCATCAATATGTATCTACGCGCGCTCTGGGCCCGCGATTTCTTCATGCGCCCCACTTCCGGCGACTTTGAAAAGCGCGATGGCTACAAACCCTACATCGAAGATTATCTGCTGTATCTGCCCGATGCCTACGATGACTTCACGATTGAAGGTCAGGAACCGATTTCCGGGCTGACCCTCTACCGTGCCGCTGCGGCCCATGCCGCTGCCCACGTGGTGTATACGCAGAACCCCATTTCGGCCGAGAACCTGAACAACCTGCAAATGGCCGTGATTTCCGTCTTTGAAGACGCACGCGTCGAACAGCTGGCCATCAACAAGTTTCCGGGCTTGCGCCCCATCTGGTCGCAGTTCCACACCATATCTGCCGCGCAGGCCAACACCCTGGGCGATTACCTCAACCGCATCGCCCGGGCCTTGCTGGACCCCGAATTCGTGGACGATCATCCGCTGGTCGTGCGGGCACGCGAACTGTTCGCCGCCGAGCAGCACCGTCTGGACGACAATCAGTCATCCTGGGATAACGGCGTGACCCTCGCACATGAGTTGATGTCGCTGCGTATTCCGTTCCAACAGCGCACTGATGTTCTCACCGCGCCGTATCGTGACGACAATCGTTATTTCTGGGCCTTCGAAGAATTTGATTTCGACAAGGCCGCCGAAGCTGGTTACGACAAAGTGCAAACGGTGCGTAAACAGGTCTCGGTCATGGAAATGGTCAACGAGATCGACAGCGAACTCATCGACGGCAATCCACAGGAAGTCTGGGTTCTGGGCACCGAACTGTTCCCTTATGAAGACCACGGCGTCAGCTGGAACGAGATGGAAGGCCAAGAGCCGGTTTCCGATCCCTTCCACTATGCCGAATGGGATTATCAGATTCAGCATGAACGGCCGAGCTGGGCCACGGTGCTGGAAAAACGCCCCAAACTCGGTGAGCTCGAAATCATTGATGGCATTACCGCCCGCTACAAGCGCGAAATCAGCCGCATGAAATTCCTGCTCGATGCGATGCAGCCGCAGGGCGTGCAACGTATCCGCAAACTTGAAGATGGCGATGAGGTCGATATCAACGCCGCCATTCGCGCCATGATCGATATCCGGATGGGCAATCAACCCGATCCACGCATCATGATGCGCTCGGTGCGCAAAGTTCGCGATATTTCCGTGATGGTTCTGCTGGATCTATCCGAGTCGACGAACGACAAGGTTGCCGGCCAAGATCACACCGTACTGGATTTGACGCGCCAGGCCTGTGTGCTGCTCGCCGATGCGATCGCCAAGATCGGCGATCCGTTCGCCATTCACGGCTTCTGCTCGGATGGCCGTCATGACGTCGAGTATTACCGGTTCAAGGATTTCAACGAGTCCTATCACGACGAAGCGAAAGCCAAGCTCGCCGGGATGACGGGCCAGCTATCCACCCGTATGGGTGCGGCCATTCGCCACGCCAGTCATTATCTGAAGCAGCAACGCTCCACCAAGAAACTGATGCTGGTAATTACCGATGGCGAACCGGCGGATATCGACGTACGCGATCCGCAGTACCTGCGGCAAGACACCAAAAAAGCGGTGGAAGAGGCCGCGCGCAGCGGCGTGATTACCTACTGCATGAGCCTTGATCCGCGCGCGGATCAGTATGTCTCCCGCATTTTTGGCCCCCGCAACTATATGGTGGTCGATCACGTCGAACGTCTACCGGAAAAACTTCCCCTGCTCTATGCTGGCCTGACACGTTAATATCCCCGCCCCGGCTTAATTGAGTCGGGCAAACTTTCAGGAATCCAAGACCCATGACGAACCCAAAGACCTATGTCGGTATCGACCATGACGAGCAGGGCGGGATGACCCACATCGGGAAAGTCATACGCGACGCCTGGTTATTTGATCTGTTGCCGGAAACGGAAACCTGCGAAGGCTGGCTGCCCGCACGAATCCACGTTTTGTATGAACAAGTTTATGCCGCCTGGGAACCCTACGGCCACCTGCCCAGCAAACTGCCGCCCGAACTGCAGGCGCGCTATATGAAAATCCACGAGACTGCGATCGCACGCGGCCGTGCCAATGGCTGGGATCCGGAACTGGGCGACGACGACTGAGCCATATTCCGGCAGCTGCGCGAACACCTGATCAGGCGTGCTGTACCGCCAGCTTGATCACCTGCCCCGGCCCTGAAGGGTGCTGTTTTTTTGCCAGCATCTGCAATGCCTTGAAAAACTCAACCTGCAGCCGAGGCATTTGCGACTGGCTGCCATTGAAATAATAGACGGCGTCATAGGCAACGGGCTCATCCAATGCCGTTCGATCATGCGCATGGAAATTCTGCCAGGCAATATCAATCAGATTTTTTCGCGCCGCATCGATAAACACGATTTCGATGGGATCGAGGATCGCGAGGTACTGCATGCTGCGAATGGGCAGAAACAGGCACTGATCCCGATTCCGGCTCAACAGCGTCTTTGCCAAATTATAGGTTGGCGCAGCCAATAGCCGCGGCTCGCGCAACAGTTCGGAATCCCGGTAGCACGTGATTTCCATGATGGACACCTCGCTTGAACACCTTTATTCGATTCTAGATCGAAGCAAGCAAAAATGCGGCCAAAATCATGATTCGTGACTGTACGCCTAGCCTGAACGCGCATCCACCGCGCCCGTCCGCCCTGCAAATATACCGCCTATAGACGCTACTCGCCGGGGCAAGCTCTCTACGCAGCCAACCTGACTTGCGTGCCTGCACTGCATTCGAGCGGCCGACGCGATCCGTCGCCGCACCAAAGTTGTGCGCCACAATCCCCACCCGGAATCCATGCGCAGACGATGCACTTTTCCCGCATCCTGCTAAAGTGGTCGTCATTTTTCGCACCCTCGGTAATTCCCGAACTGACTGCAGAGAAGCCTCATGCTGACCTATCCCGACATCAACCCCGTCGCCCTCGCCCTCGGCCCCCTCAAAGTCCATTGGTACGGGCTGATGTATCTTGTGGGCTTCGTGGGCGCCTGGGCGCTGGGCCGGTATCGCGCTTCAAAACCCGACTGGCCGCTGACCCCCGAACAGGTCGATGATCTGATTTTTTATGGTGCGATGGGCGTCGTTCTGGGCGGGCGTATCGGCTACATGATCTTCTACCAGACACCGGAACTGATCAGTCACCCCTTGAGCCTGTTCCAGGTCTGGGATGGCGGCATGAGTTTCCATGGTGGTCTGATTGGCGTCATGATTGCCATGGCAATGTTTGCGCGAAAGTACCACTATGCCTTTTTCACCCTGATGGATTTTGTCGCCCCCCTCGTCCCCATTGGCCTGTTCGCCGGACGTATCGGCAACTTCATCAATGGCGAACTCTGGGGCAAGGTGACCACCCTGCCCTGGGGCATGGTATTCCCGACCGGCGGCCCACTGCCGCGGCACCCCTCCATGCTGTATGAGGCCTTCTCGGAAGGGATTTTGCTGTTTCTGATCCTGTTTTTCTTTTCCCTGAAACCGCGCCCCCGAATGGCCGTTTCCGCGCTGTTCCTGATTTGTTACGGCAGCTTCCGCTTCCTGGTCGAATTTGTCCGCGAGCCTGATCCGCAACTGGGTTATCTGTGGGATGGCTGGCTGACCATGGGGCAAGTGCTTTCCGCCCCCATGATCGTGATCGGTATTGGTTTGATGATCTACGCGTATCGTCAGCACATCATGGATCGTCCCATAAATTCAGCCCCATCCGAGGAGGGTTCCCCATCATGAAAACCTACCTGGATCTGATGACTCACGTCATGGCGCATGGCGTGGATCGCGGCGATCGAACCGGTACGGGCACGCGGTCGGTATTCGGCCACCAGATGCGTTTCGATCTGAGCGAAGGTTTCCCGCTCCTGACCACCAAGAAATTGCATCTGCGCTCGATCATTCACGAGCTGCTGTGGTTCATACGCGGCGACACCAACATCGCCTACCTGAAGGAACACAACGTACGCATCTGGGATGAATGGGCCGATGCCGAAGGCAATCTCGGGCCGGTCTATGGCAAACAATGGCGTTCCTGGGCAACGCCGGATGGACGCACAATTGATCAGCTGGCCGAGGTGATCGAGGCTATTCAGAACAATCCAGAATCGCGGCGACTGATCGTCACCGCCTGGAACCCCGCCGACGTGCCGACCATGGCCCTGCCCCCCTGCCATTTGCTATTCCAGTTCTATGTCGCCGAAGGCAAGCTCTCCTGCCAGCTCTACCAGCGCAGCGCCGATATTTTTCTGGGCGTGCCCTTCAATATCGCAAGCTATGCCCTGCTGACGATGATGATCGCGCAGGTGACGGGCCTCAAGCCGGGCACCTTCGTGCATACGCTGGGCGATGCCCATCTGTACCACAATCATTTAGACCAGGCGCGAACCCAACTCGCCCGCCAGCCGCGTGCGCTGCCCACCATGCGCCTGAACCCCGCCCGACAACGGATCGAGGACTTCGTGTTCGAGGATTTCACGCTCGAAGGTTATGATCCCCAACCGCATATCGCGGCTCAGGTTGCCGTATAATCAAACACTAATTAGACAAAATCAGGTACTCCCCATGTTAGGAATTCGAAATAGTCATCGGTTTATCGAAAAGCTGGGCAATGACCTCAACATGCTGGCGCACATCATCCTGCTGTTCATTCTCTGGATCGGTGTGGTGTGGTCGACAGGTGCCGCCGTGCTGGACGTCATCCACCGGGGCACGCCCTCATTGGACGACCTGCTGCTGTTCTTCATCTATCTCGAAATCCTGGCCATGATCGGCATCTACTTCCAGACCAAGCGGCTGCCGGTCCGATTCCTGATCTATATCGCCATCACCGCCCTGACGCGGGTCCTCGTGGTCGATGTGAAGATCATGAGCAACCTCACCCTGCTGACCTACACCGGGGCGATAGCGCTCCTCGCCATTGCCGTGCTGGTCGTAAAGTTTGGGTCCACGCGTTATCCCAGCGAAAACGGTTGATCGGCATGAAGATCGGATTGGTCGCCGCGCTCTCCCGCAATCAGGTCATCGGGCGAAACAACGAACTACCCTGGTACCTGCCTGCTGATTTAAAGCGCTTCAAACGAATCACGATGGGCAAACCGATCATCATGGGTCGTAAAACCTATGAATCCATTGGCCGGCCGCTTCCTGGTCGCAAAAATATCGTCATTAGTCGAAACCCGGAATACCAGGCCGCAGAAGGTGTCACGGTGGTCAATGGCCTTGAAGCCGCCATCGAAGCAGCGGGGGATGCGCCTGAAGTCATGGTGATCGGCGGCGCGAATATCTATTACCAGTTCCTGCCCCGTGCCGACCGGCTTTTTTTCACCCTCGTGCACACACGTATCGAAGATGGCGATGCCTTCTTTCCCGCCTACAATCGCCGCGACTGGCGGCTTGTGGTTGAAGAGCATCATCCAGCCGATCCGGAAAACCCTTTCCCATACAGCTTCATGACTTGGCAACGGATTACGACAAAAACGCCCTGAGTGCCACCCCGCCCAACCAGTCAACCACTAAAATCACCCGCCCGCCGACACGACGGGGCAATAACCTAGCGCTATCCTCCGGTGTGTCATATCATCGTCATATCCATGGCTTTTACCGTGTCGCCAATAACACGGTCTTCGGAGGCTCTATGCTGGATATGCGCGATGATTTTCACTACCAACCAGAACTGGTTGGCCGACTCAACCGGTTGCATGCTGTCATCAGCCAGCACCGGTTCACCTATGCGTCGTTCACCGCGCTGGCCGGGGGCCTGTTTCTGATGCAGTGGCCCCTGCTGGCAGACCATGCGGCGGGCTACCCACTCATGGGCATCCCTGTACTCATTGCTGCGGTGTGGCTCACGATCACGCCCGCCGAAACGATCGCCAAATGGCTCTCCTGGTCGGTCAGCCTGAGTGCGGGCTTTCTGTCATTTCGGGATTTGAGCTGGATGCAGGCGATGACCAAGCGGCACCCTATCCTGCTGCCCCGCGCCGAGGCCTACCTGCAATCGACCACACCCGTACCGGTAGACGCCTTGCGTCAGTTCTGGCCCTTACTGGTCCGGGAAGAAGAAAAAGGGCAGCCAGGCAAGAAGTAAGCTAGGCAACTAAGTCGGCCTCTTGGCGGCGGGGCTGAAGCCGCCGAATTCAATGTGGCGGTGAAGCATGCTCATCACCGCCTGACTGGACATCACAACGCCGACAGTGCGTCCGTCGTGATTTTGCTGAACCTCAGCCCATCAACACCTGATTCATCAGGGTTTTTGCCTGCGCCAGAATCTCGCCGAGATGTGCTGTTGAAATAAAGCTTTCCGCGTAGATCTTGTAGATATCTTCGGTGCCAGAGGGGCGCGCGGCAAACCAGCCATTGGCCGTTTCAACCTTGAGCCCACCCAACGGCGCGCCATTACCCGGTGCATGCGTCATCACCCGCGTCACAGCCTCACCGGCAAGCTTCTCGATCGCAATGGAATCTGCCGTCAACCCCTTGAAGCGCGCCTTTTCCTCTGCGCTGATCGGGGCATCCACCCGGGTGTAATACGGTTGGCCATATTTATCCACCAGGTCGTTGAAATAAACCCAGGGGTCCTTACCGGTTACCGCCAGAATTTCGGCCGCCAGCAGCCCCATAATCAGGCCGTCTTTATCCGTCGTCCAGACTTCGCCATCCCGACACAGGAAGGTCGCACCTGCCGACTCCTCTCCCCCGAATCCGAGCTGTCCCGCTGTCAAACCCGGCTGGAACCATTTGATGCCCACCGGCGTTTCATACACCGTTCGCCCAAGCCCTGCCGCCACCCGATCGATCATCGAGCTGGATACAACGGTTTTGCCGATCGCCAGATCCGCACCCCAATGCGGCCGATTGCGGAACAGGTAATCAATGGCAACGGCGAGGAAATGATTCGGGTTCAGCAAGCCGCCGTCCGGAGTCACGATGCCATGTCGGTCTGCATCCGTATCGTTACCGAATGCCACATCAAACCGGTCCTTGATTTTCAGCAGGGCGGCCATGGCATAGGGTGACGAGCAATCCATCCGAATCTTGCCGTCATGATCCAGCGGCATGAAGCGAAAATCCGCTTCGATCAATTCGTTGACCACGGACAGATCCAATTGATAGCGCTGCGCAATCGGCGCCCAGTACGGCAAACCCGCGCCACCCATGGGATCAACCCCGATCGATATGCCTGAATGACGAATCGCGGCACAGTCGATGACCAATTCCAATTGCGCCACATATGGTGCGATGAAATCGTCCGCGACCATGTGCGCCTGCTGCATGGCCAGGTCGAAATGCATGCGCGCCACCGAGGTCCAGTCCGCAAGCAACTCGTTGGCACGGCGCTGAATCCAGCCCGTGGCGTCGGTGTCGGCCGGGCCACCGTGCGTCGGGTTGTATTTGAAGCCGCCATCCGTCGGCGGATTGTGCGACGGCGTGATCACCACGCCATCACACTGGGCATCCGTTGCCGCCGCACGGTTTCGATCGATGATCATCCGGGAAATCACAGGGGTCGGCGTCGGTGAAAAACCGGTTTGATAGTGCACCGTGACGCCAGCGGCCGCCAATACCTCAACCGCCGTCACAAAGGCCGGCCAGGATAAGGCATGCGTATCAAATCCGAGATACAGCGCCCCGCCAATCCCCTCCGAACGACGATATTCGATCAGAGCCGCCGTAACCGCGACGATATGCGCCTCATTGAAGGACGCATTCATGCTGGTTCCACGATGTCCAGAGGTACCAAAACTCACTTGCTGAGTGGGATTGGCCGCATCGGGTATCCGGCTGTAATACGCACTGACAAGAACGGGAACATTGATCAACGCAGTGTGGGCGGGCAGTGTTCCGGCCAGGGCAGAAGTGGGCATAAGATGCTTCCTTAGGATGGATCGATAAAAGAGATTGGCTATATGGGTTTTATGAGTGCCATCCGGCCGATTCTGCCTGATGTCTTGATTTGGCTCAAAACCGATGCAGAACCGATGATATCCCAGACCGGCTCAATTCAGTTTTGTGCGGCCTTCTTGGCCAGATCGCTGTAACGCTGATGCAGATCCAGCACACGCGACACATAATGCTGGGTTTCGTTATAGGGTGGAACGCCATCGTATTTCTGTACCGCGCCTTCCCCCGCGTTATAGGCGGCTACGGCCAGCTTCTGATTGCCTTTGAACAAGTCGAGCAAAAACGCCAAATACGCCACGCCGCCTGCGATGTTCTCGGAGGGATTGAATCGATCGGCAACCCCGAAACGGGCTGCGGTCTGCGGCATCAGCTGCATCAGGCCACCGGCACCGGCCGCCGACACCGCATTGGGATTAAAGGCACTCTCGGCATGCATCACCGCCCGCACCAGCGTCGGGTCAACGCCATACTGATTGGCATAATGGTTGATTTCATCGTCGTAGGTATGAATATCCAGACGCGGCAGAATCTGGAAACCGTCATGCCAGGCCTTGGGGGCCGTCAGCGCACTTTTCTGAAACAGGGTGTAGCCCGAATTTTTCTTCGGCGTCACATTGGTCAGATGCGCCACGCCACCCGCATCGCGATAGACGAACACATCCGCCCAGGCAGCCGGCGCAAGCACGCCTGGCAGCACAGTCAACCAACCGACAAGCCGGCATTGGCGTAAAAACCACTCCATCCGGGTTCGGCTATCCCTCATGCCCTGTATCCTCTTTGCTCATTGGTTCACAATAGCAGCCGACTCGCTCGACCTCCACATCACGGACATTCATTGCTTACACCGGGATTTTATTGCATAACAGCGTGCTTATGAATACAAACGACCTCACCACACCCCAGATGCGACCGCCCACCTTCGATCGGCTGATGGAGCTATACGAGCACAATTACATCCTGATTAGACGGCTATTCGGCGATCTACGGCGCCTGCGAGCGGGTGACGAATGCCCTTGGATCGCCAGCGTCACACCCAAAATCATCACCAACGGTCGGTTCACCCTCGACCTTCATTTCACCGATCATCGCATTCTGGGACGCAAACAGCGTCCGCTCCGACTTGATGTCCGTATTTATCACGATGCGCGCGCCGCCGAACTGATCGAAACCGGTAATCGGAGCCAGTGCCTGCAAAGTCAGAAGAACCGCTGCACAGAAAACCAATTCAAGCGGAATTCTCTCCTACAAAGATGGCTACTCGACCAGCTGCAAACCTATTCGGAAAAACGCAATTAGCACTATACCCAAGTGTTTTAGTCGGCTATGCTCTTCAGGTAGAAAAACAATAACCTGATATCCATCGGGGTCATTCACAAGACTCCTGGGAGATAAAACCGATGCGCCTCACCACCAAGTGCCGACACGCCGTCACCGCCCTGATTCACCTGGCTAACCGCTCCAATGCGGACACGACGATTTCCCTGGCTGAAATTTCCGCCATTCAGGGAGTGTCCCTATCCTATCTCGAGCAACTGTTTGCCAAAATGCGTCAAGCGGAACTCGTGGTCGGCACGCGTGGACCAGGTGGTGGCTACCGCCTCGGACAGGAGGCCAGCAAGATCTCGATTGCCGATGTCATCGACGCCATTGATGATCGCTGCCGTGAAGAGCGTTTGAAGGCATTCGACAAATCCTGCCCGGACAAACGCAACTTTGCCCAGGACAAGTGGAACGAATTTTCGCGTGATCTGTATCACTATCTCAGTGGCATATCCCTGATGCATTTCCTCGATCTGGATGCCCAGACCACCAACGCCGAAGATAAGAACGACCGGCGGGAAGTAACCAGAAAAACCACACGAGGCACCGCTGCGGCCTGATTGATGCGGCTCATCCAAAAGTCGCAAGTCATGAATGATCCAGTGCGGTCATGGCTTGACAAATACAGCGTGCCCATTAACAATGCTGCCCCTCTGCGGGAATAGCTCAGCTGGTAGAGCGCAACCTTGCCAAGGTTGAGGTCGCGAGTTCGAATCTCGTTTCCCGCTCCAAATTTGGCTGGATGTCAGAGTGGTTATGTCGCGGATTGCAAATCCGCTTACCTCGGTTCGATTCCGGGTCCAGCCTCCAATAAAAACAAACACTTAACCCGCGTCATGCGGGTTTTTTGTTGCCCATGGGGCACTGGTGGGGCACTAATTCACACCAAAACACAGCACCCGACCAAAACAAACCACCACAGCCCCCCCCCCCAAAAACTGCCCCACATGGGACACTTAAAAACACTCTGGAATCACCCGGCAAAAGGCCCGTTTTTCTAGCTCAATGCCCCACCAGTGCCCCACACATGAAAAATGCAAAAAATTAATCATTGTTATTCAATATGTTGTGATATTTTATAAACGGATAGCCTATCCGATATTGTGCTATTTCGTGTTGCGGCATATAGTCGGAGGCACGAACAGGCCGAAAGGTGAACCACCACCCGCCAGCCTCCACACGAGGGCATGACATGGCGAGCTTTGAAAAACGCACAAACCCCCAGGGCGAAACCAGTTACCGGGTAAAAGTCCGCCTGAAAGGGCACCCCACCGAATCAGCGACCTTTGAACGCCTCACCGATGCCAAGCGATGGGGCACCCAGACCGAGGCCGCCATTCGGGAAGGCCGCTATTTCAGAGCACCAGAAGGAAAACGCCATACCCTGGCCGATGCCATTGGGCGTTATCGGCGGGAATTTCTGCCCCGCCTGAAAGATGCCAAGAATCGAGGCCGCTTGCTGGATTGGTGGGAGGCAAACGCCGGGGCATTGATGCTGGCGGATTTAACCCCGGCCAAGATCACCGAGTTTCTAGACCGCCTGAAAGTCGAGCCAATCCCCAGCCGGGCAACAAAGACGAAACCCGAACCGCGTTACCGCACACCGGCCACCGTGAACCGTTACAAAACCGCCCTAAGCCCCGTTTTCACCGCCTGCACAATGGGCTGGAGCTGGCTGGAATCAAACCCCGCCGTGCGCGTTAAATCCGGGCAGGAAAGCCGGGGCCGCGTGCGCTTCCTTTCCAACGAGGAACGCGCCGCCCTACTCCAAGCCTGCAATGAAGCCACCGACACGCCAGAGCTAAAGGTGATCGTCTTGCTTGCGATCACCACCGGGGCGCGACGGGGCGAGATAATCGGCCTGCGCTGGCGTGACGTGGACATGACACGCAAATCAATCACCCTGCACGACACCAAGAACGGAGAAATCCGCGCCGTGCCCCTGGTGGGTGTTGCGCTTGATGCCATGCGCGAATGGGGCAAGGTGCGACCGCTGGCCGCCGATACGCTGGTGTTTCCCGGCAGATCAGCCAGAACAAAAGACAAACCGCTGATCTTTGAAACCCAATGGCAAAGCGCACTCAAACGCGCCGGGATCGAAGGGTTCAGGTTCCACGACCTGCGCCACACCGCCGCCAGCTATCTAGCCATGAATGGGGCAGGCTTGCGGGAGATTGCCGACATACTCGGGCACAAAACCCTTGCGATGGTGCAGCGGTATAGCCACCTAACCCAGGATCACAAAATCGCCACAGTTGAGCGCATGGCCGCCGCCATGTTTGGAACCAACCCATAAAACAAAACCCACCAGCGGGGCAAACGCTGGTGGGTTTTTATCCAATCGCAAAGGGAGGCTTTGCAATGGCTGAAACAGAAAGCGACCTTTCACTTGATGGAACCATCATAAAAAAATACATAGAAAGAGGCAATGAGTTCCATACCTTGGCACAAATACTAAGATCAAAAACTGATAATAAAGGGGCAAGCGATCTAGCCGAGATAATTGAAAGCGGTTTATTAGAATCGGAAAGGCTTCTAAAGGAAGCCGAGGTGAAAACTGACAGATGGCTGCACTACATAAACGAAAGTCTGTCCGAATTTGGGTTTGAAAACGTCACTCTTTGGATAGATGCGGAGGCAGAGGACAGCCCCATAAACGCCATTGATCTACTAATGCTTATCAGTAAGGTAGATGCAAAAACATTAGACGAGGCGAAAAATATGCTGGCGAGCAAACGCAAACAGCAAGCTCAAAAAATGCTTGATATCCAACACGAACACAGTCGAAAGGAAAAGGCCGAGGCAATCGACTATTACCGCCAACACCCAAAACTGAACCAAGCAACGTGCATTGATTATTTGCGCGAACATTTCCCCAATGGGCAAAAAAGGCCAGAGCAGCTATCCCATTCAAAGGTAAAAGGCTGGCTGAATGGAAGCCGCAAAAAATAGTTAGGTTGCTGAGTAACCTAATCAAGTCACAACGTAGCCCAATTTAAACCAAACAATCAAGCCCTTACGATTCAATCACCGCAACACTTTGCGGCAATCAACCGATTGAATGAGGGCTTTTTAATGATTCGACCAAACCACACCACCGAACCCACAACCTACACACCAGCCGCACAACCAGTACCCGCGCCACAGCCGACACTTTCCACTCTGGAACAGTTGATCGAACAGGAGCCCGCTTTAACCGCTGGCGGCGTGAGGCATTTACTCTTTACGAAAGGCCACGATTTACCGGGTGTATATCGCTTCGGGCGAAAACTGCTATTCAATCGCGCCGAGTTTGTCGGGGGGATTATGGCCGGACATGCGGCAAAAATTGCGGGGGTGAAATAATGAAGCCCCTGACTGAGCAAGGGCAAGCGCTGGACACGCGCCCTGATTATCAACCCCCAGCCGCGTCTATTCAAGACGTATCGACCGCCAGCCAATGCCGCCGATTATTGGCCGGATTGATCGAGGCCGGACCCGATGGAATTACCACCGTTCAGGCCCGCCGTGACTTGAACGTGATGCAACCCGCGCCGCGCATCAAGGAGCTACGCGAACAAGGGTACAAAATCGCAACCTTTCGCCAACCTGTTTTGGACGACTACGGGCGGAAACACCCAGCAGTCGGGCGCTATGTGCTGCTAGCAACACCAGACCAGCAAGGGGGCGGCAATGACTGATTTTTCATACGTCCCGATTGATTCATTCCTGGCGTGTCTGGATGGCGTAAAGCGTACCGGGCAGGGTAAATGGATTGCCAAAAGCCCCACCCGCAACGAGCGCACCGCCAGCCTGAGCATTCGCCTAACCGATGATGGCCGCGTGTTGCTGCACGACTTTGGCGGATCGGATGCCGCCGAAATACTCGCCGCCTTGGGCTTGAATTGGGTGCAATTAATCCCGCCACACCTGCGCACCAATCGCAGTTACTCACCCGCCGAGCGGCAAGGGCACGACGCACGCGCCGCATTGAACACGATCAGCATGGCCGCATCCCTGACCCGGATTTGTGCCAACCGGCTGGCGGATGGCCGACCGCTTGCCAAGGATGACCGCGATCAGTTGCGCCGGGCTTCCCATGACATTGAAACCGCCTTGCGCGCGGTTCAGGGGGTGCGCCATGGCCGATGATCTTCACGCACAAGCCGCCGCCGAGCTGGATCGGATCACCCAGACCGAGCACCTGCACATTATCAACGCCGCGAATATCACGCCCCAGCCCGTGCGCTGGCTCTGGGAGGGCTGGCTTGCACGCGGCAAGTTGCACATTCTCGCCGGAGCGCCGGGCACGGGTAAAACCACCCTGGCGCTGGCTTTGGGATCAGCGCTAACCAATGGCGGCACCTGGCCGGATGGTTCACGGGCGCCCACGGGTAGCGTTTTAATGTGGAGTGGTGAGGATGACGCCACCGATACCCTAGCACCCCGCCTTGTGGCAATGGGAGCGGATCGGTCACGGGTTCACTTCGTTGGCGACATTCACGGCGGCACGGATGGGGTGCGAGGGTTTGATCCGGCATTGGACATGCACCTATTGAGCGAGGCCGCCGAGCGGATCGGAGATATTCGCCTGATTGTGCTTGATCCGATTGTTTCAGCCGTGGCGGCTGATTCTCACAAAAATGGCGAGGTTCGCCGGGCACTTGCGCCCGTGGTTGATCTGGCCGGGCGAATCGGGGCGGCAGTGATCGGCATAACCCACTTCACCAAGGGCACCGCTGGCCGTGATCCCTTAGAGCGTGTCACCGGATCGCTGGCATTCGGCGCCCTCGCCCGGATCGTGCTGGCGACGGCCAAACGGGAGGACGATAACGGGAGATCCACCCGCGTGCTGGCCCGCGCCAAATCCAATATTGGACTGGATCACGGCGGGTTTGAGTACGACATAGACACCATCGAGGCCGCACCGGGTTTGTTTGCTTCGCGTATCGAATGGGGCAAACCGATCGACGGCGCCGCCCGCGATATTTTGGGCAACCCGGAGGAAGGCGAGGCGGAAGGTGGAGCGCTGGCCGAAGCCAAGGCCTGGCTGGTTGAGTATCTGACCGAGCACGGCACCAAAAGCGCCAAGGATGTTCAGACCGATGCACGGGGATATGGCATATCCGAAACCACCTTGAAACGTGCCCGCTTCAAATTGGGGATCAAACCGGCAAAGTCGGGTTTCACAAGTGGCTGGTTTTGGTCATTACCTACCCAGGACACCGAAGAAGATCAAGAAACCCCGAAGATGCCCACACAAAATAGTGTGACCACCTTCGCAAAATCTGACCATCTTCGGGAAAATTTAACCCCTGATGTGATCGAGGAGGCCGCAACATGAGCACGACCAAGAAAGCAGCAAAATCAACAAATGCGAAGGCTGCGCCCGCAAGAAGAACGGTACAAGTACCCGCCACCCCTGAAACAACGCCCGAAATGGCACGGAAAGACATTCAGCGGGTTATGCAGGCGCCGGAGTTACGGGCGGCCACCGTCTTGAGTGCGTCCGAATCATCGGACTTGATGCGCGAAATGTTCGACATGCCCGATCAAATCGCCTTGCTACGCGAGCAGGCCAAAGCCGTGCAATCGGGCGACCTATCCCGCGTGGAGGCCATGCTGATCAATCAAGCGACCGCACTGGAAGGCTTGTTTTGCAACCTGACGCAAAAGGCCATGAACCAAAGCCACATGCCCAACCTTGAAGGCTTCATGCGGCTGGCACTACGCGCACAGAGCCAATGCCGGGCCACGCTCGAAACACTGGCAACCATCAAAGCGCCGCCCGTCGTGTTCGCCAAGCAAGCCAATATTGCCCAGGGCCACCAGCAAGTGAACAACGGCACAGCCCCCACGCCCGCGAGAAAAAATGAATCTGCACCAAACGAACTATTGGAGGCCAAACCCTATGAGCCAATGGACACCAGAGCGCCGAGCCAAACAAGCGGCCATGATTCAACAATGGAAACCGTGGAAACGATCAACGGGGCCAGTCACACCGGAAGGTAGAGCGAAATCGGCACAGAACGCCAGCAAACCCGATTCTATCCACCACCTGTTGCGGGAAAGCCGGGCACGACTTCGAGAACTTAACGAGCTACGCAAAGCAATCAACAAGGCCATAAAGTGAAGCGGTATATGAGCACCACGCAAAAACCGCGAACCTAACTATTCAGGAGGGCGTGAGATGCCTAGATGGACAGACGAGGCCAGAGCCAAGCAATCCGCCCTGATTCGAACCTGGCGACCGTGGGAGCACTCCACAGGGGCAAAGACACCGGAGTTCAAGGCCAAGGTGGCCGCGAACTCACCGGGGCGATACTGGCGCGAACGCTTGTGGCTTGCGTGCTGGCTATCACGGCAAATGCGCCACCTAAGGGCGGGCGAACCATTGCCACCGTTTGAGGAAAGCAAAGCCGAGTTTTATCGACGAGCGCAAAAGCTGAATCTGACTATCGAGTGATTTTTCAAAACCACCCCCTTCAATGGAGACCAACAGCCGCCCGTGCTGGCGGTTTTTTGTTGCCAAAAGCAAAGCCCCGCACGAGGCGGGGCTTGAAAGACACCATACCGGATTGCAATCTCACATGTATAGCGGCCACTTTCGTGGACTTCTGCCCGATGCCTAAGCAGTGCGGGTACGAGTTCAAATTTAGCCTATCACTAGCCCCATGTCAAAATATCTATAAGCCAATTGCGTGCATAACGGATTGCCTTATAGCGTCTAAATCGCGGCTGGGAATCACTATATCCACATATAGTCGTTTTCCTTGACTGTCTTTCCCATTGTGAGGAAGAGACAAGCGAGAAAAACCAACCGTTGCAAGCATGTCGCATTTAACCCATTGTTTTATAGATGGATATGCCTCAGACATTGGCTGATCTAATGTAATCTCATAATGGTAGGGCATGATATTTTTTGGCACGGTAGTACTACACGGCACAATTGTGCAAAGCCCTAGGCGATCCCTGAATCTTGGCGATATGACGATGGCTGGCCTACGTTTGATCATTTCAGGTGCTTCAAACCCCTTGTAATCACAGATAACGATTGTTCCAGGTTGGGGGTGAAATCGTAGTGCCATTTATATTCCTCGCAAACATATGTGCAAAGCATACCAAATCCGCGGCAACTATTTTCACTTACTCCTACCTGTAATTTTAGCTTCCAAAAAAACGTACAACCGGAGACCCTGCAAGGGTTTGAATGGTGCATCGGCTCAAAAGAAACAGTAAATTCAACAGTTCATCGTGAACATCGAAGCTCAATCATGTAGCCATTCGTGAACCATTGTGAACACTGATTGCCTTCCTGATGATGGACGTGCAAAGCCAAGAGGGGCGCGGGTTAGATATGCATGATGGACGCATTGAACCTGTTATCAAATGTCATGATTCAGACCGCCAGCCTGTTAACAAATATTGACATTCAGACCGCGTTTCCGCGCACCAGAACCACGCCACAAAGCCATTGCAGGTCAATAATAGACCGAGTTTCCACGCATGTTTCCGCGCAGTTGGGCAGGTTTGCAAAACAACCCCATGCAATCGCAAGCGACCCGAATAAGTGCGCACCAAAACGCCAGTCAAACGCCGCCACAATGCGGATTGTCTGCGCTTGGTTTCGAGAATAAGTGCGCACCTTGGGCGGGTTTGCAAAACCAACCCCATACAAGCCGCGCAAAGTCCGCACTAAACCCCCGTCAAACGCTGCTATAACGCCATTCTCTTTTCAAAGTTCGTAAGCGTCCAGCGCAGCCACCTTTTGAATTGATGCCGTACTCTCGACAATAGTCCCCACTTATTTTTACGTGGGCACTTATCATGCTGCCAGCCATTGCTCCCCGGACGCGCCGCCGGTTCAGCCGGGAATTCAAACG
>DATKTJ010000004.1:0-4341 GCA_035531235.1 Halothiobacillus sp. | reverse complement strand
GATGGTGTTGTGGCAGACGCGGAAGCGGACGCCGTCCATTTTCAGGGTGTCGATGGTGGCCTGCAGGCTCTGATCGGTGAGGGCGCGTTCCAGTAGATGGATGCCGCCGCCGTGGATCACGACTTCAAGGTGCATGTTCTTGGCGCCGCTGGCATTCAGGTTGTTGCGGACATTGCGCAGAACCGCGATTTCGCGATTGAGGTCCTTTTCATCTAGTTCGTAGACCACGTGCTTGAGGTGGTGGCCATGAGTGGCTGCACGGGCGGGCAGGGTGGATGCGGCGGCGACGGCAGTCAGTCCGATCAGGTTGGTAAGGAACGTGCGGCGTTGCATGGAATCACTCCGGGGTTGTTGATAGCGGCGCACATAGTTAGCCCTGCGTGGTCTTTGGGGAAATTCTATTTTTCATGGCGCGTATCAGGCCGTCTTATCTAGAAATATCAGCAAATTCTGAAATAGGCCGCCGCAGCCGCGCGTGCGTTGTCGTTGTCGCAGTGAGTTATCGCAGCCCCGGATGCGTGGCGAGCAGTACGATCACGATCACGGCGAGGATGAACGACACGCCTTTCCAGAACAGCACCGGGTTGCGTTCCATGAGCGGCGGGCGGGTTTTGTTCAGGAAGCTCTGGTTGGGGTGGAGCAGGTCGTGGATGAATTCGGAGAGCACTTCGTAGCGCTCAAAGGGGTTGGGGTGCACGGCCTTGCGGATGGCTTCGTCGATCCAGAGGGGGATTTCCCGGTTTTCGATTCTCAGGGAGGTGTATTTCAGCCGTTTTTGGGCGGATTTGGTGATGGATCTGGGCACTTGGGCGCCGTAGGGCAGTTTGCCGCCGGAGAGCATTTCGTAGGCGATGACGCCGAGCGAGAAGATGTCCGAGCGGGCGGTGCCGGCTTCGCCGAGGAAGTATTCCGGGGCGGCGTATTGGATTTCGCCTTGCAGGTGCGCCTGCGCGATGGGCGAGATGATTTCCATGAGGCCGGCGACGCTGGTGGTTCCGAAATCGATGATTTTAGCGGTGCCGGTGGTATCGATCATGACGTTGCCGGGTTTCAGGTCGCGGTGCACCATTTCCAGCCGGTGAAAGGCGCGTAGCCCCTTGGCGATCTGTTCAATGATGCCGCGCACGGTTTCCAGGTCCGGCCTGGGGTTGTCGATGAGCCACTGGGCCAGCGTTTTGCCGTCGACATATTCCGTGACGACATAGAGTGCGCTGCGTTTTCGGTCGTGGGTGGCAGGTTTGAGCACATGGGCATTGTTGATGCGCCGGGCGACCCAGTCGGCCATCAGAAAACTTTCCAGATAGGCCTGATCGTCCTTGAGGGCGACGGCGGGGGTCTTGATGATGACCCGCTCGTCGGTTTCGGTATCCACGGCCAGATAGACATGGCTGCGGTGGCTGTCGTGCACGGCCCGAACGATCTGGTAGCCGTCGAACACCGTTCTCGGTTCCAGGGTGGGCGGCGGCGGCAGTGCTTCAAGTTGCTGGTAGAACTCGTTGGCTTCCGGGGCGGGCAACCCATCCACTCGCACAATCTGAATCGTGAGATTGTCCGTGCTGCCCCGTGCATAGGCTTCTTCGACAAGCTGTTTGGCGGCGCTGTTCAAAGCTTGGTCCAGGTTCTGTTCCAAATGGTGACGCGGTTGGTTCGGGTCTTCCTGGATGGCTTGATTGATGACCGCGTTGATCGCCTGGGCGATGGTCTTCGCTTCGATATGCTCGTAGACGCCATCGGTCGCCAGTACGAATACGTCGCCTTGTTCGACCGGGAGTGTCTTGTAGTCGAAATGCAGTTGCGGATCGATGCCCATGGCCTGGCTCAGATAGCTTTTGTCCTGGGAAACCCAGATTCGATGATCCTCGGTCAGCTGCTCCAGTGTGTTGTCGATCAGGCGATAGATTCGGGTGTCGCCGATATGGAAGAGGTGGGCCGTCGTGGATTTGATGATCAGCGCACTCAAGGTGCAGACATAGCCCCGGTCCTTGTCGTATCGGTGCTGGCTTTGCTGGGTTTGGGCGTGCAGCCAGGAGTTGGTCGCCATCAATACCCGTTCGGCCGAGGTCTTGACGGACCAGGCTTCGGTGGTGCTGTAGTAGTCTTCCAGAAAGCCGGTGACAGCAGCCTGACTGGCGATCTGGCTGACCTGACTACTACTGATGCCGTCGGCCAGCGCGATGGCCACGCCTTTGGCGCTCAGCTGAGGTTCTTTCGGCACGAACAGGCCGTGGAAGTCCTGATTGATTTCCTTGCGGCCCTTGTCCGAGTATTGCCCGGTGGATATTTTCAGTGTGTTCGGCATCGTGTAGATCCAAAAAGAAGCCCCGACCTTAGTGTACGGCCGGGGCTTTGTTCCATTCAGGATGAATTGGCAGGAAAGATTAGAACGTGCGCTTGGGCAGGGTGCGGATGTGGGTGGAATACAGGGTCAGGCCGGTCAGTGCCAGGCCGCCGATCAGGTTGCCCAGTGCGGTTGGCAGTTCGTTCCACAGCAGGTAGTCCATGATCGTGAAGTGGCCACCCATGATCAGGGCAGCCGGGAACAGGAACATGTTGACCACGGAGTGCTCGAAGCCCATCGCGAAGAACAGCATGATCGGCATCCACATGGCGATGACCTTGCCACTCACGGAGGTGGAGATCATGGCGCCGACGACACCCAGAGACACCATCCAGTTGCACAGCATGCCGCGGACGAAAATGGTCAGCCAGCCATTGGCACCATGCGCCTCGTAACCTAGGGTGCGGGCTTCACCAATACCGGCGAGTTTGACGCCGACGGCGCTCGGCGCGGTCGAGAAACCATAGGTGAAGACAATGGCCATGAGAAAGGCCACGGTGAGCGCGCCGGCGAAGTTACCGAGGAAGACGAGCCCCCAGTTGCGCAATACCCCATTCACGGTGACGCCGGGGCGTTTGTCGAGCAGTGCCAGCGGGGTGAGGACGAATACCCCGGTCAAGAGGTCGAAGCCCATCAGGTACAGGATGGAAAACCCGACGGGGAACAGAATCGCCCCGATGATCGGATAACCGGTCTGGACAGCGACGGTGACCGCAAAGACGGCGGCCAGTGCCAGGATGGCGCCGGCCATATAGGCCCGGATCAAGGTGTCCCGGGTCGACATGAACACTTTGGATTCACCCGCGTCCACCATTTTGGTGACAAATTCTGAAGGCGCTAGATAGGCCATGGACTTTCCCTCTTGAGTACGTTGATAACGTGCTTTTTAATAAGCTTTAAACATGCATCTTTTGCACTGCAAAAAATGAGCCAGCTGAGGGGTTTAAATTAACGTGTTGATGTGTAAATAAAATAATTCGTTAAGTCATTCGTTTGGGATGGTGTTTTTCCTGGTGCGCCCGGATGGTGTGCACTGAAGAAGTGCGCCGCCCCAAAAAAATGCATCAGTAAACCTACTCAGAATTGAGAGTTATCTGGTTAACGACCGGGGAGCGGGACGGTGACGGTCTTTCCCCCATAGCCATAGTGCTGGTCGCGGGCCTGGATAATGACACGATGTATCCCGGCAGGGATATGCACGCCGTAGAGGTCACGCGTGAACGGTTGTTCTTCCGCATGGTCGTGCCAGAGTTTGCGCACACCCAGTACGGTGCCGTGTTCGTCCAATGCGCGAATGCCGTCCGCATAGCGGTCGGGCGTGTCGTACGGCGAGGAAACCGTGACGTCGAAGTCGAAGGTGTCGGGACTGCGTTCGTGCACCTGGACGGATACGACGTCGGGGTATTGCTGTTCGGCGCTGGCCGGATGAATCCCCAGCGTGGTGATCAGGATGGCTGCGCCGAGCGCGGCGAAATACGGGCGGAAGGATGAGTCAAGCATGGGAACTCCGTATGGGATGATCGGGCGCGTTTAGTGGCTCATGATGGTGAGGGCAATATAGGGCACGAGGTTGAATACCACGATCAAGAGTTTGTACTGGCCGAGAAAAGTCAGGTAGATGCGCGGAAGTTCGGTTTCCGGTACCTGAAGGAGCCGGGCGTGTAGGGGGATGATCAGGCTTCTACCCAACGTCAGCAAAATAAAGGTGAGCATGAGTATCGCGATATTGATCAGCGATGCCCAGCCGAAGAAGGTTGTTAGTGCTGCAAGGGTCATGTTGATTGTGCTCCAGGCCGGGCATCAGGGGGTTAACGGACTGTTGGTTCGGATTTGGCCGGATTCTTCTGTGCCTTGTTGATCGCTTTGGCGGCATTGATGATGTGCAGCAGCATGGGCACCGTGAGGAGAAACCCGAAAACTATCCATATCAGGGCATCATGTTCGAATCGCAGGTTTTCGGGAACGAGCGTCGGGTTGTGGTTGGACAGCAGGTAGGCGCCAAG
>DATKTJ010000003.1:0-42990 GCA_035531235.1 Halothiobacillus sp. | reverse complement strand
CGCTCTTGCGACTTGACCGCCTGAGCACGCTCCGTATCCTGACTCTTCAGCCGCTTGACCTGTTGCTCGATCGCGGCCTGCGATACCGATTGAGCTTGTATGGTGGGTTCACTGGGTGTTTTTGATGCCTCCATCGCCGGCGAAAAAGCATGCATTTTGATCGACAGCAGGATGGCCAGCGCCAGCAGCAAGTGGAAAACAACTGCCAGCAAGACGGCAAGGGGCATTCGAGAGATCCAGCGGAACATGCCTACTTCCCTCCCCCGGCCTGCGCGCCCTCTACGGGGGTTGTGACCAGCCCCACCTTGTCGACGCCCGCCTGCTGCGCGGCCACCATGGCCTGCATGACCGACCGATAATCGGCGGAGCCATCACCCTTGACCAGCACTGGAATATTGGGTTTGACCTGCCGCGCGGCAATAATCAGCGGCTTGATCTCCTCAAGGGACAGCGGCGCCTTGGGATTCGGCGCATTGCTGACAAAATATTCACCCGCCTTGTTCACGGTAATGATCACCGGTAGATCATCTTGTGACGGCAGGGGTTTCGACGCGGCGCTGGGCGGCTGCACTTCGACACCCTGCTGCAGCATCGGCGCGGTCACCATAAAGATCACCAGCAATACCAGCATGACGTCAATGTAGGGGACGACGTTGATTTCAGCGACCACTCGACGGCTTCGCCGTGCACGACGATCCATGGCTTACTGCCCCCCGATCTGGCGCTGAAGCAGTCCGAGGAACTCATCGGTAAAACGGTCGTATCGTCCGAACAGTTCGTCGATTTGCGTCGAATAGCGGTTGTAGGCCACCACGGCCGGAATCGCCGCGAAGAGGCCCATCGCCGTGGCGATCAAGGCTTCGGCAATCGGTGGCGCCACCGAGGCCAAGGTCGCATTCTGCACATTCCCCAGATTCATGAAGGCGCTCATGATGCCCCAAACCGTGCCGAACAAACCGACATACGGGCTGACAGAGCCAATCGTCGCGAGCACATGCAGGCCTTCTTCGTAGCGCTCGATCTGACGGTGCAAAACCACGCGCATGGCGCGTTCCACACCCTCCAGCAATTCTTCGGTGCTGCGCCCTTCGGTCTGACGCAGACGCTTGAACTCCCGGAACCCCGCTTCGAAAATAGCCTCCTGACCCTCGCGTGGTCGCGTATCTCGGCTCAGCCGATCATAAAAATCGCTCAGACTGCCGCCACTCCAGAAACTTTCCTCGAAACGGCGCGCACGAGCACGAGCGCCGCGCAGCACAGACGATTTATGAAAAATCAATGCCCAGGACGCCACGGAAGCGAGCAGCAAAATCAACAGGACAACCTGCACGGGCAGACTTGCGCCCAGGATGAGGTTCACGACAGACGGTTCAGTACTCACAAACAGCAGCTCCGCAATACATTAGGAATAGGCTTTGGCTTGAAATTTTGGGCATTCACACAGACGATCCGCACCGTGGCTTCGGACAACACTGCCCCGTCGAAAGTTCGCTCCGCCACTTGGTGAAAGTTCATGGTGGCCGCCGACAGTTCGGTCAGCATGCAGGATACGCGCAATTCTTCATTGAACTTTATCACACGCTTATATTCTACCTGCACCGAAGACACCACGAAAATCACGCCGTGTTCATCGCGCAGGACATCCTGCTCGAATCCGAGCGAGCGAAGCCATTCTGTTCGGGCACGCTCGAAGAACTTCAGATAGTTCGCGTAATAGACGACCCCGCCAGCATCGGTGTCCTCGTAGTACACCCGAATCGGCCAGTAGAAAGGCGTCTCCAGTCCGGCTTTCAGACTCACTCGGCATCCTCCGGTATCAAATCGCCGTGCGCGACGGCCCAGCTCTCGGGCGGGCGGAAACCGAAATGGCTATAAGTCAACCGCGTGGCCATCCGCCCCCGCGCCGTTCGCACCAGAAAACCCTGCTGAATCAGGTAGGGCTCCAACACATCCTCGATCGTGTCGCGCGCCTCGCCGATTGCGGCGGCAATGTTGTCCAGCCCGACGGGACCGCCATCAAATTTGTGAATCAAGGCCTCCAGCAGCCGCCGATCCTGATGGTCGAACCCCCGCGCGTCGACCTGAAGCAGGTTCAGGGCATCATGCGCGACCTGGTGGCTGATCTCGCCATTGCCTCGGACCTCGGCAAAATCACGGGCGCGACGCAGCAGCCGATTGGCGATCCGAGGCGTGCCACGGGATCGCTTCGCCACCTCATGCGCACCTGCCGCATCCATCTTGACACCCAGCAACTGGGCCGAGCGCCGGACGATCTGGGTCAGATCGTCCACTGAATAGAATTCGAGCCGTTGGATAATCCCGAAGCGATCACGCAGGGGATTCGTCAACATGCCGGCACGCGTTGTCGCGCCCACCAGGGTAAAGGGAGGCAAGTCCAGTTTGATGGAACGGGCGGCGGGCCCTTCACCGATCATGATGTCGATCTGAAAATCCTCCATGGCCGGATAGAGGATTTCCTCCACCACGGCCGACAGACGGTGGATTTCATCGATGAACAACACATCGTGGGGTTCAAGATTCGTCAGCAGGGCGGCGAGATCGCCCGGCCGCTCCAATACGGGGCCGGAGGTATGTTTCAGCCCGACGCCCATTTCATGGGCAATGATGTGGGCCAGCGTGGTCTTGCCCAGGCCGGGCGGGCCGAAGATCAGGACATGATCGAGCGACTCGCCCCGTTGCCGCGCCGCCGGAATGAATACCTGCATCTGCTCGACGACGGCCGGCTGCCCTACATAATCCGCCAGGGTTTTGGGCCGAAGGGCGCGCTCGATGACCTCTTCTTCCGGGCCGGTCTCGGCCATCACAATACGCTCGTTCATCATTGATCAACCCGCCATGGACTTCAGTGCCGAGCGAATCAACGCCTCGACACTCAATGATTCGGCATTCGGAATTGCGCGCACCATGCGACTGGCCTCGGGCGGCTTGTACCCCAAGGCCTCCAGCGCGCCCATCGCCTCCTGCATCGGATTGGCACCCGGGGTTGGCAGAACGCCGGACACGGTGGGTGCCGCCACGTCTCCTCCCTGAACCAGTCGATCGCGCATCTCGATAATCAGGCGTTCAGCCGTCTTTTTACCAATCCCCGGCAAACGCACGAGTGCCGAAACATCGTTGCGGTGCACGGCGTCGGCAAATTCCTGCGCATTCATACCGGAAAGAATGCCCAGCGCCAATTTGGCGCCCACACCCGTCACCCTCAACAGATGCCGGAACAAGCTGCGCTCGGCCTCCCTGAGAAAACCGTACAGCAGAAAAGCATCTTCCCGTACAACGGTATGAATCAGCAGGGTGACTTCCTGCCCATTGGCGGGTAAATCAAACAGTGTGGAGAGCGGCGTCTCGACCTCATACCCGACGCCCTGCACATCAACCAGCAACCAAGGCGGCTGCTTGCTGACCAGTATTCCTTTGAGTCTTCCGATCATCGGCTCCGCCTCCGGTAACGGGATTGCGCCAAAAGCTGCATGGCCGTTTTTTCCGCCCCCGGCGCCTCGGACAGAACGCTGGCCAATGACGTGCGTCGATAGCAATGACACAGGGCAACGGCAGCAGCATCTGCGCCGTCAGCGGGGGGGTCGACCTGCAGCGACAGCAAACGCTTGACCATATGTTGCACCTGAAGTTTATCCGCGCGCCCCGTACCGACCACCGCCTGCTTGACCACCGCCGGCATATACTCGTGAACGGGCAAGCCGCGCCGCACGGCCGCAGCAATCGCGGCGCCCCGCGCCTGCGCAAGCTTGAGAGAAGATTCGGGGCTGCGATACATGAAAATCTGCTCGATGGCGAATTCATCCGGTTGGTGCAGGGCAATGACATCATCAATCAACCCGAAGATGGCGCCTAGACGTGCCGTGAAGCTGCCCGCCGACTTCAACGACAGGCTCTCCAAGTGCACGAACCGGGCCGCTCCACGCTCGAAATCAATCACACCCACGCCCATCGTGACCGACCCCGGATCGACGCCCAGCACCCGCAAACGCGCCACTTAAACGTACGCCTCTTCGGGGATTTCCGCGTTGTGGAAAACCTCTTGCACATCGTCAAGGTCTTCCAGCATGTCGATCATCTTGACGAGCTTGATGGCCGTATCGCCCTCGACGGGAACGTTCACGGCGGCACGCATGGCCACTTCGCTGGCTTCCGGCTCAAACCCGGCGGCGATCAGGGCATCCTTGACCGCCACATACTGATCGGGTGCGGTCAGCACCTCAATGGCGCCTTCATCGTCGATCTGGACATCATCGGCCCCGGCTTCCAAAGCGGCATCCATCAGGGCATCCTCGGCCAAACCGGGCGGGTAATAAAGAACGCCCTGTTTATTGAAGAGGTAGGCCACCGAACCGTCGGTCCCCAGATTTCCGCCATGCTTGCTGAAGGCATGCCGGACGTCGGCCACCGTACGGGTGCGATTGTCGGTCATGCAAAACACCAGCACGGCCGCACCGCCCGCACCATAGCCTTCATACAGGACCTCTTCGAACTGCTCTCCCTCCCCGGCGCCGATGCCACGCTTCGCGGCACGCTCCATCGTGTCCTTGGGCATATTGGCGCTCAAGGCTTTATCCCAGGCGAGACGCAAGCGTGGGTTCGCGACGGGATCGGCCGATTTACCAATCCGCGCGGCGGCGGTAATTTCGCGAATGACCTTGGTCCAGATCTTGCCGCGCTTGTTATCCTGACGCGCCTTGCGATGCTTGATGTTTGCCCATTTGCTATGGCCGGCCATCGATTGCCTTCCTCGTTCTGACTGTCAATTCAAGACCCTGCATTCTACCACCGCCCCGACTGGATTCATGGATGCCCTTTTGCCTCTCACTTTGCAAACCCACCGACACCCTCCGAGGCAAAACCCAGCTTCGGGGCCCGCTGGAGCCATAGTCCCCACAGGATGGCGGCCAGCGCCCACAACACCAGCATCCCCATGGCCAGCCAGGTCAGATGCGGGGACAGCCTAGCCACGACAAAGCCTGAAACCACCCCGGCCAGCGCCATTTGCATAAACCCCTGCAGGGCGGAAGCCAGGCCACGTTGCGCAGGAATGTAATCCAGGCCCATCAGGTTCAGGGCCGGCATCGCGGTGGCCATACCCATGGCATAGAGCGTAATAGGTGAAACGGTCCACCACAGCGAATCATCCCCCGACATGAACCAGAAACTCTGAGCCAGGTTGTAGATCACGGCCAGGCCCGTCAGTACCAGCCCCCAGGTGACGGTTTGCAGCGGCGTGGCCCGCCGCGACAGAAAATTGCTGACTCGACTACCCAGAATCAGCCCCGTGACCAGGGGCACAAAAAACTTCCAGAAATCCGTGGGCGACTGCCCCAGGTGATCGATCAGCACCGCCGGGGCGGCAGCGATGTACAGAAACAACCCGGAAAACAACAAAGCGAACACCAGGGTCAGTCCGATAAAAGGCGCGTGCGTCAGGGCGCGACCATAGCTTTTCAGAACGAAACCGAGCGCCAGAGGCTGACGATTATGGGCGCCAATGGTTTCCGGCATGAATCGGGCAACACCGACAATCAAAAGAACCGCAAAACCCGCCAGGAACCAGAACACCGACCGCCAACCAAAAACCACTTCCAAGGCGCCGCCCACAATCGGCGCCACGGCAGGGGCGGCGGCGAACACCAGCATGACATTGGACATGACTCGCTGTGCCGTCGCCCCCTGGAATAGATCCCGGATCAGGGCGCGCCCGATGACCACGCCCGCCCCTGCAGCGATGCCCTGCCCGATCCGGGCATAAATGAGCTCGGACAAACTCTGGGCCAACGCGGCGCCCACTGAGGCCAGTGCGTACACCAACAGAGCGACCAGCACCGTACGCTTTCGACCGAAGGTATCCGAGAGCGGGCCGTGCACCAGCATCAAGCCCCCAAAAAACCAGAGATAGATACTCAGGGTCTGCTGCATGGCCGCCCCATCCACCCCGAATTCCTGCGCAATGGTCGGAAAGGAGGGCAGATAGGCATCCACGGTGAAGGGCGCGAGCATCAGCAGGCTGGCCACCAAGGGAACAATCAGTAGCGCCCGCGGTGCGGGCGTGTTCATGCGTAGACCGTCTGGCGTACGGCCGAACGATAACTCAGAAAGGTTTTCAGCTGTTGATGACCGTGCTCGGTCAGAATCGACTCGGGGTGGAACTGCACCCCTTCCACCACAAACTCACGATGCTGCAGACCCATAATTTCATCGACGGAGCCATCTTCGTACTGGGTCCAGGCCGTCACTTCCAGCACATCCGGCAGGTTTTCCCGGGCGACAACCAGCGAATGATAGCGCGTGGCATCGAACGGATTCGGCAACCCGGCGAACACTCCCGATCCATCGTGGAAAATCGGCGAAACCTTGCCGTGCATCACCATCCTCGCCCGGATGACCTCGCCGCCGAACGCCTGGCCGATGGCCTGATGCCCGAGGCAGACGCCTAAAATCGGAATCTTGCCCGCAAAGCGGCGAATCACATCCAGGGAAATCCCCGCTTCGTTGGGTGAGCAGGGTCCCGGTGAGATCACGATATGCGATGGCGCACGCTCGGCTATTTCCGCGACCGTCACCTGATCGTTCCGCGCCACCCAGACTTCTTCACCCAACTCGCCAAGGTATTGCACCAGGTTGAAGGTAAAAGAGTCGTAGTTATCGAGCATGAGCACCATGGCTAAACATTCCTAAAAACTGATCCATAAACTGTACGGATTAACGATCATTGATCAAGCGCATTATGCGCGAACATACCGATGACGGGACCGGTTCAAAGCCCGGAAATGACGGCAATGTCATGTAGCGGAATCGGCAATGCCGCGCCATACGCAATGAACGGGGGATTCAGAACGGATTCACCCCGGTTGTACTTCAAGCGCACGCCCTGCAAATCCACGAGCTGCCCCCCCGCCGCCTCCAAAACGCACTGGGATGCTGCCGTGTCCCACTCGGAGGTGGGTCCGAAACGGGGATAGAGATCCGCTGCGGCCTCGGCGACAAGACAGGTTTTCAGTGCGCTGCCGCACCGTACGACGACCGGGTCGCTCAAGGCATCAATCAGTGCCTGCTCTCGCCCACTTAAGTGGGAACGGCTCAGGGCCAGCGTCACGGGCGCATCAAGCGCGGCACGAACTCGAATCGGCTGGGCCAGTCCCTCGATGAATCGCCAGCTCCCCACGCCCAGAACCCCGGCATAGTCCAACCCGGTCGCCGGGGCGTAAACCACACCCAGCACCGATTGGTTCTGGTCGATCAGGGCAATGTTGACGGAAAACTCCCCATTGCGTTTGATGAACTCACGCGTGCCGTCGAGCGGATCGACCAGCCAGTAGCGTGTCCAGTGCTGTCGCACCGACCAGTCGGGCAATCCGCCCTCCTCGGTCAATATGGGGATATCCGGGGTCAGCGCCTGCAACCCCGCCACAATGACCCGATGCGCAGCCAAATCGGCCTCGGTCACCGGCGAGTTGTCCGCTTTCTGAGTCACCGCGAAATCCTCGGCGTAGACCCGCATGATGGCGTGGCCGGCACGATGCGCCAGCCCGCGAACCGGGTCACGCCATTTCAGCCACTCACTCATGTAATTGCTCCTTGCTGCGGGACTTTCAGGGTTGAACCCGACGGCGCCGCCAAATGGGCGCGCGCCATATAAAGTGCGGCGATGGATCGTGCTTCGCTGCAATGACCGTCCAGCGCCAGCCGGTCAATGTCGGCCAGCGGCCAGTGCAAAACTTCCAGCGGCTCTGGCTCATCCCCATCCAGCCGTGCCGGATAGAGCCCCGTCGCAAGCACGACATGGGTGCGTTGCCCGGAATAGGTTGGCGCCGACGTCAGTTCGGCCAGGTAAACAAATTGTTCGGCCCCAAAACCGGTTTCCTCCATCAGTTCTCGATTGGCGGCGACTAAAAGTACCTCGTCGACCTCGATGCGGCCCTTCGGCAAGCCCAATTCGTAACGCTCCGTACCGCAGGCATATTCCCGAATCAACACGACATCCTGCTGAGGGGTAATAGGCACGACGAGCACCGCGCCCGCTGCATTACCTTTGAGCCGCTCGAAAACCACCTCAACCCCGTTGGAAAAACACAGATCGACGGCTTCGATTTCGAACAATCGGCTCGTCGCGATCGTGCGGACATTGAGTATTTTCGGGGGCGATTCAAGCGACATAGATTCGACTCAGCACGACTGCAGTAATTCAAGTAGGAACCGTTTCCGCCCGAAAACCAACCAGGTGCGGGAAGCTGAACAGCTCTAGGAAACGACAGTATACCGACTCCACTCGCCAAAACGGTCACCGCCCGCACAATCGATGGATTGCGTCCGGGGCCTCGCACCCCGTTGATGTTCGGTAGTAAAACGCTGATTCAGCGGGCTCATTCATCGCATGACAAAAAAACATCGCCCCCCCTCTTGACCCGGTGAGCGAGTGGGGCACAATGCGCGCCTAGTACTCAAGGTGTCCATCGCCCTGCGGGCATGGGTGAAACTGGGAAGCGGGTCCGCATGTTCAATGCCAAGCCCGCGCTGCCCCCGCAACGGTAGACGTCGATAATCCGACGTGAGCCCGGAGACCGGCCTTGAGTGTTTTCCATCTGGTGTGCGGAGGGCGCACCTTGATCGCGAGCACTTTCTCTCATGTCTTCTATAAACCCCCGGCACCCGCATCGGGTCGCACTGGCCTGTCTGGCCGCCCTGTCTCTGCCCGTTTCAGCCCAAGCCGCTGCACTCGAATCCAACCCTTCGCTCAGCACCCTGCCCACCATCAACATCACGGCCACCCATGATGCGCCCGTGGCCTTTGCCGGCGTGCCGAGCACCACGATCACCCGCGCACAGATCGATCGGCTACAGGCTACGTCCGTTCTGGACCTGTTATCGAACACCGAGGGCCTGAATCTGGTCAACCTGGGTGGACCGGGCAAGCTCACGAATGTCTCGATCTGGGGCGCCAATGCCAGTCAGACCCTGGTACTGGTTGACGGCGTCCGAATCGGCTCACTCACTGCAGGCCAGGCGTACCTCGAAAACTTGCCCGTCGCCCTGATCGACCATATCGAGATCATTCGCGGCCCGCGATCCGGCCAATACGGCGCCGACGCCATGGGTGGTGTGATTCAAATCTTTACTCGCCAGGGTCAGCAGGGTCTCCATCCCAGCTTCAGCATCGGCGGTGGATCGCGGCAAAGCCTGTCTTCATCGGCCAGCCTGTCCGGCGGCAGCGACCATGTGGACTTTTCGTTGGGCGCCACGCATCAGCAGACCGGTGGTTTCAACAGCTATACGGACAAGACCGGTTCACCCTATGCAACCGTTGAACCCGATCAGGATGGCTATCACAACAATTCGGCCCAGGGTCGGATTGGCTATCATGCCGACAATGGTGCGCGTATTAGTGCACATTGGCTCGGCAGTAATTCCTGGACGGATTTTGACGGCAGCTTCCAGAACCAGTCCCGTGATCGTCAGCAGGTTTTCGGGCTGGATGGCGCACTCATGAAGCTAGGCCCCTGGCAACTCCGGGGCGGTGTGGGACGCAGTATCGACCTTCTGAGCAGCTATGAAAACGGTGTGTTTGCCTCGGAGTTCGACAGCCATCGCGATACCGCCAATCTTGCCAACGACTTCTCAATTGGCCACGGCCTGTTGACCCTTGGCGCAGATCAAACGCGGGATCACGTAGATAGCAGCACGCAATACACGATCGCCAATAGACGCAACGATGGTCTCTATGCGCAATACGTCGACCACCTCGGTCCCGTTTCCTTCCAGACGGCATTGCGGCACGACCGTAACAGCCAGTTTGGCAGTGCCAATACCGGTTCGCTGGATCTCAGCTGGCAACTGGTGCCATCTTGGGCGCTAACGGCAGGTTACGGCACGGGCTTCCGCGCGCCCAGCTTCAATGACCTTTATTATCCCGGTTACAGCAATCCAAACCTGCTGCCTGAACGGTCACATACTGCCCGGCTGGGCACAAATTGGACCATGGGTCCGTGGACAAGCTCAGTGACTGGTTTCCGCACCCGCAGCCAAGACCTGATTACGCTCGATGCCAACTATATCCCGCAAAACGTCAGTCGCGCAGAGGTCGTCGGCGCTGAGTGGCAGCTCGGCTGGCGCAGCTCGGGCTGGATCGTAAACGCCAGCAGCACCTGGTTATCGACCCGAGACCTGAAAACGGGCACCAGCCTGCCTCGGCAACCCAAGTGGAGCGGCCGCCTGGATCTGGACCGGCAGATCGGACTCTGGGATACAGGGCTGACGATACGGGGGCAGACGCATACTCACGAAGTGAACGCCACACAGATCAACAACGGTTTTGCCACCGCCGATCTGCGACTCAGCTACCAGTTCGCCCCGAACTGGCACGCGGAAGCCAAGCTGACGAACATTACCAATCGCGCCTATCAAACGGCCTATGGTTACAACCAGGCAGGGCGTGGCGGGTTCCTGACCCTACGCTACGGGCTCTAAGGGATTTAGAACACTGCCTCGTCGTCGCGGAACCCAACACCGACGACTTGGCTGCGACTGCTCCGGCGCGATACTATGCGCTGATGGATCGGCCTACTCCGGCCTGGCCAGTCGGCCCACCGCATGGCTGGCCGCGCCCCTAAATTGGGCTTCGTCCCCACCGATCACCCCATATCGACCTACCTATAGGATGACCTGATGTTTAATCGTCTCGCTGATTTGCTTACTGATCCGGGCACACGCACCGCTCGTTTCGAGCTTGGACTCTTTGCCTTGATGGCACTGTCGATGATGGCGACCCGGGAACATCATTTCAGCTCCGTACTCCATCTGGCCGACACCTCATGGGCCGTCTTCTTCATGGCGGGCCTGTATTTACGCCCACGCTGGATGCTTGCCGCACTCATAGCGCTGGCTTTGTCCGTCGATTTGTTTGCGGTATGGCACGATGGCTTGGCCCTATCGGGCTGCTTCACACCCGCCTACCCGGGCCTATTGCTTGCCTACGGCGCTTTATGGGCCTTCGGCCGTAAAACCCGGCAGGATTGGACCCAGCTACAGACCACACCCCACGATCAGTGGATGATGCCCCTCGTTCTGGTGGGCAGCGCCATGCTTGGCGTACTGAGCGCGTTTGTCCTATCCAACCTCACTTTCTGGGGGTTTTCGGGACATTTTGATGCCATGCCCCTGAGCGAATACACCCATCGCGTCATGGGCTACTTAAGCGGTTACTTGGCGACCACGCTGGTTGATACCGGGTTCGCGGTGGCACTGATCATGGGCTGGGTGACCATCACCACTCGACACAGTGACAGTCACACCGCCAAGTCTGCCTGACGTCGGGGCGGGTGATCCGCCCCTCACCCCGGAGCCGATCATCGAGAAGCCCCCGCAAGCGGGGGCTTCTTTAATTACAACCGATCCACATCACGCACCCTAATCAGGGCGTAGGTGCCGATTCCTGCTCGAATCGCAAACGCATTTCATCGATGCGCAACTCCAGACTCCGTACATCGGGGATGGCAATACGCCGATCGCCCAGCAGGGCGGTCATCCCCCAGATACCACCGTCACCCAGATTTTCTTCAGAGAAGCTTTCCCCGGTGACTTCCTCCGAGCGGGGAACGCCCGATAGGAGAATGGCATAGTACGGCAGCGCGATATCTGGATTTGTACCGTACAGTACGGCGCACCGCACGCGTTGCCCAATGGTGGGCAAGGGCTCGTTGAGCATCGCCTCCAAACTCACCAGAGGGATGCGCTGTGCACGCCAATCAACCATGGCGGCATCAAGACGACTCAGATGCGTTTCGCCCTCGGGTAACATCACCTCGTTGATTTCGGCGATCAGACCATAAGGGACGATGACCTCCAGATTGGCCACCTGTGTCGGCAGCCGCACGATCCGAACCCGCGCCCCGGAATATGGCACAACCGCTGAACGCGCGTCAGACTGATCGGGCTGACCTTGTTCGGCCTGATCCAAATTACTCATGCCCAATCTCCCTTGACTGTTTGCGCCATCCCAGCGGTCGAATCCGTGGTCAGCAGCGCCCCCCGTTTATCAGCGATAAACTGTTCGATCCGGGTAATCAGATCCGCCTCGGCATAGGGTTTGCCCAGGTAGGCACTAACGCCAAGAGCCTCGGCTCGACTGCGGTGCTTTTGCCCGGTCCGGGATGAAATCATGATGACCGGCACTGAGCGGGTCTGCGGATCGTTGCGGATCGCACCGAGCAATTCGAAGCCATCCATCCGGGGCATTTCGATATCAGTCAGAACGAGGTCAGGACGCTGTTCATGCAGGACGCCCAATGCCTCGACTCCATCACGTGCCAGAATGACATCAAGATTATTGCGTTCCAATGTGCGCGCCGTGACCTTGCGCACGGTAAGGGAGTCGTCGACGACCAGGATCATGGGCCGGCGACGGACCTCCAATACTGCAGTCAGATCGACTTCGCGATCATCTCGGCGCTGGAATTGACGCACCAGTTCGAACAATTCAAGCACAAGGATCACATTGCCATCATCCGCAATCGTGGCGCCGGACAGGCCCGGAATTCGACCCAATTGCGGCCCCAGTGACTTCACGAAAAGCTGGATACCACCCAACTGATGATCCACCTGAATGGCAAACCGCCGCTCGCCCAACTTGAACAGGAATACAGGACGAATACCCGTTTCCTGATTATCCCGATTGAACGGTTCATGGGTCATCAACTCGCCCAGACTGAACAATGGATAGCGTTCGCCACCGAGCGTGACCGCGGGTTTGTCGCTCGCGTATTGCTCTGCGAGCTGGATGGTCGTCATCCGGGTGACCGACACGACCCCTTTGTACGGAATGGCGAATCGTTCGTCGCCAACAGATACCAGGATCCCACGTGTCATTGCCTGGGTGAGCGGCAAGTTGAGCTGAATACGTGTGTAGACACCGTACTCGGACTGAAGATCGACAAATCCACCCATCTCACGCACAGAGCCGGCGACGACATCCATCCCCACGCCGCGGCCCGACACTTGCGAGACATTACCCGCCGTCGAGAAGCCCGGTAGGAAAATGAGCGATCGGGCCTCATCGTCCGTCAGTTCGATGTCTTCTGTAATCAGCTTGCGCTCAATGGCTTTGCGCCGGATCGTATCGAGGTCGAGCCCACGTCCATCGTCCTTGAGTTCAAGGGTAACGTTCCCACCCGAACTCTCAATCGTAATCTCAATTTTGCCCATTTCAGGCTTGCCTTTGGCGCGCCGCTCTTCGGCTTGCTCGATCCCGTGGGCAAGGCTGTTCCGGATCATGTGTTCCAAGGATGGCAACAAGCCGACCAGAGTTACCCGGTCCAGCTCCGTTTCGCCATTGTGCACCACCAGTTCCGCGGAGCGCCCGACCTCATCGCCCACCTGGCGAACAATCCGGCGCAAACGACCAACAACATCATTGAATCGCACCATACGCAGAGCGAGCATGCCATCCTGCAGTTTGCGGCCCAGACGCGACTGTTGCAGCAAAAGCAATTGTGACTGTTCGGTCAAATCGCTCATGGCTTCTTCAATACTGGAAATGTCGCCGAGAGACTCCATGATGCCGCGGCTCAATTCCTGAACATGGGTAAACCGGTCAAACTCGAGGGGGTCGAATTCCTCGGCGCTCAGGCCGGATTCCACCATCAACTCGGTCTTCATCTGAGATTCGGTTTCAATCTCCAGACGCCGGAGTTGCCCACGCAGACGGGACAATGTTTGCTGCAACTCGAACAGTTGACGTTCGAATCCACTGACCTGGCGATCCACCCGAGCCTGCAGCAGAACATTTTCACCCACCTGATTCACGAGACTATCGATGCGATCGGCATCCACACGAATCTGCTCGCGTCGAACCTCGGCCGCCGCCGTGCTGGTTGCCTGGGCGGCTTGCGGTTCTTCTGCAGTCACTTCCGGCAAAGAAGCGACAGGGGCAGGAGTGACGGGAACCGCAGACTGAACCTCGGGTTGCGTCGGCGCATAAGCCATGGAGGGCTGCTCGTGACTGGCAACAACAGGGAGGGGCTCAGGGACTTCCGGCGCGGTTCGAACTATGTCGACACCGGCGGCTGGGATCTTGCGCCCTGTCTGTTCGGCCACGATCAGGGCCAACAAATCGACCTGTGCGGGAACGGATTCCTGACGTCGAACCAAATCCAGCATCTTGCCCAATGCGTCATACGTTTGCTGGACAAGCACCACAAGTTGTTCGGCCTGATCGCCACCCTGATCACGGGCTCGATCCAGACGATCCTCCAGCAAATGCGTAACGTCAGCCAGATTGAGCAATCCCGCCATCCGTGCCCCACCTTTCAGGGTGTGCAAATTGCGATGGAGAAGCCGGATGGAGTCGAGATCATGGGGATGTGATCGCCAGTGCGCGATATAACCATCCGCCTTTTCGAGCAACTCTTCGGCTTCTTCGAGGAAAATCTGCAGAATGTCCGGGTCTTGCTCCGCCGGCTGGTCGTCCGGGCGCGGGGCAAGAAGGAATTCCGCAACGGGTTGTTGCCCGAAGAAACCGTCATCTTCGGCCAAAAATGGTACCGCAAGGGCTTCTTCCGTCAGCTCGCGTTCATCCGCCTCAAGGGTGGAAACCAACGTGCCCTGCATCTCGTTTTCATCACATGCCGAATTGGGAACGATCTGCGCCAGCGCTTCATCGATTTTTGTCGCAATGCGCATCTCAATAGGGTGCGAATCCGGCTGCGGGAAATTCGGATCGATTGCCCAAAGCCGGATCTGATCCATCACGATTAGTGCCTGCCGGAATACATCCAGATTCACATACTCGAGTACACGCTGGTGCTCCTCAAGCAACTGAACCCATTCCTCCAGACGATCCGCGATGTTGGCGATGGGCTGGACCCCCGCCGTACGTGCCGAGCCAAGAAGCGTATGGACAAGACGAACCAGTTCCTTGTCGCAGGCCAACGGCAGATGGTTGTCCATTGCGTGGGTGATCTGTTGCTGCAACTGCTGGATATAACCGGACGATTCGGTATCGAAAATTTCCCGCAAGATGGGGTCGTCAATGACCGGTAACGCCGTCTGCGGCTCTACGCTCACCGACAAATCCGTATGTTCAATGCCGACAATTGCAGCAGCGGCCGTTTTCTCCTCCTGAATGGAACCGTCTAGCTCAGGCACCGATATGCCTTCGGCCTCGAACGTTTCGCCCGAGTTATCTGCACTCTCGAACAGCCCCTCGGCCTCTATCCCGATCTCAGATGCGGCAGCGGATTCAGTACCTGCGATGGATTCGCTGTCAAACTCATCGTTATCCATCTCTTCGCTATCAGACGAAACATCCTGCGTCGACGTCCAGCGTTCTGCGGCGGATTGTGACGCCTGCCAGAAGGAAACGGGCGGCTCCCGTCCTTTCTCCAAAACTGGAAGCGCGCTGGCAACCAGTAGAACGGACGCCGACACGTCGGCACGAAGAGGTTCGGTGGCAACGGTCCGGCCATCGAGCACGCGCGTCAGTAGATTCTCGTACGACCAGCCCCAGTCACCAATCATGGTGAGGCCCACCATCCGGCTGCTCCCCTTGATCGTATGGAACCCGCGACGAAGAACCGCCAAGTCGTCTCGGTCGCCAGATGCCAACCATCGATTCGAGGCATCCTGCATTTCTGGCAAGGTATCGGCCATTTCCTCGGCAAACACCATCCGCATTTCCAAGGCCAGAGGATCGAGTTCCTCGTCGACTATGTCGTCAACGGCTGCCATAGGGACCGGCGATTCTGCCTCTCCATGTATCCATGGCAGGGCGAGATCTTCTTCGACCGAGTCTGACCCTTCGAGTCCAGCCGACTCAATCACATCTAACGGTTGATGCGCCGGTTCGGCACCTGCGTCCAATTCCGGCCATGCCAACGAATCGACGACCGCTTCTTCCTGAGTAGACGGTGCCTGCCCGGCCTCATCTTCCCAGGCCGACAATGTTTCTGACTCATCGACAGCGGATGGTGAAGCTGTAGCATCGTCCTGATCAACAGGCGCTGCCCCTACTTCTGCCAAATCGAGTGGCGGGAACATTTCGTGCGAGGGTTCGGATGGGTCGGCGACGGGCGCGGCTTCCGAGTCAACTGACGTGCTCAAGACTTCAGGTAGCGCTTGTGCGTCAATCGAGGCTTCAGTGATATCGGCCGGTCGATGCGTGGCTTCGTCGAACTCGGCCGTTGGCACAGGCTGATGAGCCGGGTCAGTTTCCTCGATGAGCGGCGGCTCGACGTCTTGCGCGAACTCGGTCAACGTGTGTTCGGTCGAATCAATATGTGCTGCGTCTTCCCCGGAAAGTTGGGCAATCAGATCATCAATACTGGCAAGAGACTCATCGACCGGCAATTCGGGTTCGATAGCTGGCGCCGAGGACTGTGGCATTGAGTCCGGAGACCACTCATCCAGAGACAAGGAAAGTGCATCACGATCCGTATCGGCAGTACCGTCGACAACCGAATCGGTTTCGGATGCAGCCATCTCCAGCGCAAAACTCTCCGCAGATGCGGGCACGGGTGCCAATAGAATCGGCAACATGGCCTTGGGGCCATCCAGGTACTGAATCAGTTCCTTCTGGTAGTCGCGCAAATTCTCGAGATAGAACTCGATGGCGGCGGACACTTCGGCCAATGCAGACATGCTCTTGGGGGTCAGCTGATTCAGTCGGTCAGCATGCAATGAAAGCCACTCATGCAAACCCTCGATCAGTGGCATGGCGGCCGTCAGTTCCGCGACCGAAAGCGCATTCCGCACACCGTGGACCAAGCCCACAGCATCGGCCAAAGTTTCGGCTGTCTGTGCGGGTCCCGCCGGACTCAGTGATTTGTTGACGATCTCTTTGGCAGCCAGAATATCTTCGTAACAGGCGGTCGCCAATGCAAGTCGTGATTGCCGGACAACCCGGTCAATCATGCTGGGGCGATCGCCCACCTCGACAATGAACTGCCCGATCTGGGATACAACTTGCTCTGAGGTCATCACGGCAACAGCCAATTCCATCAGGAAATCGTCATCCAGAAGCTCGGCACCCCGCACGACCTGAACCAGACGGTTCAGAGCAGCCTGGATTAATTTTGCCTCATCAGCGTAATTCAATGTATCGAGCACGCCAATGATCTGCTCCAGGCGTGGCTGAATACGTACTAGCGGCTCAAGATCTGTTTTGGCGCCTCGAACGAAAATATCCAAGACATCCTGAGCTGCATTCAACTCTTCGGATAATGCCTCGGCAACCTGCTTCAGCGTATCTGATTCAAGACCGAGAAAACGCGTTCGCTCTCCCGTCGTAGACAAAATCTCACGCCAATGGCCAACGCCCTCACCGCAGAGTACCCGATCATCCGGCAGGATTTTCAGCAGTTCAAGCAAGAGGTCAGTGGCAAACTCAATGGCTTCGTGGCGAATTTGTAACGCCTCGCGCCCCTGCAGCTCCATCCGGAATAATTTCAAAATTCGGCCAATCACACGCTGTGCCAGGGGCAAGTAGCGCGCCTGATCGTCGTGGATGGCATTCAACAGTTCTTCGAATACGCGCGTCGCGACAATAACGGCTGGGTTCACCTCATTGTCGATGATCAGATCAAAGGTTTTCAGTAGATCGGAGATGATGACCGTATTGCCACGTAGCAGCTGTAGAATCTGCTGCTCCATTTGTGTCAGCAACACCTTCGGCGTGCTCGTCGCGGTTGCTGGAAAAATACGAACGCCGCCGTCTTCTGTACGATAGGGCGCGCTGAAGACCCTGCTTTCCGACCAGATGATACTTGCCCGCGCCAGAACATTTTCTGTATCAACCAGAGGCAAGCTCTGCGCAGACCGCAATCGGTTGATCATCGGCACCAGACTCATGGCATTGACGGTAGCGCCAATACTGAGCCGATCAAAAATGGAGCGCAGCAGCCACGCTGCCTCTGTCACTGCATAGAGCAGGCTTTCAACTTGCGGTGGCTTCGTTTCGAGCAAGACTAGCGCTGCCATCTCCTCCTTGAGCAGCACGCGTAGGACCTGAAAGTCGGCGATGGACAGTACCGCATCCATGGTTTTAACGGCCTGCAGAGACTCGTAAATGTGCTCCGCGCCGCCTGTGCCGCCACTCAGGTCTTCAAGGGCGCGAAGTAGCTGATCCAGCTTCTCGCTCAGCCCCTCGCGCAGCCAGTCAAGAACTATCGAGTCTACTTTTGATTCTGTGCGCATGTACACAAACCGCTCCTAGGATTAGATCGACACAACCCGTGTGTTGCTTTGTCGATGTGCCGTTCCATCAGCTATTTTCTATAAGTTTTGCTGAACAGACGATCGCACTTGTCGTATGGAATCAGGCGGACAATACGCCGAATCCCAATGGATTGGATCGTCATATTATCTGGCGCGCGAACACGCCCCCGACCCATCCTTCGATCAGACTTCGCGTGTCGGCATCTTGAAACCTGCGACTGAATTGTTGAGCTCAAGGGACAGTGATCCCAAAGCACCAATCTCATCCGCGGCACGAATGGCCTTTTCTGTCGTGTCTTGTGTTTCCGCCCGGATGCTGTTGACCGTTTCCCGCAAATCAGTTGCCACCGCGGCTTCCTGCTCCGTGACCTTCGCAATCTGACTGATCTGCTCGGAAAGACTCAGTGAAACGGTTTCGATCTCGCGCAGCGCCTTACCAGCGTTTTCAGCCAGTGCAGCCCCGCTGACAACGTTCGTCGTTGTTTGCTCCATGGCGAGCATTGCCTCCGACGTATCGGTTTGAATGGTGTTCACCAGTAGCTCAATCTGCCGCGTTGCCTTACCGACTCGTTCTGCGAGACGCTGAACTTCATCGGCAACCACGGCGAAACCGCGGCCCGCTTCGCCCGCCATAGCCGCCTGAATCGCGGCGTTCAAGGCAAGGATGTTGGTCTGGTCGGCAATGTCGGTAATCAGGCCAACGATATCACCAATTTCCTGGGAGGATTCACCGAGGCGCTTGATTCGCTTGGCCGTTTCCTGAATCTGCTCGCGGATGCTGGTCATACCCGAGATGGTTTCCCGCACGGCGTCACCACCGCGGTGCGCCACGTCAACCGAGGACTGCGCGATCATGGCCGACTGCTGCGCATTGAAGGACACCGCTTCGATCTGGTCCGACATTTGTGCGATAGCATCCGATACCGAGCTAATCTGCTGGGCCTGGGTACGGGATTTATCCGCCAGCGAGCGTGAATCAGATTCGGAACGGCGCACCGCATCCGCCACACGGACGGAGGTGTCGTTGATCGTACCAACCAAGTCCCGCAGAGCATCGATTGAATAGTTCACCGAATCCGCAATCGCCCCCGTGATCTCTTCGCTGACCGTGGTATGAGCGGACAAATCCCCGTCAGCCAGCGTCATCATTTCATCCAGCAGCCGCAAAATAGCCTGCTGGTTTCGCTGGTTCTGTGCTTCCGTTGTCCGCATCGCAGAACGTGAGTCCTGTACCAGGGTCACACCGAGCCACAGAAGGATCAACAAGGCAATCGCACCGGTGGCGTAGCCCAGGTAGGCAAGCTGCCCCGATTGCGCCTGATCGCTGGTCAGTTGATTTGCAAGTTTGGTCACGTCTCCCGTAAACGAGCCGGAAATTTTGTCGATCGTGTTCGATGCCAAGTTGGCCGCCAATACAGCGGGTGCCTGGGCCAACACATCGGAAACCCCCTGATTCACGGTCGCGAACAGCACGGCCACATCACGCAACTTCGCCCGTGTTGCCGAATCGTTGATCTGAGGCGCCATCCGGTTACCATTCAGGAAGCCATTGAGCACACCGCCGAACAGAGCCACATCACGACCAAAGCGATCCGACGCATTGGCAGCGCTCTGATCACCCGAAGTAATTTGACCCAGGGTCAAGTCGATCCGTTCAACAAGCATCAATTGTCGGGTCGCCAGGTAAATCACGGCGGGGCTGGCCTGGCCAGCCACCAGAGACTGAACCACATCATCGGATGACGACAGGAGATCCGGCAGCATCTGCGTTAGCTGATCGGCCAAACTACCGACGCTCAGAATGGCCTTTTGTCCTTCCAGCACCTTGGACAGCGCGAGGTTGTACGTGTCCCATTCACCACGAACCTTGTCGAGTGCCGCTTTGCGCTCAGCCGGTAATTTGGCCGAGGCCCGCTTGGGGTCCTTACCCTCCAACGCCTCAAGATCCGATACGAATTGGGCGCGCATGGACAGAACCGCATCAAACGATCCTTTGTTCCCTCGGACGGCGCGGAGGGCGTCGATAGTCATTTCCTGTGCAGATCGCTCCAGTTGCGCCCCCACCAGTCGCCGATCCAGCAGCTTCTGGTCGTTCTGTGCGGATAAGATAAAGATCACCACCGTCGCCAGCAAGGCAACCACGGAGACAGCGACCAGCGCAATGACTTGACGGCTTAGACCGCCCAACCTAACTCCAAGACTCATAGCAACTGCTCACTCCTAGCTGAACAACCAAACCTTGCGGCCCGTTGTGAAATTGATTGAAAGTCTGTCATTTAATCAAGCCACGGCATTCATGAATTGGTCGCTCTCAGTCAGCACATCCAGATTCAGAATCGGCACCCACTCATTCTCAACCCACGCTTCGCGATCAACGCCGGTAAGACGGACATCCGTAATCGGCCGCTCGGCACTAAAGGGAACCTGGCGAATGCCATAGGAACGATCAATCAGAAAGGCCACCCCGAAACGCGGATTCTTGGCCAGCAAAACGACCGAATGTCGCGTTTGCTCGGCAGATAACCGAAAGTAAAACCGTGCCAGATCGTAGACTCCCGTTAACTCACCCCGCATGTTTGCCAAGCCGACGATCCAGGACTTGGCACCCGGGATTCGCACCTGATGCGGCGGTGGAAGAATGGCCCGAACCTGAATCAGCGGCACCAGCATCTGCTGCTGCCCCGCCCGAAACAGCACTGCCTGCCAGGCCGCCTCGACCTGATCGCTCTTCGGCATGCCTACCGCATGCGCAGCTGCTTCGTCTTGAATCCAGAGGAGATAATCGAAAGTATTGGTTGGGGCAGTCATGCAGACTAACCGAGCACGGTACTGAGAATGCGCATCAAGTCTGATTCCTTGACGGGTTTGACCAGGTAATCCTTCGCGCCCTGGCGCATGCCCCAGATCTTGTCGGTCTGCTGATCCTTGGTCGTCACGATAATAATCGGGATGTGCGCCGTTTCCGGATTTTTGTTGAGCTCACGAGTTGCCTGAAAGCCGTTCATACCGGGCATCACCACATCCATCAGAACCGCATCGGGCTGGCTGCGCTTGACCAGGGCGATCCCTTCTTCGGCATCCTTCGCCACGGACACATTATGCCCATTTCGCTCCAGCATCGTCTGGAGAACATAGATCTCTGTGGGAGAGTCATCAATTACCACAATATGTGCCACTGCATCCATCCTCAATATTTCGTATTTGCAAGCAAAGTTACTGGCCAGTTTTAGTCGCTCTGGGCAACCTTAATTCACGCCATCAGGCTAAATCACTCGGCTCGGTGCTCGTTTGCGGGGCCGTCTTAGCCCCCGATGCCGCAAAGCGGCCAATCGCGCCGAACAATTCTTCGCTGGTAAACGGCTTGGTCAGGTAATCCGACGCACCGACGATATTACCGCGCGCCTTGTCGAAAATACTATCCTTGCTGGAGAGCAAAATCACGGGCGTCGCCGAAAAACGGGCGTTGTGTTTGATAATCGCAGTGGTTTGGTAGCCGTCGAGTCGCGGCATAAGGATATCGATAATCACGATATCCGGGGAGAAGTCGCCAATCTTTGCCAAGGCGTCAAAGCCATCGACCGCGCTTTCGATGACGCATCCCGCCTTGGACAGCAGACTGTCAGCGGTGCGTCGAATTGTTTTGCTGTCGTCCACGATCAGAACCTTTAGCCCGGGGAAGGCCAAGGGTTCAGCTGACCGCTCAATCGAGTTATCCATGTTTGTACATCCCGTATTGATTGATATGCCCCTACATTCAAGGCATTTCTTATATCCAGTTGAGAGAATGTACCCAAGGCAAACCGCTTTGGCAATCAAATCGAATCACGGGCAGCCCGCAACAAGTTAGACTAAACTGGGGTTTGATCAGGATTAAGCCCCGCTTGCCAGCAAGTGCGGCCAAGCCGCAGGGCATCTCATGACACCCTTCTCTTCTGGCACCAAGGCACGCAATATGATTAGCGTCCTGGCCCGCTTTCTCGCAACACTATGAATTGATTAGAGATCATCTTCATGCCACTCGAACATATTCGTCCGCCACATCCAGAGCTAGATGCCCATTACTGTGGGCCACTGCTAGAGATAGAATCACACATCATCTGTCAGCATCGGCAGATTGAATCCTGGTTCCGTTCGCAGTGGTTGCAGCATCCGGCGCCGTTTTATGCCTCGGTCGACCTGCGCAACGCGGGGTTCAAACTGGCGCCGGTCGATACCAATCTGTTTCCCGCCGGCTTCAACAATCTGAACCACATCTTCGATCCGTTGATGGTGCAGGCGATTCAGGCTGCTGTCGAACATTCGTGCCCCGAAGCCCGCGATGTCCTGATCATCCCCGAACGCCATACCCGCAATCAGTTCTACCTTGAGTCCCTTGCGGCCCTGGTCGATTTTGTGGAAATGGCCGGTTTCGGCGTACGCATCGGATCCCTTGAGCCCATCGATGAGCCGGTTCACTTCGACCTGCCTTCGGGGCGCCGACTGACGCAACACCCCATTTGCCGTGTGGGACGACGCATCGAAGTCGACGGATTTTCCCCATGCACGATTCTGCTGAACAATGATCTTTCCGGCGGGCGCATTCCAATCCTGGACGACCTGGAGCAGACGGTCATCCCACCCGCCGAACTGGGCTGGTGGAACCGCTCAAAATCCGATCATTTCACGATCTATCAGCAACTGGTTCGAGATCTGTGCGCGATCATCGACCTGGATCCCTGGTTACTTACGCCGCTGATGCGTGACTGCGGTCAGATCGATTTCCTCAAGCGCGAGGGCGAAGCCTGCCTGGAGCAACAGGTTGGTGAGTTACTGGCCGAAATTCAGGCGAAATACGATGCACACGGCATCCGAGAGAAACCCTTTGTTGTCATCAAGGCCGACGCAGGCACCTACGGCATGGGCGTGATGACCGCGCAATCCGCGGAGGAAGTCACCCAGCTGAATCGCAAGCAACGCACCCGGATGCAAGCCAGCAAGGAAGGGCTGGGGATCAATCGCGTCCTTATCCAGGAAGGGGTGCATAGTTTTGAAAAGGTCTCCATTGACGACAGCGACGTAAGATTCGTTGCCGAACCGGTCATCTACATGGTGGATCATTTCGTCGTCGGCGGTTTTTATCGCGTGCACACAAAGAAAGGCGTCAATGAAAGCCTGAACTCGCCGGGCGCCTCTTTCGTCCCGTTGCCCTTCAACGAGGCCTGCAGCCTCCCCTCGCCGTCTGCCTCGCCGGACAGCGAGCGCAATCGCTTGTACGTTTATGGTGTTGTTGCCCGCCTGGCCCTGCTCGCTGCGGCCTACGAACATCAGTTGATTCAGGCCAAGGCACCCCCGGCGACCGCCGATCAACCGGCTGGTCGCGAGGTCGTTGCATGAAGCTCGGGGTGGTCATGGATCCGATCCAGGCGATCAAGCCCTGGAAGGACACCTCATTCGCCCTGATGCTCGCCGCCCAAGTGCGGGGTTGGACGCTGTACTACATCGAGCCGGACTGGCTGTATGCCGAAGATGGTCGCGCCAAAGCAACCATGCATACCGTGACCGTTCAGGATTCTCGCGAAGACTGGTTCACGCTGGGGCCGAAAATCACACGGGATCTGGCGGAGCTGGACATCGTACTGCAGCGCCAGGACCCCCCCGTCACGCTGAATTATCACTATGTGACGGCACTCCTGGCCCTGGCTGAGCGACAGGGCGTTCTGGTGGCCAACCGACCCAATGCACTGCGGGCAGCCAACGAAAAATTGCTGGCTCAGCATTATCCGGCGTTTTGCCCCCCCACGCTCGTAACGCGTGATCCGGCCCAGTTGCAGGACTTCCTGCGAACGCATGATCGGATCGTCGTCAAGCCACTGGATGCGATGGGCGGCAGCTCCATTTTCCAGGTCGCCCACGACGACATGAATGCGGACGTGATTTTCGAAACCATGACGGCCGAGGGGCTGACGATGGCCCAACGCTTCCTCCCGGCAATCCGCGAAGGTGATCGACGCATCCTGCTGATCAACGGACAGCCCGTGGATCACGCTTTGCTGCGCACACCCCCGGCCGATCGCTTTCGCGCCAATCTCGCCGCCGGCGGTCTGGGCACGGTCGTACCGCTACGGCCACGGGACCGGGAAATCGCGGCGGCAGTCGGGCCGGATTTGGCCCGAGACGGACTCTGGTTTGTTGGTCTGGACGTAATCGGCGACTACCTCACCGAAATCAACGTCACCAGCCCCACCTGCGCCCGTGAAATCGATGCCGTCTGTCGCAATGACCCCGCCGGACAACTGCTCGACTTCCTCGCGGACAGGCGGCAATCACACAGCCACATCGACACCATCTAACCTCACCCCATCCGAGCCCGCCATGAATCCCCGCCGTCACTTTCTGCACACCCTTGCCGCGACACCACTCATTGCCAGCGGGCTGCTCACGGGGTGCGCGAAGACAGCACCAAGCATCACGGAAGAAGGCTTCATGGTCTTCAATATGCCGATGACCTTACGCTTTGCGAATGAATCGCCCGCAGCGATCACGGCGACGGTCAATGCAGCGGCGGGGATCGTCGAACCGCTATACCGAAGCATCCACCCCTGGAAACCGAGCGACCTGACCCGACTGAATACCGCACTCGCCACGGACGGCCACGGCACGGCAACGCCAGCCATCATCGATCTCATCAATATATCCCGGACCCTGTTCGATGCGACCGATGGCGCCTTCGACCCGACCATCGGCGCGCTGATTGCTGCGTGGGGATTTCACAACAGCCACGTGGACGAATCACACCCGCTGCCTTCCGACGCCTTCCTCGATGCCTGGCTACAGAACCCACCCAGCATGAATGACGTCACGGTCGATGGGTTCACAGTCACGACCCGCAATCGCCGCGTCCAGTTTGATTTCAACGGCTGCGCCGAAGGCTATGCAGGGCACCTTGTAATCAAGGCGGCAGAACAGGCCGGGATCAGGAACTGCCTGTTCGACACCGGCGGCGATTTGTTCATGATCGGGCAGGCGGGGGACAAACCCTGGCACCTGGCAATCGAAAATCCCTTGAAACGTGGTGTCCTGGCCAGCATAAATCTTTCGGGTAAAACCGCAGCCAACGGCCATCAATCGCTTAACAGCTCAGGCAATTATGAGCACCGTTTCATCTACAAAGGCGAGGCCTACTCCCATATCATCAACCCCAAAACCGCGCGCCCCGTACGCAGGGTTGCAGGCAGCACCGTTTGGGCCAATCATTACGCCATCAGCGATGGTGCGACCAAAGGCGTCATGATGCTAAAACCGGAGCAGTTGCCTACCATGATCCGGAAACTGGGTTTGAACGGAATCCTGTTCATGGAGGAAGATGGCGCATTGTGGATGAATGAACGGATGGCGCACACTGCCCAGCTCATTCAACCCATTGCGGGACTCACCGGCACGCATCTGATTCCGGCCTAACGATTGCTGCGGACACGCCACACCTAAAAAACCGCCAACCACTCATTTCTCAAGGAAGCGACATGAATCATTGGGCACTCGATCAGAACGACATGGCGAGCGACAAGCGACTCGTACTCGCCCTGTTCATAGCACTGGGCCTGCACGCACTGCTGCTGCTGATTTTCTTTACGAGTCCATCACCGCCCCCGCCGCCGCACCGCATCGAACTCACCCTGAACGCCACTCTGGCCAGCAAAACCGTGGATGCCTCACCGATCGCCAGCCCCACGATCAACAAGACGCTCACCACGCCGTCTCTAGCCAGCGCGCAGGGGAAGAATTCGGACACCATCAGCCCGCCGAAACCCGGCAGTGGTCAGCTCGATCAGGGCAGTCAAGGCGCGACGAACAATCCGGTGCCCCTACCCTCGGCAGACCTGTTCAACCGGCTGAACCAGGCCGTCAGTCAATCGCTGAAAACCGGTTACATGACCAGCAAGAACGTCGATGGCCCGGCCGGGCAGTATCTGGCCAAATGGAAGCGGCAGATCGAGGAATACGGTAACGAACACTATCCCGATGCGCTCAAATCCCACCAGCTCTCCGGACAGTTGATTCTCGAAGTCACCATCAACAAGGGTGGGCATGTTCTGAACATCGCCATCCGGCAATCCTCCGGCAATGCCACCATCGATGATGCCGCCCGTCGTCTGGTGCAACTGGCCTCGCCCTACCCCCCATTTCCGCCTGAACTGGCCGCCCGGTACGACCAGATCAATATCACCCGCACGTGGCTGTTTACCAGCGGACAAAAATTATCCACGCAATAAGCCCTTGATCTGCAAAAAATCACCCCCACATAAGGGACTCCAGGCACGGGATGATTGCGCGCAATCGCCGGGAATCCTATACTCGGCGGCTGTTTATTTGGCATCAAGCCCCTAATGGCGTTGCGCGAGCACGCTCACATTTTCGATGTACAACAATGATCCGGCACCACGCCCGGACAGAGGTTTTGGCACATGGCAGTCACGCTACCACCCGGTTACAAACCCTCGGAATCCGAGGAATACATGAACCCCATGCAACTGGAGTACTTCCGACAGAAGCTCCTGTCTTGGCGTGAAGAGCTCGTGCAAGAGTCCGAATCGACGGTCAATCATCTGCGCGAAGAAAACTGGCAGGAACCCGACATCAACGACCGGGCCTCACTGGAATCCGATGCGGCACTGGAACTGCGCACGCGGGACCGTTACCGCAAGCTGATCAATAAAATCGACAAGGCCTTGAAGCAGCTCGCCGAAGGCAATTACGGATTCTGCGACGAAACCGGCGACGAGATCGGCATTCGGCGCCTCGAAGCTCGCCCGATCGCCACCTTGACGATCGAAGCCCAGGAACGTCATGAGCGGCTGGAGCGCGTACAACGTGATGATTGAACGCAGCAAACGTCGACTGATTATCGGCTTGACCGCCGGGACGCTGCTGCTGGGAGCGCAGAGTGTTTGGGCCGAAAATGCCCAACCCCTGTTACAGCACACTGTCTCGGTGGAAATCACCACCAATCTCGGCAACATTGTGGTGGCGCTCGACCCGATCAAGGCACCGAAGTCCGTGAAAAATTTCCTGCATTACGTCAAAGACGGGTTCTATGCAGGAACGATTTTCCATCGCGTGATTCCCGGCTTCATGATCCAAGGGGGCGGGTTCACCCCGAGTTTCAGCCAAAAGCCGACCGATGCGCCCATCGTCAACGAGGCAAATAACGGCTTGAATAACCTGCGTGGCACGATTGCCATGGCTCGGACCAGTGACCCTAACTCGGCCACCAGCCAGTTCTTCATCAATGTGGCCGACAACCGGTTTCTGGACTACACCGCACCGACACCGCGCGGTGCCGGTTATGCCGTCTTCGGTCATGTCACCCGCGGCATGGCTGTGGTGGACAAGATCGCTCACGCGCCGACAGGATCGGGTGGACCGTTCCCCCAGAATGTCCCGCAGCAGGCCATCGTGATCAAGTCGATCAAGGTCTTGCCTTAATCCCGACTGACACCGCTTACGGTTCTGCTCCGTACCCGCTCAAAAAAGGCACGCCAAACTTGGTCGTGCCTTTAATTTATTGGTAACCGAATCAGGCACCCGTTTGGTCCGAATTCGTCGCTGACGATGAGTAGTCTGGCGCCGGCTTGTCCAAATCCAGCAAGGGTAACCAGTACCAGTGACCCGGCCACTGACGGACCCAAGCATCCAGGCATTCATCAAGCCGATCGGCGAGGAATCGGGCCTTGCTGTCAGTATTCCCTTCCAAGGGATGCACCAATTTTGGTTCGATGACGGCCCGATACCGCCCCGGTCCATTCGGCTCGATATGAACCGGCAGGATATCCAGACCATGCCGTACGGCCAGCCTAGCGGCAAACCAGCGATTACCCGCATAAGGGATTTGCCGCCCGAGACTCGGTGCCCAGACATAACCGTGTTTTTCCTCGTCGATAAACATCACCAGGCTTCGCCCCTGCGCGACGGCCTTACTGACCTGACGCAGCGCAGAGGGACCGGCCTCCACGTAATCCGCGCCCACACCACCCTCGAAACGCCAACCCGCTCGTGACCGAGCGGCCAGTTGTGCCCGGACACCCGCCCCCAACGGTAGGGAGAGATCGCACCACAACCCGCCGATGATTTCCGGAACACGCCCCATCAACTCCCAATTACCCACGTGGGCACTGGCGATAATGACGGGTTTGGTGAGGTTTTCCAGATGCTCAGCGCCCACGATCTCAAGGCGACCAGCCTTAACCAGCCGGTGCAGAATGGGAACTTCGGCATAGACCTGCCCCACGTGTCTTGTGTGCTCGATGATCAACTGCTCTCGCTCGCGAGGGTCGGTCACGCCCCAAAGCCGTTCAAGACTCACATGCATCCGGCCAACCCAGAGGCGGCGTGCGGCAATCCCGCGCCGCCCCTGACGGGCACCCAGCCAGCCGCCGATTCGAGAAACCCAATCGATGGGCAGGAAGCGAAACACACTCGCCAACAAAAGCTCGCCCCGATCCTTGAGGCTCAGTGGTGGCCGAGCATCCGTCATGGCTTGCGCGCATCCAGAACCATCGGCAAACCGCCCCGGGGACGCAGGGTCAGGCGACATTCGATATCAACCGCATGATCGGGGGCAAGACGAGCATGGAATCGCTGCGCCAGCGTAGCCAGGCAGAGGATGCCTTCGGTCAAGCCGAAACGCATGCCCAGACAAACACGATGACCGACGCTAAAGGGGATGTAGACAAACTTGTCCGGGCGCTGCTGGCCCGGTAAAAAGCGCTCCGGAACGAATTGATTGGGTTTCTCCCAGAACAGCTCGTGCCGATGCAACAACCAGGGAATGACCAGCACGATCGAGTTCGGCTGCACACCCTTGCCGCGAATTTCGTCGCCGGCACGCGCCTGTCGGCTCAGCAGGGGAACCGGCGGATACAGGCGCATGGTCTCCTCGAACACGGCCCGGGTATAGGGTAGCTTGGGCACATCCGCCAGCGTAGGTGGGCGGCCGCCCAAAACCCGATCCAATTCCTCATGCAACAGGTTGGCAGCGCGCGGACTATGATCCAGCAGATACCAGGCCCAGGCCAGCGAATTGGCCGTGGTTTCATGGCCCGCCATGAACATCACGATCGCCTCGTTGCGGGCCGCGACGCCATGCAGCGGGCAACGCTTCTGCCCGCGACTCCCCGGATGCCCGTCGAGCAGCATCGAGAGCAGGGTAGCCCGGTCGGGGTCCTTCCTGGCTTTGTGCCGTTCGATGATCCGATCGATCACCTCATGGATTTTGGCGGCCGAACGCAGGGCCCGAATTCGTGGCAACGGGTTACGCAACCAACGTAAATACGGCAACCCAAAAGTATCGGCCAGACTGATCTGCTCGATGGCCGTCTGATAGCTGGCGAATCCACTCACCACTTGAGCGGCCTCCGCTTCGGTGGTCTCGTCGCCGAAAATCGTACGCCCGATAATCAGCGAGGTCAGTCGAGCCATTTCGTTGAGCATGTCGACGGGGCTACCCGGCGGCAACGCCGCCCATTGATCCGCCAGCGTACGTGCCGAATCGACCATGATGGTGGAAAAATCCGGCAGGCGATCAGCCTCGAACGCCGGCGCACAATATTCCCGCCGCTCCTTCCATAACGCGCCATCACTGACGAACAGGCCGTCGCCGAGCAAGGGCTCCAAGGCATGGCGCATTTGCGGGCTTTTTCGATCGTAATTATCGTGCTCTTCAAGAAATACGCGCTTGACCGTATCCGGGCTGTTGCAGACGAAGTAATGCTGATTGAGTAACTGAAAAGCGAAGCTACACCCCCGATAGGCGCGATCCGGCCAGATCGACAACAGGTTGCTCCTGAGTCCGAAGAGCGACTTGTAGTGCCCTGCCCATTGAGTGGGGCGGGTGACCTTAACAGGTTCAGGTTCAGTCAGATCACGGACGCCATCGGGCAATTCCAAGCGAACAAATTCAGTCATTCGGTGCGCCATCCTGGCCATGCTGGCCGTACATACGGTTCAATGTGGTGACGGACGGACACGCCTTTCCGCCCCATGCATACCTTAACGGCAACGGGTTCATTATAATCGGAATCACAAACCCAATGACACACACCCGCAGGTGCCCAAGGCCGAACCGGATACCGCTTGCCCGCACACGTACCACCCAGGCCCACAGCATGCACCCAATCATTACGGATACCGATGCCCTCGGGCCAGTTCTCAACGCCCTACACACCGCGCCCTACATCGCCATGGACACGGAATTCCTGCGGGAATCAACCTATTACCCCCAGTTATGCCTGATCCAGCTCGCCACGCCCGAAGCCCTGTGGCTGATCGACCCGTTGGCCGACCACCTGGATTTGACCGCGCTCTGGCAGGCACTGAACGACGCGACGCAACCCATTGTGTTTCATGCCGCCGAGCAGGATCTGGAATTGATGCATCTGGCGTCTGGGGCATTACCCCGACAGATACACGATACCCAGATTGCGGCAGCCCTGCTGGGACTGGGCGAGCAAATGGGCTATGCCCGACTCGTCCAGCATCTCATGGGCCAAGAACTGGACAAGTCCCAGAGCCGGACCGACTGGTCCATACGCCCACTCTCCCCGGCCCAGTGTCAGTATGCGGCCGACGATGTGCGCTTCCTGCGGCTTATTTACCCCGATTTACTGTCTCGCCTGGCCCAGATGGGGCGTGAGGACTGGTTCGACCAGGAGTGCGCCAGCCTCAACAATCCCGACCGCTTTCAGCCAAACGATGATCGTCAATGGCGGCGTGTGCGGGGGCAGCAACGCCTGAATGGCGGCGAACTGGCGCTGCTGCAGGCCATCGCCAGCTGGCGCGAACAGACGGCACGTGAGCAGGATCTCCCCCGCCGCTGGGTTCTGAGCGACGATCTCGCCCTCGAACTCGCAGTCACCCCACCGAAAAGTGCTCAGACGTTGCTGGCGAACCGCCTCTGGCCAAAACAGCGCACGATGCGCGAAGCGGAGAATCTCTTTGAACGCATGGAGCTGGCGCGCCAGATGCCCGCCGAACAATGGCCCCAAGCCGGGCGCTACAGCAAGCCCGATCCCGAGACGGCAAGCTTGCTTGTCCTGTTGCAGGAAATTGTGCAGCAGGTCAGCCAGTCCGAAACCATTGCCCCAAGCCTATTGGCGACCACGGATGATCTGTTGGCGCTGATTCGCCACCCGGAGCAAGCACATCGGCTCACGACCGGTTGGCGGAATGACGTGATTGGAGCCCGACTGAAATCCCTGCTGCCCTGATCCTCATACAATCGCACCACCGTCCGAAGGGTGGCGGCATGCTCGGGCATGTGAATGCATCACGAGCACCCCGAATCGACTGTAGACACCCTGCTTGGCTGCCCCGTTGCGCGTCATGGATAATCATGCTCTATATCGTGAAAGGATCAGGCATGTTTAAATCAACCGGAGTTCGCGACAAAGGGCCGAGAAGCACGGCTGCCCTATCGATGGACGAGCTCGGACCCAAGGTTCAGGCAAAGGGTACGATGAGCGGGATACCAACCTCAGACCACCCCAAAGCGGAACGGAATCTGGCGGGTTAGGCAAAACAGGGCGTGGGATCATGAGTGACGCGACAGACAAGCAAAGTCGAACGGGTTCACCGTGATTGGATGGCTACGCGTGAGGTCATGGACGGCGCGAGGCAGGGCTCACCGATACCGGGCAGGATCTTGGAAACTAGAAAAGAACCCGCTCCGTCTTCCATAGGGCAACGATCATGACTCAGACATTGGGCCCCGCCCCAAGTACAGACTCACAGGACACATCGGCATCGACGGCCGCCCCCCCACGGCACCGGCTGAGTCATCTCATGGATCCACGGCTTCTCTTTCCAGCGATTGCCGTGCTTGTGCTCGCTGTGATCTGGGGGACGACACTGAACCTCATCAGCGTGGAGCGCACCGCTGCCGAACGAACTGCCGCCGTCTCCGACCAACAACTGGCAGAAACCTATGAAGCGCAGGTTCTGCGCGCATTGCGTGAAATCAATCAGACCCTGAAGCTCGTCCAATATGAGTACGCGTCCACAGGGAAGTACGACAAACTGCACGCACTCAAGGCGAGTGGCCTGCTACCGCCGGATTTGCTGTTCACGGTCAGTATTGCCAATGACAAAGGCGATATCGAGACAAGTACCCGGCCTTCCAACCTCGGGAATGTCGCCGATCAAGCGTATTTCAAGGTGCAACGTCACATGGACACCCTCTGGGTCAGCCCCCCCAGCAGAAGCTCGGCGTCGGCAGAATGGAAACTCATGTTCAGCCGACGACTGACTGCGCCCGATGGGAAGTTTGCCGGCATCGTGATGCTCTCGGTCGATACCGCCTACTTCGTCAGCGGGTATGAACCATCGCAATTGGGCTCGCATGGCATGCTCGGTCTTATCGGCACCGACGGCATATTCAGGGTCTGGCGCAGCGGAAACACCATCTCTGCGGGCGAAAAAACGAATTTCGCGGCCATCACTCTGCACTCGGAGGAAGAAGATAAAAGCGAGGCGCTGTTATCAACCAATGCCTGGGATGGCGTGCCGCGTTACACCAGTGCCCGCAAGCTCTACAATTTCCCCCTGGCCGTGATCGTCGGCCTGTCTGCGAATGAACAACTGGCCCCCTTCCGCAAGAACAAGGAAACCTATCTATGGCGTGCGGCCATTGGCAGCCTACTACTGATCCTGATCATCGCAATACTCGGCCGGTTGAGCTGGCTGCTTGCTTTAAGCCGAGCGCGTGCCGCCGAGGAGCAGATCGCACACGCCGAGGAGGTCGAGCACCTCGCTTACCACGACGGCCTCACCGCCCTACCGAACCGCAGCCTGTTCAGCAAGCTCCTGGGTCAAAGCATCCACCAGGCACATCGCTATAATCGTCAACTGGCTGTCCTGTTTTTTGATCTCGACCATTTCAAGTCCATCAACGATACCCTTGGACACGAGGCCGGCGACCTGTTGCTGAAAGAAGTCGCGATACGGCTCAGAACTTGTCTGCGCGACAGCGACACCGTCGCCCGCATGGGGGGTGATGAGTTCGTCGCCCTGCTTCCGGAGTTGACGGAAGAAAAATATGTCACAACGGTCGCCCAGAAAATACGCGCCGCTGTCGCCCGCCCCTTCATCCTGCACGGTCAGGAATTTCGCGTGACGGCCAGCATCGGCATCAGCCTTTATCCGCAGGATGGTCTGGATGAGCAGACACTCGAAAGAAATGCCGATATTGCGATGTATCACGTGAAGGAAGGGGGTCGGAACAATTTCCAGTTTTATTCCGCGGAATTGAATGCCAGTTCGCTCGAACGACTTGCTCTAGAGTCGAATTTGCGACAAGCCCTGGAGCGGAACGAGTTCCAACTGGAGTATCAAGTCAAACGGAAAATTGCCAGTGGCCAGATAACGGGCATTGAAGCGCTGCTACGCTGGAACCACCCAAATTTGGGCACCATCGCCCCAATGAAATTCATCCCGATCGCGGAAGAAACCGGCCTGATCATGCCTATTGGCAAATGGGTGCTCAAAACCGCCTGCCAACAAAATGTGACTTGGCAAAAACAAGGGCTGCCCCCCTTGGGCATGGCCGTCAACCTCACGGCGCGCCAGTTTTATGATGAGGATCTGCTGGCGACATTAACGACAATATTGACCGATACGGGTATGGATCCACGCCTTCTGGAACTGGACATCACCGAAACCCTGTTGATGCGCGATGTCGATGCCGCCATGAAAATCCTGAACGACCTCACGAGCCGAGGCATCCGGATTGCCATCGACAACTTTGGCCTCGGTTACTCTTCGCTGGCCCTGCTCAAGCAATTCCCGATTGACTCCATCAAGATCGATCGCTCCCTCATCCGGGACATCACCACCAGCGCCTTCAACAAGGGGCAGGCCGAAGCCATCATCGCCTTGGGCCGGATGTTGGGCCAGACCATCGTCGCTGAAGGGGTGGAAACAAAGGAACAGGCAGACTTTTTACGCCAGAACGCATGCGATGAATTCCAGGGCTTTTATCTCAATAACCCGGCACCGGCAGACCAATTCGCGGAATTACTATGGGCGCAAGCGAATGACAAAAAGGCTGGCTCGTCTCCGCCGGACGCCTGAAGCGCCAGGCAAGCCGCCGAAGTTCAGCGCAGGTTACGGTGTACCCACCACTTTCACACTGCCATCTACCATGTCCCGATCGATGTAGCCAATGTCGTCAGGGTGGGCAATGATGCGTTTCTTCATTGCCAGACCATTGTCGACTTCCTGCGGTGGCGCCCCCCGACCGGTGAAAATGATTTTCGACCAATAGGCCTTGATCTGCGCGGGAGACTTGTCGGCATACTCGCGGTAGAACTCATCGCGCACCGCCGAGCCTTCAACCTGATCGATCGGCACGGCCGGGCGGCCATCGGGGAAACGGTTCGACTTGCCCAGGAAAATATCCACAATCTGATTTTTGCTGAGCGCCGTCACCGGGCTCTTCGCCGAAACAACCACCACCACATCAGCCCGCGCGCCACCGGCCGACAGGCTCAGCGCCATCCCGACAAGGATCAATCCGACTCGGTTCATGGTATGTATATTCATCATCAGAATACGAAATCGAACTTGGCGCTGATCACGTTAACCCTGCCACCCGTCCGAAAGCCCGGCTGGAGGTTGATCAATCCGCCGGTCGATCCGGCGCCAATATGGGTGTGATCGTATTGCAACTTGAAAGCGACATTCCGGGCCACCTCCCAGCGCCCGCCGACAGAAAGGGTGTTCTGCACGTTTTTTTCTCTCAGAAGCGAATTGAGGGCAGCATTCAGGCCGGCTGCCGGGCCAATCAGGAATGGGGGCAAGGTCGACAGGTTCAGACCGGGGTCCGAGAGATTGTTCGTACGCGCCCGCGCATAGGTGAGATAGGGCGTGAATCGCCCGAACCGATAGCCCCCGCTGACATACCACCCAGTGTTGTCACCCAGGAAAGACCGGCTTTTGGCGCGGCCCCATTCGGCCGTTGCAAACCACTGCCCCGGATCGTAGCTCAGCCCGATGGCCGTAATGGCAAGGGGCTGGCCATTACGGCCATACTTGTCCGCAAGGGCAACCCCTTCGGGCCCGAACTGCCTGAAGGCATTGAAAAGCGGCTGAACGCCGTCTATGGCCAAGTGCGGGCGTTGATAGGCCAGATGCAGCGTGGCGGCATGGTATTCAGCCGTATAGGTAATGCCCCACGCTCGTCTCGCGTCCACCACCCCACCATGCGGCAACGATTGCTGGGCGCGTCCGTAATTGGCCTGAATGGTATGCGTGAAATCACCGACATGCAGGCGATAACTGACGTCCAGCCCATCGCTGGCAGTTACCGGTACCAGGCGATACACCGCCAGCGGGGGGCGCACCCAAGGATAGGTATAGGCCACCTTGCGCGATCCGGAAAACAGAAAAGTGGGCAGAACCGTACGGCCGACACGAACACTGAAGTCCGACGTAACCTGATACTGGACATTCGCCCACTCCACGTGGGGGCGGTAGCTATTATTGTAGTTCTGTTCCGAGATGACCTGCAGAACAGCCGAAAGCCGGGGCGTGAATTGTGCGGTGACTTGCGCCCCCAGCAGGCTGTCGACGTCAGCACTCCAGTTGTGACTGTAGCCGGCACCGTTGGGCTTGAAGAGGCTGGAGGTGAAGTCCGCCTGTTTTTCGCTGGAGTGGACCAGCCCGGCGGAGCCGAAACCACTGAACGAAAATATCCCCGAATTCTGGTTATCGGCGTGAGCGCTGGCCGCGTAGAACGCCACGGCAAGTAGTGCAACAGAGGTCAGTCTGTGGGACATACATACATCCATTTTTCGTAGACCACCTGACAGATCGGCATGCCGGGTCTCCAAACCCTGAGGCCACCTTCCTGCGGCTCGCTGTATTGATTCAATCAAACCGCTCTTTGAAGCTATCACCAGTATGGAATGGTTTCAATTGATTTCAACCAAAATGCGCACATTCCTGCAGCATCAAACCTATCGATGAATAAACCAATAGGGGATAGATGATTAGCTGCCGCCATGACGAAAGAGGCCATCGATCAACATCGTCCCCAGTTCAATCAAACTTGGGCCCGAAATGGGGGGTTGCCATGGAGTCCCGCACGGATGATCGGCGCTCTATAATGTAAAGAAGGGGGGGCTCCGTCCTTACATCCGACAGCCGCCGTCGGCTCGCGACCAGCTGGCAGGGGTGCGGGTTGGCGCTCGCCTGCCGTCACTGCTGCCCTGATTCGCCTCGGCCATCGCAACAATGACCCAGGATCAACGCCGGAGCCCCGCACAACTGCTAAACTCTTCCCCACGAAACTTTTGACGGAAACAGACACCATGAACCCACAAGACATCATCCAGCAAATCCAGGCCGAGCTTCCCGATGCCCAAGTAAACCCCGAGGGCGAGGGCTGCAATTTTCGCATCGAAGTCATCAGCAGTGCCTTTGCCGGGAAATCCATGCTGCAACAGCACCAGTTGGTGAACAAGATCCTGGCGCCTGCGATTACCTCTGGCGCACTGCATGCCGTTACGCTCAATACGCGCGCGCCAAAAAACGCCTAATGCCGCAACCGTTCGAGGACTCTCCAATGTCACATCCCGTCGAAACCACCCAAGCTGAACCGACCGCAGCCGAACGCACCGAGTGGGAGGCCGCCACCTTTCGCCGTCTGATCGCCCACTTGGACGAACGCACCGATGTGCAAAACATCGACATGATGAATCTCACCGGTTTTTGCCGAAACTGTCTCTCGCGTTGGTACCGGGAAGCCGCCGAAGAGCGGGGCACCCCGTTGAGCGACCATGACGCCCGCGTCGCCGTCTACGGCATGCCTTATGCAGAATGGAAAGCCCGCTACCAGACCGAGGCGACCGACAGCCAGAAAGCCGAGTTCAAGGAAGCCATCAAACAGCACGGCTAGATAGCCACCCCGCGCACGCTTGCGCACGCGACCTATCCCGGGGGGATTACCTCCCCACCTCGGACGAACATCCGTCGCGAAGAGAGACACCATGCCCAAGACTAGCGACGACCAGAACCTGCGGCGAGCCATCTGGCTTGTCGCCGGCCTCAACTTCGGTTACTTCTGGATTGAATTCACGGTTGCCCAGACGATCGGATCCGTATCGCTGTTCGCCGACTCGATCGACTTTCTCGAAGACACCGCCATCAATCTTCTGATTTTGCTGGGCCTGGGCTTCAGCCTACGCAACCGTGCCCGATTGGGCATGACATTGGCCGGGATCCTCCTGCTGCCGGGGATGGCAACGCTCTGGATGGCCTGGGAGAAATTTCACGCCATGACGCCCCCCGACGCACTCAGCTTGACCCTGACCGGGGGTGGCGCCTTGATCGTCAACCTGAGTTGCGCATTTCTGCTGACCCGTTACCGGCACCATAGCGGTAGTCTGACGCGAGCCGCATTCCTGTCTGCCAGAAACGATGCGGCGGCCAATGTCGCCATTATTGCAACGGGGTTTGTGACGGCCGCAACGCTATCTCCCTGGCCGGATTTAGTCGTGGGCCTGGGAATTTTCCTGCTGAATCTGGATGCGGCGCGCGAGGTCTATCTGGCCGCCCGCCGCGAAAAAAGTGACGCAGTCACAGCGACGCCCTGACCCCAATGCCCCGGTCAGAACGCCGGCCACTTGCCTTCGGCCAGCGTCTTGTTGACCCGACCGGTGAAAAACGCGACCTGGGCATGCTCATAGGGCAGCGTATCGTTGGCCGTCATGACCCGATACCAACCCGTATAGATCGCAGCCAATTGTGCCGGGGTATAACCCGACACCTTGCGCGGATCCGGATAATCGCCCGCCAGTTCCTGCAACTGGCTCTGGGTCAGTTTGGCGATATGCACGATGGCCTCGACCAGCAAATCAGGGCTGTGCGCTGGCGCAGTACCGGCCAGAATGGCGGCCGCATCCCGCACGGCATGGGGATTGTGCTGCACGCGCTTCGCGACCGCATCGAGCATGGCGGCCGCACCGTGCAACGCGCGTTCGGCGGGCACCGGGAAGCCATTGCCGCCCGTCGATTCCACCTGCAGTTTGGCAATGGCAACGACCTCACGCAGGCGCGGCAACCCCAATTCACGCGCGCGCCGGTCGGCGACATCGAGAGAATTGGGCGTAATGGCCATGCCGCCGCTCAACCATCTTTGGATGGTCGTCGACAGGTTTTCCCGCTCGACATACTGGAACTGCCCCACCGTCCAAGGCAGGATCTTGTCCACCGGCACCTCACGAACGATCTTGCCTGCGCCAGGCGTGTTGTCGCCCGAATCGGCACCTGCCGCAGTCAAAGGCGAGTTTCCCGACGGGCTGCAGGTACCGTACAAGGTCTTGTCGGCCCCATTCACCACGTCACTGAGCGTAATATTCACCGTGCCGTCCGGATTCAACGACTGGATAATGCCGTCGGCATAGCCGTCATTCATCAGGTTCTCGGCATACAGCGGGATGAAAACACGATCGCCAACCTGAAAGGTGGCGGCGGACACGAGCGCACTCTGGGCCCACAAGGCCAGCGCAAGACACAACAGGAATATACTTCGGTACATCTTCATTGAACGCTCTTCAATCAAATTATCAGTCATAAGGTTATAGCACGATGGAGCACAAACGGCTGGCCGTCCGCGACGCCTGGGGCCTGATGGAGGTGGTGGAGCAGGAAGGCGAAGTCAACCTCCGGTTCGGCAACCATACGGCACAATCGGGCTGGTATCCCGCACGTCCCTACCAGTTGGCCTTTGGCTATTATCGCGCCCTGCTGGCCAGTCTGGTACTGCACCCCAAACCCGATCGCCTGAACCTCTACGGCCTGGGCGGCGGCGCATTGGCCCGCTTCCTGCTCGAATATACCGATATCCGCCTGACCACGCACGATCTGCGGCCGGCCCTGCTGGACATCGCGAAACAGTACTTCGATCTGGATACCGACCACCCGAACATCACGCTCCGCTTTGGCGACATCGCCGACAATCTCTGGCTGATGGATACGCCGCCCGCAGATATTATTTGGCTGGACGTCTTCGACGAACAAGGGATGGTGCCGATTCCGGCCCGCAGCATTGCCGTCCTGTCCGATCAACTCGACGACGAAGGTGTGCTGTGCGCCAATATCTGGCGCAATGCCCTGGATGACGTCAGCCATCTCAATAACCAGCTGGCGCGTTACTTTTCCCCGACACCGCTCACCCTGCATGTACCCGATCGTTTCAACACCGTCGTCTGTTATCGAAAAACGCCCTGGACGACCGAGGATATCCTGCAGGCCCATGCCCGGCTCACGCAGTGGTCCCCCGTTGTGCATGAAACCATCCGCGGAAGCCTCCCGTGGCTGCTGCCCCTGCCCAGAAAAAGTCGCTAAGCCGGCAAGCGCCCGGAGCACCATAAAAAAACCGGGGCAGTACCCCGGTTTATTCCCTATCGAATCCAATCAGGCCAAGCGCCCGCTCATCCGAATGACGCGGACGGAGCGGGTTAAGACAGCGCCGCCAGCACCGATTCGGCCGAGGAATTCTGCAAGCCGGATTCGTCCACCCCAAGCCACTGGATCTCCCCATTTTCCACGATCATGGCGTAACGCTTCGAACGCATGCCCATCGCACCGCCGCTCATGTCGCGTTCCATGCCGATCGATCGGGTGAACATGCCATTGCCATCGGAAAGAAACCGAATGGCCGCGCCAACGCCCAGATGCTCGGCCCAGAATTTCATCACGAAGGGATCATTGACCGACACACAGACAATCTCATCGATGCCCTGTGCGCGGATTTCGTCGTTCAAGGTGAGAAATCCGGGAACATGTGCATCCGAGCAGGTGGGCGTAAAGGCACCGGGCACGGCAAACAGCACGACCCGCTGATCCGCGGTCAATTCACTGATCGTGCACCCATCCAACCCTTGCGGCCCGCGACAATGCAGGGTTGCTTCAGGCAAGTGGTCATGTGTCTGGATCATGAGACCTCTCCTAGATTAACTGTCGAAATGATGGATCAAACCCGCCCGTAGACTTCGGCGCCCTTCTTCACGAATTCGATGGATTTTTCTTCCATCCCTTTCTTGATGGCATCCATGGCGTCCACGCCCAGGCTGTCGGCATAGTCCCGTACATCCTGGGTGATCTTCATCGAACAGAAGTGCGGGCCGCACATCGAGCAGAAATGCGCCACTTTGTGCGCCTCGGCCGGCATGGTTTCATCGTGATAACTCTGGGCTCGCTCCGGATCCAGCGACAGGTTGAACTGATCCGACCAGCGGAATTCGAACCGTGCCTTGGACAGGGCGTTATCCCGAACCTGCGCTCCCGGAAAGCCCTTGGCCAGATCGGACGCATGTGCGGCAATCTTATAAGTGATCACCCCTTCGCGTACATCGTTTTTATCCGGCAAGCCGAGGTGTTCTTTCGGGGTCACATAGCAAAGCATGGCCGTACCGTACCAGCCGATATTGGCCGCACCGATCGCACTGGTGATGTGATCATAGGCCGGGGCGATGTCGGTCACCAGCGGGCCCAGCGTATAGAAAGGGGCCTCATAGCAATCGCTCAGCTCCTTCTCCATGTTCTCCTTGATCATGTGCAACGGCACATGGCCCGGACCTTCGATCATGACCTGCACATCGTGCTTCCAGGCAATCTGGGTGAGTTCGCCCAGCGTTTGCAGCTCGCCGAACTGGGCCGCATCGTTGGCATCGGCCAAGCAGCCCGGGCGCAGACCATCGCCCAGCGAGAAGCTCACGTCATACGCCTTCATGATCTCGCAGATATCTTCGAAATGGGTATACAGGAAGCTTTCCTGATGATGCGCCAAGCACCACTTGGCCATGATCGAGCCGCCGCGTGACACGATGCCCGTCACGCGCTCGGCGGTCAGTGGCACATAGCGCAGCAGAACGCCCGCATGGATGGTGAAGTAATCCACACCCTGTTCCGCCTGCTCGATGAGCGTATCGCGGAAGATTTCCCAGGTCAGATCTTCGGCCTTGCCGTTGACCTTCTCCAGCGCCTGATAGATCGGCACGGTGCCGATCGGCACGGGCGAGTTGCGCAGTATCCATTCGCGGGTTTCGTGGATGTTCTTGCCGGTCGACAGATCCATGATCGTGTCGGCACCCCAGCGAATGCCCCACACCATCTTTTCCACTTCTTCCGCAATGCCGGAGGTGGTGGCGGAATTGCCGAGGTTGCCATTGATCTTGGTACGGAAATTCCGGCCAATGATCATCGGCTCGATTTCGGGGTGGTTGATGTTCACCGGGATAATCGCGCGGCCACGAGCAACCTCGTCGCGCACGAACTCGGGGGTGATCTCATCCGGGATCGACGCGCCGAACGACTCACCCTTGTGCTGACGCAGCAGGGCCTTGTAGCGGGGATCGGCCCGCATTTCCTGCAGTCGGTTGTTTTCGCGGATGGCGATGAATTCCATCTCCGGCGTGATGATGCCCTGACGGGCATAGTGCATCTGGGTCACGTTCCGGCCGGCCTTGGCCTTGCGTGGGGCATGCACATGGGCAAAACGCAGGCCGGCCGTTTTCGGATCGCTCATTCGAGCCAAGCCGAACTCGGAGGACGGTCCGTCCAGTTGCTCGGTATCGTCACGCTCCTCGATCCAGCCCGCACGCAGGGGCGACAGTCCGGCCAGCAGATCAATCGTCGCCGTGGGGTCGGTATAGGGGCCGGAGGTGTCGTACACGGGGATCGGCGGATTGATTTCCACACCGCGATCGGTCCGGGTCGGACTCAGCGTGACTTCACGCATCGGTACGCGGATATCGGGGCGCGAACCGGTCTGGTAAATCTTCTGGCTGCCGGCAAACGGCGCGATTACCGATTCGGACAGTCGGGCGGTTTTGGACAGGAAATCATCTGGAACAGCGCTCATGGCAGACACCTTCGTCAATAAATTCAAAAGGCTTGCCAGGCAGAACGATACAATCGCGACAGAATGCCGACGACCGACTTCCCTCCGCCGGTGCAAGCCGGATCAGGTTCCAAGGGTCTCTCTCAGCCGCCAATGGCAGCACCCCTAGTCGAAAGGGAAGAAGCTAAAGCACTTTCAGGCGGATAGCAAGTTTCGCTGATCGCCCCGGCACTCATCCATCCGAAGCAGACTCGGCGCCGAGCATGCCGAACGATAGAAAATCGCGACAGGACGGCATCCTGAGCGCAAACGCATTCCCCGGTGTCGCCCTAACACCGATTCGTCACGCAAAACAGACGGCGCGCACAGAACAGAAGAGATACCGGCTAACCGATATATTTGATAGGATTCAAAGGTTATGGTCTTGCTGTGAGCCTTGCGAAAGCGGAGCTGATGCGCGAGACGCGACAAAAATTTTCGTCCGGTTCGATGCTGCGGCATGAGAACCGAACCAATTCACACGCCTTATCTTCTTGGGAAGCATTGAACAGCATGATGGCATTCGATACTGAACTCGCCCGCTTCAATATGGTTGAGCAACAAATCCGCCCGTGGGATGTACTGGACAAGCGCGTCCTCGAAACCCTGTTCAAGATCCCGCGCGAGCAGTTCGTCCCTGCCGAACACCGCAAATTCGCCTTTTCGGATACGCCGCTACCCATCGGCCATGGCGAAACCATGTTACCGCCGGTCGTGGAAGGTCGGATTCTGCAGGCTTTGGCCATCGAACCGCAGGAACGAATCCTCGAAATCGGCACCGGAACAGGCTTTCTAACCGCCTGTCTGGCGCACTTGGGGTACAGCGTGCACAGTGTGGACATTCATCC
>DATKTJ010000002.1:0-4744 GCA_035531235.1 Halothiobacillus sp. | reverse complement strand
GACGCTACTGCGATCAAGGTCATTGGAGGCGTTTACCAGTCAGGCCTGGATAATCTCAAGAAAATCGTCGAGACGAAGTAGCCGCTGGGTTGGATGTACCGGCTTGTCCATCGAACCAACGGCATGACGATGCGGTTGGTTCGATGCTGTGGCTGAAGCAATCCACGGACGCCGCCGACCCGCGTTTCAGCCGGGCTGAGGAATCGCTGCTATCGCGGCTGATGCGCGCAGCGCAGTGAGGTCAGTGCAAGGTCAATGGAAGGCCGACTCGCTACCGGCTTGTTTGCACGACGGCGCGTCGCATGAAGAAATCCGTCAACTACTGGAGACTCCACCGTGGACGCTGAAGAACTGCGCTCTGTCAGTAAAAAGGTGTCAGGGACAATTCCAAAAATGGGGACGTGGCTAATTAAGATCGGACAACTTAACCGGATCGGCAAGTGACTGACGGAATTTAATTTGCCACGTCCCCTTTAATTGGGTGGTCAGCAGCCAAGCCGGCTTCGCGACAACCGATGACTACCTGCGCGCCGCAGACGCCGCCATGTACCAGGCCAAGAGCCTTTCATTGGGCGTGTGCGTTTTTTCGGGAAAAGGGGACACAAAAAAGGGGGCAGGTTCATTTAATCGCTAGTTTCCAGCAAAAACTAACGGGGTCAGGCTCACTTCGAACATAGGTAAAAGTGAACCTGACCCCGTTTTTCTTCAGCACTGGCATCGCGCCCACCGAGTAGGCCAAATCAAGGCCAGCAAAGGAGCAAAAGGGACAGAGGTAGTCAACTCGCCTTAACTTCCTCCGTCCCGGTTGAACCCCGGTTGAACCCATCTGAGTTTCTACAGTTTCTATCGTTTCTAGTCCCGGATGTCATTTCGATCAAACCTTTAAGGAGTCGGGCCACAGAAAGTATCCGCCAAAGCGGGGGCTCATTCTGTACTCGCCACCCGCAGCTTTCCCCTTCTCAGTGAGGTGCGTCTTGTCGGACTTGAGCTCCAGATAGGCGTCGGCAAGCAACTTGTCCGTCAATTCGTTCGTCTTCAAGCCCAGCTTGCGGGCCAGTTTGGAGGTAGTGAGCTTGCCAACCGTATCGGCGTCATCCTTGCCGGCGTCGTGCTCACCCTCCTCCGCACCGGCGTTCTCAGACGTTGCAACACGTTCCATCGAGATGCGGATTTCGTCACTGATGCGAATGATCCGCTGCGCTTCCTCATAGGCATCGCGGTACAGCTCGGGGTCCTGTTCGCGACGGATCAGGATACCCATTTCGTTGTTGTTGACCTGGCTGAACTCGTAGAGGTTGAGGCTGGTGACAATGCACAGTTCCTCGTTGAGATAGCACTTGGCATGCAGGTTTTTGCAGAAGCTGGTGCGGATATACGTCAGCTCGCGCAACCAGCTGATCTCCACGGGCTGCAGCTCACTTTTCCCGTAAACCATGCGCACATCGATCTTCAGCCGGTTCTTGTCGGCCAACAGTTCCTTCACCCGGTCGTTGAGCTTCAGGTACGGACTGATCAGGATCAGACGATCCTTGGCGTCCTTGATCAACTCTTCAAGGAAATAGTTGGTCGCGCTGGTGTTCAAAAACTTTGCCATCAACATGACTCCGCTTCATAAAGTCGCTCCGAACGTCGGTTCGCAAGCAATTAAGTGGCTCAGACCAGTTGGCTCAAAAAATCGTGGAGCAAAGGGGACGGAGGTAGATAACTCGCCTTAACTTCCTCCGTCCCGGTTTCGGTTTTCGCGGCAAGATGGGCACTTACTCTACGGTATGGCCGGGGAATAGCAAGTGCGTGACTATTGACCCCGGCGGCGAAATGGTGACCCCTTTGTTTCTTCATGTTTCTTCATAAAAGCTTCATCTGTTCTGTTGCCTTGGCCACGCTCGCCTCATAAACCTGTTCAACAATATGAACAAGCGAACTTAGCTTCCTGATGTCATTAATTTCAAGAACCATATTAGCTAAACGAGCCTTACACTTGTTCAGTTGGTTCTTTTCTATGCTCCACAAACCACCATCTTTAGGGAAGGCAACACTACAAACGCCTTCGTCGTGTGCACGCTTAATAACCGACGAAGGGTAAAATCTCTCAAGACCAACAAAACTTTTATCTAACTGCGCCGAACAATTTGCGTCATTACATTTAATAACATAGCGATCGCTATATTTTCCATACGCTTTGCGGAGAGAAATCATTTTCTCTGAACCAACCTCCCAGTCAGCAAGCACTATTAATGGAGCATCCAAAGATCGCCGCGTTATTAGCGAGGAATTTTTTTTCAAATAGGAAATGATGCCATCTATACCCGATCCCTCGTCAGAATCTACGCCAGGCAAAGAAGTGAATTTTAAAATACCTCTACCAGAAATTCGCGCCACATGATTGAGAACAATCTCATCATTCTTACCCTCAACAACTACCACGGGATGAAACGGAAATGAAAGGATTGGATGCGTGTAACTCGATACGCCTCGTTCTTCTGCTGCCCTAACCAATTCGGTTACATTCATCTCCTTTAATGCGCTTGTTGTCTCCTCAATTTCAACCCAGTAGCCCGTATCAGCAGACATTGCAATTATTGGAGAATGGGTAGTAGTAAAAATCTGCAGCCTACGATGCTGATCACTTGACCAGTCGATCAACTTCCGTGCTAATTTTGATTGTAGATCGTGATGAAGTCCCGACTCTGGTTCCTCCACGGCCCAAATTGATGCTTGTCGCCACCCAAATTGACGACTGTAATCTGTATCGATTTCGCGCAACAAATTCAGTAAAAAAAACGCCTGATGACCTGAACCCCAATCCTCATCTCTAACTTCCACGCCATTCATGCCCTTTGCACGAAAGCCTGACATCCTTAACATGTCTCCCAACGAATCCCCGGTCGCCACGTTCGGCTCCAAAATTGGCGCCCCAGAATCCGCAAGCGCCTCCGACGTAGAAGTCAACAACTTTGCTGCTGAGTCCGATATACCCTTCAAGACATCCGCAGCTTGAGTGGCTTCGCGCAATTTTCTAAAGATGAACCCGGCAATTGCCTGGCTCTCATCTTTTAGCATTTCCGCAGGGATTGTTCTATTTGGAATGTATCTGAATATAATCAGTGCGAGAAAATCTTTCGCTAATTGGTCTCCGCCCGCCACCAAAACTCCATTCACTGACATTGATATAGTTTCTTCTACCCGCCTCTGGGGATTCAAAGACCATGTCTTAGATATACTGAAATTTCTTCCAAGTTTCTCAAGTCGATCTAACTCCTTTCTAAATTTGAAGCCCTCTGGAATATTGAAATTTACTACAATATTAATCTCCTTTTTTTGTCGACGGAGAGGTCTGTAATGAACATCACGATCAAGTTCCAGGCTGGTTCCGGGTGAAGGCCGACCATTGAAATACAAATTCAGGGCACGCAATATATTGGATTTTCCGCTGGAGTTTTTCCCAATAAATGCTGTATGGCTACCTAAAGTTGCAGCCTTCTCATCAGCGATGGATCGAAAGCCTTTAATCGCCACAGACTCAATAAGCTTCATGATCTCCCCTAAAATTTTATGTATCCATACAAGCAAACTGAACCTTGTGAGGAAGTTACTAGCTTCACACCATCGGCAACTTCAACCCCATCTCCTTCGCACACTCCACCGCCATCTCATACCCCGCATCCGCATGCCGCATCACGCCGGTGCCCGGGTCGTTCCACAGCACCCGCCCAATCCGCCTGTCCGCCTCAACCGTCCCATCGCAGACAATCACCACCCCCGAGTGCTGCGAATACCCCATCCCCACCCCGCCACCATGATGCAGCGACACCCAGGTCGCGCCACCGGCCACGTTCAACATCGCATTGAGCAACGGCCAGTCGGACACCGCATCCGAACCATCCTTCATCGCCTCGGTCTCCCGGTTCGGTGAGGCCACCGAGCCCGAATCCAGGTGATCGCGCCCGATCACCACCGGCGCCTTCAGCTCGCCGTTGCGCACCATCTCGTTGAAGGCGAGGCCGAGCTTGTCGCGCAAGCCCAGCCCGACCCAGCAGATCCGCGCCGGCAACCCCTGGAAGCTGATCCGTTCCTTGGCCATGTCGAGCCAGTTGTGCAGGTGGGCGTCGTCGGGGATCAGTTCCTTGACCTTGGCGTCGGTCTTGTAGATGTCTTCCGGGTCACCGGACAGCGCGACCCAGCGGAACGGGCCGATGCCGCGGCAGAACAGCGGGCGCACATAGGCGGGCACGAAGCCGGGGAACGCGAACGCGTTTTCGCAGCCGACGTCCTGCGCCATCTGGCGGATGTTGTTGCCGTAGTCGAAGGTGGGGATGCCCTGCGCGTGGAACGCGAGCATCGCCTCCACGTGGGTCTTCATCGACAGCTTGGCGGCGCTCGCGGTGCCGACCGGGTCGGCCTTGCGGCGCTCGAACCACTGCTCCACCGTCCAGCCCTGCGGCAGGTAGCCGTTGACCGGGTCGTGCGCGCTGGTCTGGTCGGTGACGGCGTCGGGGCGCACGTTGCGGCGCACGAGTTCCGGCAGCACGTCGGCGGCGTTGCCGAGCAGCGCGATGGATTTCGCTGCGCCGGCCTTGGTGCGGCTCTCATGGGTATACCTCTCGATGCGCGCCAGTGCGTCGTCGAGGTTGCTGGCCTGCTCGTCGACGTAGCGGGTCTTCAGGCGGAAGTCGATGCGGCTCTGCTGGCATTCGATGTTGAGGCTGCACATGCCGGCCAGCGAGGCGGCCAGCGGCTGCGCCGC
>DATKTJ010000001.1:0-6857 GCA_035531235.1 Halothiobacillus sp. | reverse complement strand
GGGGTTTTTTTGGCTTGCAATATCGTACCCAGTTAGTACAATTTAAATCATGAATAGCAGGGGGCACTATGCTCAAGATTAGCCGCATGAGTGATTACGCCATTGTGTTGCTGACAACGCTGGCCCGGGGGAAGGCCCCGCAAAGCAACGCCCGTGCGTTGGCCGAGCAAACCGGCTTGAGTCAGCCCACCGTCGGCAAGCTGCTGAAGACCCTGACGGCCTGCGGGTTATTGAACTCTCAGCAAGGGCGCCACGGCGGATACCGTCTGGCACGCCCGACCGAGTCGATCAGTATTGCCGACATTATCGAGGCCATTGATGGCCCGATCGCGATGACCGAGTGCTTCAGCGCCGACCACGATTGCGAACGCGAAGCGAATTGCAGCGTCCGCCCACATTGGAACACCATCAATCGGGGTGTACGTGAGCTGTTGACGGAAACGACGCTGGCTACTTTATCCGAACCGGTTCATCAGGTTCCGGTGTGGTTCAAACGAGATTCCGCGGGTGCGACAAAAGCAGCATCCCTCCCCCGCTCCACCGTGGGAAAACCCTAACAGGTCCATGGTCCATTGCATTGTTAAAGGCGGCGCGACCGTCCGTGAGGTGAATCAATCATGAGCGAACAACAAGAGCTCGAACAACTGGTCCAGAGGGACTACAAATACGGCTTCATCACCGATATCGAGCAGGAGATCATCCCGCCCGGTCTGAACGAAGACGTCGTACGCCTTATCTCCGCCAAGAAAAACGAGCCGGAGTTTCTGCTCGAGTGGCGCCTCAAGGCCTTCCGCCACTGGCAGACGATGGCCGAGCCGCAGTGGGCGCATGTCCACTACCCGCCGATCGACTACCAGGCGTTGTCCTATTACGCGGCGCCCAAAAGCAAGGAAGAAATCGACGCCAATCGCCCCAAGAGCCTGGACGACGTCGATCCCAAACTGCTCGAGATGTACGAAAAACTCGGCATTCCGCTGCACGAACGCGCTGCCCTGGCAGGCGTCGCCGTTGATGCCGTGTTCGACAGCGTCTCGGTCACCACAACCTTCCGTGAAAAACTGGCCGAAGTCGGCGTGATCTTCTGTTCGTTTTCCGAGGCCGTGCATTCGCACCCGGAGTTGATTCAGAAATACCTCGGCACCGTGGTGCCTGCGGGCGACAACTATTACGCCGCCCTGAATTCCGCCGTATTCTCCGATGGCTCGTTCGTGTTCATCCCTAAGGGTGTGCGCTGCCCGATGGAGTTGTCGACCTATTTCCGCATCAATGCGATGAACACCGGACAGTTCGAACGCACGCTGATCGTGGCCGAAGAAGGCGCGCACGTCAGTTATCTTGAAGGCTGTACGGCCCCGCAACGCGACGAGAACCAGCTCCATGCGGCCGTGGTGGAACTCGTCACCCTGGATGACGCCACCATCAAGTACTCCACCGTACAGAACTGGTATCCCGGCGATGAAGAAGGCCGGGGCGGTATCTACAATTTCGTGACCAAGCGGGGCGATGCCCGCGGCCACAGATCCAAGATCACCTGGACCCAGGTCGAAGCCGGTTCGGCGATCACCTGGAAATATCCCAGCTGCATCCTGCGCGGCGACGATTCCGTTGGTGAGTTCTACTCCGTAGCGGTCAGCAACAACTTCCAGCAGGTCGACTCCGGCACCAAGATGATTCATCTCGGCAAGCGCACGCGTAGCACGATCGTCTCGAAAAGCATCTCGGCCGGTCGCTCGCAGAACTCCTATCGCGGCCTCGTGCATATCGCCAAATCGGCAGACGACGCCCGCAACCACACCCAGTGCGACGCGCTGCTGATCGGCGACCGGAACGGCGCACATACCTTCCCCTATATCGAGGTGAAGAATTCCAGCGCACAGATCGAACACGAGGCCACGACCTCGAAGATCAGCGACGACCAGATTTTCTATCTGAAATCGCGCGGCATCTCGGAAGAAAACGCGACCAACATGATTGTGAACGGGTTTTGCAAAGACGTATTCAACGAACTGCCGATGGAATTCGCAGTGGAGGCGCAGGCATTGCTGGCCGTCTCCCTCGAAGGCTCCGTGGGCTGATCACTACCAGAGGCTGAATTCATGAAACTTATCGAAATCAAAAACCTGCACGCCAAAATCGGCGACAAGCCCATCCTGCGCGGCATCAATTTCACCGTAAACGCGGGCGAAGTCCACGCGATCATGGGTCCCAACGGCTCAGGCAAGAGTACGCTCTGCCAGGTACTGGGCGGACGCGAAGGCTATGAAATCACCGAAGGCACCGTCGAATACGAAGGCAAAAACCTCCTCGATCTCTCCACCGAAGAGCGTGCGGTTGCCGGGCTACTGCTGGGCTTCCAGCATCCGGTTGAAATCCCCGGCGTGAAGAACATCTACCTGCTCAAGGAAGCGCTCAATGCCCAGCGCGCCGCCCAGGGGCTGGACGATATGGATACCTTCGCGTTCATGAAGAAGATTCGCGAACTCGTGAAAACGATGGGCATGGACGATGCCTTCCTGCATCGGGGCGTCAATGCCGGCTTTTCCGGCGGCGAGAAGAAGCGTAATGAAATCCTGCAGATGCTCCTGCTGCAACCCAAGCTGGCCTTGCTCGACGAAACCGACTCCGGCCTCGACATCGATGCATTGAAGGTTGTTTCCGAAGGCATCAACCTGCTGCGCGGCGCCGATCGCGGCATCGTGCTCGTCACCCATTATCAGCGCCTGTTGAGCTACGTCGAGCCGGACTTCGTACACATCCTGTACAAGGGTCAGATCATCAAATCGGGCGATAAATCCCTGGCGCTGCAACTCGAAGCTGAGGGCTATCAGGACTTCCTTGAGGCCGCATCATGAGCCGGGTTGCCGAAAAACGGGCCGAATTGCCCGCCTGGATCGCGGCTGCGCTGCCTGCCACAGCGGCCGCGCCGAATGACATCCAGTCCGCCGCGCGGCAACAGATCACGCAATGGGGCTTGCCCAGCCTGCGTGATGAGGAGTGGCGCTGGACGAATCTGCGCAGCCTTTCTCGGCAAACGTTGGCGGCCCCTGCCGGTGATGCCGCTCAAGACGTGCCGCATCCCATCAGTGCGGTGCTCACCGATGCGCTGGTGATCGAGTTTGTCGATGGTCAACTGAAGACCCTGCCCACCGATCTGCCTGCCGGATTGACATTCACATCGCTTGAGCACGCATCGGCTGAACAACGCGCGGCTGCCTTTGCGCCGGCGGCAACCACGCCGAACGACGCCCTGCTCGCCCTCAATACGGCCAGCGCCCAACAGGGCGTGGTGATCGAGGTGGCGGCGAACACCGTCCTGACCCGGCCCATCGTGTTGCAGTGGCAGGATGGCGTTGTGCCGGAATCCTTCAGCCAGACGCGCGTATCGATTCAGCTGGGCGCTCATGCCCAGGCAACGGTGATCGAATCCATCCTTGGCATGAATCAGAACCTCTGCTGGCGCAATACGGTCAGCGTCGTAACTCAGGCCGTAAACAGCCAGTTGCATCACCTAAGTCTCGGGCTTGACGGTGACCATCACCTGCTGACCGACCGCACGTTTGTCACACTGGCCCGCGATGCCCGCTACCACTCGCTGAACCTGCAACTGGCCGGGCAACTGATCCGTCGCGAAATCGATGTGAACATCACCGATACCGGCGCGCATTGCGACCTGTTCGGCCTCATGATGCCGCGCGGCAAGCAGGTGCTCGATACCCATACCCGCATCATCCATAACGCCCCGCACACGACGAGCAACGAGCATTACCGCACCATTGCCGATGAAGCCGGTCGCGGGATTTTCAAGGGCCGGATTCTGGTTGCGCAGGATGCCCAGAAGATCTCCGCCTTTCAGGACAGCCGCAACCTGCTGCTCTCCGATCAGGCCGAGATCGATACCAAACCCGAGCTGGAAATCTATGCCGACGATGTGAAGTGCAGTCATGGCGCAACCATTGGCCGGCTTGACGACGAATCCCTTTATTACCTGCAAAGCCGGGGCATTCCCTTCGCCAAGGCCCGTGGCCTGCTGATCGTCGGCTTCGCACAGGAAATCATCGACAAAGCCCCCCTGCCCGCTCTGGTCGACTGGCTCACGGCGCAGGTCACCCGCCGACTGGGCGGTACAACGGTCGCCGAATGATGAACAGCGCAGTCAGCACGCCTTTATCGCAGACGAAGATCGGCCTTGATATCGACGCATTGCGCACCCAGTTCCCGGCCCTGCAGCAAAACATCAATGGCAAGCCATTGGTGTATCTCGATAACGCCGCGACGACCCAGAAACCGTTGTCTGTGATCGAGGCCGTCGATCATTTTTATCGGCACGACAATGCGAATATTCATCGCGGTGTGCATACCCTCTCGGGTCGGGCGACCGACCTCTACGAGGTGGCTCGTGAGCGCGTTCGTCTAAGCCTGAATGCGGCGCATACCGATGAAATCGTCTTCGTGCGTGGCGTTACCGAGGCCATTAATCTCGTGGCAGCCAGTTTCGGCCAGAGCCTGAAGCTCGGCGATGAAATCGTGATCTCGGCGCTGGAGCACCACGCCAATATCGTGCCCTGGCATCTGTTGCGGGAACGGATCGGCATCGTGATCAAGGTGATTCCCGTCACCCCGATCGGCGAGATCGACCTGTCGGCCCTGCCTGGCCTGATCACGGCACGCACTCGGCTGGTTGCCGTGAACCATGTCTCAAATGCGCTGGGCACGATCAATCCGGTGCAGGAAATCTGTCGTATCGCTCGCGAGCACGACATTCCTACACTGATCGATGGTGCACAGGGCCTGCCACACGGCCCGGTGGACGTTCAGGCGATCGGTTGCGACTTCTACGCACTCTCGGGTCATAAGGCCTTTGGTCCCAGTGGCGTCGGTGCACTCTATGCCCGCCGCCCCTGGCTCGACAAGCTCCCGCCCTATCATGGCGGCGGCGACATGATCGAAACCGTCAGCTTCGAAACCATCACCTATGCCCCGCCACCGGCCAAATTCGAGGCCGGCACGCCGAATATCGAAGGCGCCATCGGTCTGGGTGCTGCCCTCACCTGGCTGGCCGAACTCGATCATGCCGCCCTTGCCGCACATGAAGCCGCCCTGCTCGCCGCCGCCACCGAAAGCCTGAGCGCCATTCCTGGCCTTCGGATCATTGGTCAGGCACGACACAAGGCTCCGGTTGTCTCCTTCGTGCTGGATGGTATTCACCCACACGATGTCGGCACCCTGCTCGATGCCCAAGGGATTGCCGTACGCACCGGGCAGCATTGCGCCATGCCGATCCTGCAACAGCTCGGTGTGGCCAGCGGCACAGTGCGTGCCTCGTTTTGCTTCTACAATACGTTCGATGAGGTCGAGGCGCTTGCCCGTGCCGTCCATCGGGCGCAAACCATGCTTAGTTAAGGTAGAAAATTGATGGAACCGCTCGAACGCGTTCATTTAACCCGGGATTGTGTGGCGATGATGGTGCCCTCCGGCCAGAAAGTGCTGGCCTCCAAGGACACCCCCGTCGAAATCATGCAGGCGCTGGGCGGCAGCTTCACCATCAAGGCGCGGGGCCATCTGCTTCGGGTGGAAGGCAAAGATGCCGATGCACTCGGCAAGGAACCCCCACCAAAGCCGGAACTGCCGGCCGACGCGTCGGATGCCGATGTCGAAAAGATGGTGTGGGAGCAGCTGCGTGGCGTGTTCGATCCGGAAATCCCGATCAATATCGTCGAGCTGGGCCTCGTGTACGACGTCAAGGTCGAACACCTGCCGGTCGCCGGTCGCCGCGTGACCGTGAACATGACCCTCACCGCACCCGGCTGTGGCATGGGCGGGGTTATCGCCTCCGATGCCCACTTGCAAATCATGCAAATCCCCACCGTCGAGGAAGCCGCCGTGGAACTCGTGTTCGACCCGCCCTGGCACCGAGAAATGATGTCCGACGAAGCCAAACTCGCCACCGGCATGTTCTAATAATCAAAGCAAACTACCATGACTGATACACAGACCCTGAATACCACCGACTGGCTGGCCGTCTGCCCGCAACGAGAACTCGCACCCGAAGAGCGGCGTGTCGTTTCTGGCCCGGATTACGATATTCTCGTGGTGAATGCGGATGGCATCATTCTCGCCGTTACCAACGAGTGCAGCCATCAGGCGCTGCCGCTCACCGAGGCACGGTTGGATGGCGATGTGATCACCTGCCCCTGGCACAACGCGGAATTTTGCCTGCGTACGGGCGAAGCCCTGTCCGCGCCAGCCTACGAACCCATCGGCTGCCACGATATCCGTATCGAAGGCGACCAGATTTACGTATCTGCCCAGCCCCGCAGCGAGTAGAACACCTGAACATTCGGGAGGATGTCACGATGAGTACTGAAACGACTGTCACCCGCGAACAGGGTGCGGCACGCGCCCAGACCTTGCCTGAAGCGGACCGTCTCCGGCTCACCGAAGCCGCCGCCGCACATATCAACGCACTCATGAAAAACGAACCGGCTGCACTCGGCCTGCGCGTCGGCGTGAAGAAATCCGGCTGCTCCGGCTTTGCCTATGTGATGGATTTTGCGAAAGAAATCCAGCCGGACGACTACGCGTTCGACTGCGATGGTCTGTTCCTGATCTGTGACGCGGAAAGCTACCCGATACTCAGGGGCTCGACGCTCGATTACGTTGTCAATGGTCTGTCTCGCCTGCTGCAGTTCCAGAACCCGAATGTCGTCGATAGCTGCGGCTGCGGGGAAAGCTTCACCATCACGGAAACGAGTCCCGCCCATGTCTAATCCGCAAGATGCCATTGCCGAACTGGTCGAGGAATTTGCCTTCTTCGACGACTGGACCGATCGCTACCAATACATTATCGACATGGGCAA